>NZ_SNWA01000004.1:0-300000 GCF_004361815.1 Paraburkholderia sp. BL10I2N1 | reverse complement strand
GCCTCGATCAGATCGGACGGAATCGCAGACGAAACGTACTGACGCATCAGGAACACACCGAGCGCGGCGGCGGCACCTGGCACGTACAGCGCGCGTGGCTGATTGATCCACCCCAGCAGGTTCATCGTCATGAAGGTCGGAATCATGCTGAGGAACGGCGGCACCAGCATCGCCGTCAGCGCGATCGCGAACAACGTCTTCTTGAAGCGGAACTCGTACATCGCAAACGCGTAGCCCGCCATCGACGTGACCAGCAGCGTCAGCAAGGTCTGCAGCGTCGCCGTGTAGAAACTCCAGCCGAGATTGCGCCAGAACGGGATATGCCGCATCAGCGATGCCATGTTGTCGAGAAACGCGCTGCCGAACCACAGCGGCGGCGGCATCGAGAAGATCTCGGAACTGGTGTGCGTCGCGAATACGAACATGAAATAGAACGGCGAGAACATCAGCAGCGCGCCCGCCAGCACAATCGCATAGCCGGTATAGCGGGCCTTGTGGTTCGACAATTTCATTACCGTGCCTCCTCATTCATGCCGCTGCGATGGAATAAGCATGTGTTCAGCCACATCAGCGCGGCGATCGAAATAAACAGCAGCCACGCAATCGAACTCGCGGTGCCGAAATCGCCGTCGTGGAAAGCCGTTCGGTACATGTAGACGGCGGTGGTCAAACCCGACTGGCTGGTACCCATTCCATCGTTCGGCAGCAGAATGAACGGCTCTTCGAACAATTGCAGACCGCCGATGATGGACAGCGTCACCGCGAAGAAAATCATCGGTTTGATGAGCGGGATCGTGATGCGCGTGAACTGCTGCCAGCCGTTGGCACCGTCGATTCTCGCGGCCTCGTACAGATCCTTCGGAATGGATTGCAGCGCGGACAGATAGAGCACCGTATTCCAGCCGACATAACGCCAGAAGATCACCACCGACACCGCTGGCTTGACGTTGGCCGGGTTGTACAGCCACTCGATCGGATGAGCCGGCACGAGCCAGTGCAGGCCCGGCAGCTTGCCGATCGCGGCAATGGCCAGATTGATCATGCCGAAGTCCGTCGAGTACAGCGACGAGAAGATCAATGCGATCGCGACGCTCGACGTGATGAACGGCAGAAAGTAAAGACCGACGACGAAATTGCGCCAGCGGCGAAATGCCGTCTGCAGGAAGAACGCGAGCGGCAATGCGACGAGATGTTGCGGCACGCCGGACATGACCGCCATCGACGCCGTGTTATAGAGGGACTTCCAGAACCACGGGTCGGTCAGTGTGAACGTGAAGTTCGACAGGCCCACCCACTTCATGCTGGCGAGTCCCGCGGTCGCGTCCCAGCTCTGGAACGACAGGTATAGCGAGAACAGCAGCGGAAAGGCAATGAACAAAGCGAACAACAGGAAAAACGGACCGAGAAACAGATACGGTGCGATCTTCACTGGGTTGATCAGCGATTTTCTGCGAGGTGCCGTCAGCGTCGGCAGCACATCGCGCGCGCGCCCCTCACGGGCGTCCGATTCGGGTGTGGGCAGCGAAACGTTCATCAGGAACTCCGTCCAGTCGTGCGTAGCCGGCAACTGGCACCGGCTACGCTATTGCAAACTTCAGTACGGCGCGGGCCGCGCCGTACTCTTTTCATCAACGCCGGACGCGATGCGCGATCTGGTCCTGCGCTTCCTTAAGCGCCGTCTCGATGTCCTCGTTGTTGTCGACCACCTTGTCGAGCGCCGAATGGACCGCTTCCTCGGCGACCTGGTCGTACTTGCTGCGCTGAATCGCCGGAATGTGGCTCGCGGCATCGCGCCAGATCAGACGCGCCTTTTCATCGCCAAGGAACGACACGGGCTCAGCAAAGAAGCCGTCGTTCTGCGCGGACAGCAGTGCGGGGAACGCATCGATCGAGCGGAACGAAGCGAGCTGGGTGTCCTGGCGGGTCGTCAGGAACTTGATGAACTCCCACGACATCGGCTTCTGGGCCGCCTTCACCGGAATCGAATAGAACGTGCCGCCGAAAGACGCGTACGCGTCGTTCGGCAGGTTGGCCGCGCGCCACAAGCCTTTCGTGTCCGGCGCGATCCACGACGAGAGGTGACCGCCCAGCCACGCACCCATCATCTGCGTCGAGATGGTGCCGCGCTTGAAACCCTCGGCCCATTCGTTCGACCACGGCGAGATCTTCGCGTCGAGGCCCAGATCACGCGCCTTCTTCGCGAGCCGGAACGCGTTCACGAAACGCGCCGAGGTCACGACCGGATTGCCGGCCTTGTCGAAGTAGACGCCGTCGCCTTCCTTCAGGTCGGCGCGAATATAGATATCCTCGATATCGCGCGCCGAAGCCATCAGATAGGAGCCAGTTGCCTCCTTGATCTTCTGTCCGGCGGCCAGATACGAGTCCCATGATTTGGTCAGATCGGCTTCGGTGACGCTCGCCTTGTCGAGGATGTCCTTGCGATAGAACAGCGTGCCCGGTCCGATGTCCGCCGGCATGCCGACAATCGCGCCATCCTGCGTGGTCGCTTGCGCGAACGTATAGCGAATGAACTGGTTCTTGTATTGGCCCGCGTTGTACGGTGGCTTCGACAGATCCTCGAGACCGCCGCCCGCCGCGAACCGGCCGATAAAGCCGACTTCGACCGCCATCACGTCGGGCAGGTCGGAACTGGTGGCGAGTGCGGTCGTCATCGCGTTGTGGTGGTCGCCAATCGCCAGCGCCGACACCTTGATATCGACATCAGGATGCAGCTTTTTCCACGCGGGAATGGCATCCTTGATCTCTTGATCCAGCTTAGGGAACACCGCGACCGTCAACGTGGTGTTGGCATGGGCGGCGACCGCCGCGAAGCTGAGCAGGACTGCAGCGGCAGGACCTGAAAAGCGGAATTTCATTATTCGTCTCCTGTTGAACCGTTCGTGGATTGCGTTTCGATTGCGTCCGGTTACTTCCCGGTTACTTCTTGCTGCTTCGTCACTACTGTTTCCCTGCGACCTTGTTACCACTGTTTGAAACTCATGTTTGAAAGCGCTTTCACGTGATGACAAAAAAATGCCGCCTGCGGGCCGTGCCGCTCGGCTCCCCGATGACTAGGCACGCGAATCCTTTGGCGTAGATGTCGGCTCGTTGCGACGCGTGGTTTCGCGCGTCACCAGCGTGAGCGGAATCGGACTCAGCGCAATCGACGTCTTGCGGATCATCCGCACGATTCCCTGCGCCGCGAGCCGGCCGATTTCGTAAGTGGGCTGGCGGACCGTCGTCAACGGCGGCGTCATATACGACGACGTGGGCAGATCGTCGAAGCCCACCAGCGAAATATCGTCGGGCACGCGCAGCCCATGGCGAAACAGCGCGAGACGCGCGCCGTAGGCGGTCTGGTCGTTCGCACAGAAGACCGCGCTAAACGATAGGTCCCGCGTCAACAGTCGCTCCATGGCCGCCAGTCCGCCCGTCTCCAGATAGTCGCCCTGCTCGACGCGATCACGGTCAAAGCCGATGCCCGCTTCCTCGAGCGCCAACCGGTAGCCGTCCATCCGCTCGATGGCATCCTCGTGATTCGGCGGTCCCGCGATGAAAACGATCTCGCGATGACCCTGCTCGATCAGGTGGCGGGTAGCATCACGCGCACCTTGCAGGTTGTCGATCGGCAAGCCCACGAGGGACCCAGTGTTTTGCACGGAGCGCCCAAGCACGAGCAACGGCGCATGCCGTGAATACTCGATGAGCGACGGCTCGTCGAGTTGGGCATGCAACAGGATGATCCCGTCGACCCGGCGCGCAATGAATTCCTCCATGCGCGACTTTTCGTCGTTGACGTTCCAGCGGCTGCTGACAAAGAGCGCCGTAAAACCCGGCTCCAAAAGCCCGTCTTCGATACCACGCAGCCACTCCGCGTAAAACGGACTGGACACCGTTTGCGTCAACACGCCGATGGTGTTGGTTTTGCCGCTCGCCAGGCTGCGGGCCAGCACGTTCGGCCGATAGTTGAACCGCGCGATCGCCTCCTCCACTGCCCGCCGCTTCTCAGGCAGCACCCGCGCCGATCCATTCAGGATGCGCGACACGGTGCTGGGGGAAACGCCGGCTGCCCGCGCGATTTCCTCGAGTGTCACATTGGGTGGATTGGTGCCATCGTCGGTCATGGTCTGCGTCAATACTTTCTTGAAAGCACTTTCAAAAATGTGTAAGTCAAATGCCGTGCTGCATGAAGTCCGGAATTAGCAGCTGAAAAAGCAGCCAGTGCGACGAGGGTGGAGGAGGCGTCGCACCGGCCTCTCTATGAAAGAGAATTAAGCAGTACCAAAGCTACGGAGATCACTACGATTGCTGGTTAAACCAACCCCGGCTCAGAACATCGTCATGATGCCGGCGAACACACCCGTCTGGCTCTGACCGTAGTTCGGGTTGCTGTTAGACGACGTGCCAGTCACCGGGTTGAAGTTGTTGTTGCCGTACGAGCCATTGCCCAAGTTGATATTCGAAGTCGAGCTGTTGTGGACGTAGCCCGCTTCCATATAGACGAAGGTCCGCTTGGACAGCGCATACGTCGCCGCGAGCGTGAACAGCGTCGCGTTGCCGTTGCCATGGTTCGCGTTCGCGTGGTAGACCGCGCCGGTGACAGCCGTGGCATTGGTCGCCTGCCACTCGGCACCGAACCATTCGTGATCGACCGTGGTCGGTGCGCTCACACCGGCCGGTTGCGATGCGTCGGTGACGCCCATGCTCGCGTTGGTCGCGCTAGGTGCGCTCATGTGCTGGTAACCAGCGTAAAGCCGCACCGGACCGATGTTATAGGTACCGCCAGCGAGAACCATACGGGAAGCCGAGTAGACGTTGTTGAACGAACCGTCGGCACCGCGGACCTCGTCATAGATCACGCGAAAATCGCCACCGCCCCACGTGTAAATACCTTCGACCGCATTGGTACGGCCTTGGCCGGTGGGAACACCTGCAGAGTTGACTGGCGCCGAGTTCCAATGGGTGTTGTTGGTGAGCGAATATTGTCCCTTGAGGACGAGGCCACCGAACAGAACCGGCGAGTTATATTCCGCGCCGTTGCTGGTGCTCGTCCAGTTACGGCCGCGCACCAGCGTCGAGATTGCGTAGCGCTGCATCAACTGCGGGTCCGTGCCCCAGCTGTCCTGCGCCAGTTCACCCGCGCCAAGATTACCGATCTTGAAGAGACCGAACTTGTCGTTGGTGACCCCGATGGTTGCGTGACGGCCGAACAGGTTGCCGGCCGACGCGCCGGTCATCGTATTCAACTGCCCTTCCAGCTGGAAGACCGATTTCGTGCCGCCGCCCAGATCTTCAGAGCCCTGCAGCCCGAACCACGAGCAACCCCAGTCGCCGCTCTGGGCGCTCCACGCGTGCCCGCCCGGAAGGCCGGTCTCGTATTGGATGCCGTTGTCGATACGACCGTATAGTGTGACGCTGCTCTGCGCATGGGCCATCGTCGCAGCTGCCATCATGGACAAAGCAAAGACTTCTTTTTTCATTAGATATCCTATATAGAGTTTGGCGTCTCCAAGCCGCTCGGGGTGTTCGTTGCGTCGCACGCCCCCCGCTTCGCTGAAATGCCCGCTACACATTTCGAGGCGATTATAGAGATGGGTTTTGCGCTACGTATCGATCTCGTGTGTCAGGGAAAACGCTGCTGCTGAAAGCGCTTGCACGCGATTCAATGGCGAAGTAGCACACGCTTTGTGACCATCACGTTGTGGTCATCTTCCTGGGAGATCCGTTTGAGTCCATGCGCATAAAAACAGCAAAGACGCCCGCATTGCCTCGATGCGGGTTCGCAAGACGCGAGGAGTCGGTCGAATGACGGTGCAAAACCGATTTTGATGTTGCACAGATGCAACGAGCCGAAATGCCCAGTTTCTGAGCCAGGCCCTCACTCGCTGCCAGCACGCGCCGAAATTCCGGACTATCATCAATTCATACGACGCGGCGAAGCAAGCCGCGCTCGGACACGACGACCACTCAAGCATTTTTGCCGGGCGATTGCAAGGCGGCCCACTGTTCCGGCCGACAAAACCCCAGTTGCGCCATCCATACACGATGGATATCCGAGCAGTGCGCAGGTTTTGTCTCATCCTCTTCCCCGGCCCCTCATCGAGTCGGACCGGAAGACTTGCTGCCGGAATTCGCCGGCGCATTTGCTTTTGTGCAAGGAGGTATCGTGAAAACAGCCATTGTGTCCACACTCGTATTGCTGATTTCCAGCGCAATCGCCCCGGCAGTGCATGCCCAAAGCGATTCGCAGGTCACTGACCAACAACTCGTCCATAACGTGCGCGTCGCGGCTGCGCGCGCCGGCGTCGGGATGTCTCATGTAACTGTCTTTGCCCGGTCGGGACAGGTCTCGCTGATCGGATGGGTGCAACAGCGAGAACATGTCGCGCTTGCCGAACAGAGTGCGAGGTCGGTGCCCGGTGTCACCTCGGTGGACAACTGGCTGGCGCCCGACGGTGGCTCGTTGAACGCACGTTGAAATCAAACCAGAGCGCCGCGCGGTCGACGCTCGAACCGACCGCTCGCGCTTTTCTGTCCGCATTCCGTGCGATGCGCCGGTATATAGCGTGTCGCGCTCCAATCGCCAACGCCCGTGCGCGCCGCACGAGAAAGCGCCAACGGCACAGGGCTACGTTCGACCAGATTGCCCATGGCGCCACGTCGATTGCATCGTTGAATAAGTCAGGTAAACCCCGCGTAGCGATCGCTACAGTCGTTGCTTAAGATTCTTTGTTACCGGTACCGTTATAAGAAGGTAGAAAGCGCTTTCAAAGAAAAACCCTCACGTCAAGGAGACAAAAGATGCGCACTCGACGTACCTCGGTACGCCTGTTCTACATGGCCGCGACGCTCTGTTCGGCGGTCTGGGCCGCAGGCTGCATGAGCAGCCACACGCCGCTCGCTCACGACGGTCCGCCGCTTGCAACGGCGCCCGCGGAAGCACCGCCGCAATTGAGAAGCGTGATGGCCGCGCACTTCAAGGTCGGCGCGGCGATCGAGCCGGACTCGATAACCAGTCCCGCCGACGCCGCGCTGCTGGCCGCGCAGTTTTCCAGCCTGACCGCTGAGAACAAGATGAAGCCGGGCACGATCGGTGTCGCGGAAGGCAAATACAACTTCGTGCCGGCTGACGAGATTGTCGCGTTCGCGCAGGCACATGCCATCGCGGTGCGAGGCCACACGCTCGTTTGGCACTTCAAGAGCGGCGACTGGACAGAAGCGCCGGACTGGTTCTTTGCCGGCGACCCCAACGATCCGCACTATCGCGACATCGTCGCGGCGCGGCTGCGCCGATATGTAACAGACGTCGTCACACACTTCCGTGGCAAGGTCTATGCGTGGGACGTGGTCAACGAAGTCATCAGCGACGACCCGCATCAGGTCGATCGTGAAGACAGTCCGTGGTATCGCGCGCTAGGCAAGGACTACATTGCGATCGCGTTCCGTGCGGCACGGGCGGCGGACCCGAACGCCAAGCTCTATATCAACGACTACAACACGGACGATGCGGGCAAACGTGCGAAGCTGCTCTCCGTGATCCGCAAGTTGCGTGCTCAGGGCGTGCCGATCGACGGCGTCGGGCATCAGATGCATATCAGCGTCAACTGGCCGCCGCTGCCGAACATCAAGCAGGCTTTCGACGATGTCGCGGCGCTTGGACTCGAGAACCAGGTAACGGAGCTTGACGTGAGTCTCTATACCGACTCGGGCGAATGCTGGAGCAATCCGCATGCATGTCTTCCCGATCTCGGCCAGCCGGTGCCCAACGACGTGATGCGTGCACAGGCGCAGCGCTATCGCGCGGTGTTCGATCTGTTCGAACACGAGCCGAGCATTAAGGCCGTGACGCTGTGGGGCTATTCGGACAAGCATACATGGCTGACTTCGACGCCGGTGCCGCGCACCAATCTACCGCTACTCTTCGAAGCCAATCTGCAGGCGAAAGCGGCCTTCTGGACGATCGTCGATCCGTCTTATCAGCCGTAGCTCACACGAGAACCGGGCCCGTGGTCGGCGCGGGCACGCTCGGCTCGAATCTCGACCGGCTACGGCGCATCGGACCCAATCTCTTCGGGCTCGGGTAACGCGTCGGCCGTTTCGTCTGGCAACTCGGCGGCGGTTTCGTGAGTTCGCTTAGGTAACCTGATGACTGGACCCGGCATCTTGCCAATGCCTTCGTTGATACGTTGCAACACATAAGGGAAGAACAGATTCGATGTGATCCGGAACATCGAGTCGAGCGTGAGAATCAGCGTGCCGCGTTCGCCGCGCGGTGCGAGCGTGCCGAGGTTCTCATTGAAATCTTCCTTGTCGTTCGGTGCGATGCCATAAAGCGCGTCCGTTATCGGGAACGGAATCGCGACGTGTGATAGGGCGGTTTCCGAGTAGGTGAGGAGGTCGCCCCCCTCACCCCTCACAGTCCCGGACGAGCCCAATTAAGGCATCCGGTTCTTCATCGTGCAGATTCGCTCACGATTTTGCGTAGCTATGGACAATCCGAGGCTGCGGCAGCGGAAATAGTTTGAGTATTCCTGCAAAGGCAACCCATGGCAGAGAGCGTTTGTTCGACCTTCGCGATAACCACTTTCGCCAGATGCGTGCGACCTGGTACGGCAGGGTCGCCAGGCGCTCATAGTTCCCGCTGATGCCGAAGTAGGCATAGTGCCCCTTGAGCATCCGACACAGACGCCGGTGCTGATCGCGAAGCGGCCTGGTCCGCATACTACGGCAAACCTGGTTTATCGTTTTAAGCGTACGCGCGATGCGATCTTTGGCGGTTAATTGCCGCACCATGGCCCGGCCCTTCTCCGAAGTCACCCACACGTGGGTGAATCCGAGGAAGTTGAAGGTCGTGGCCAACGGCTTCTGGTCATCATCGTGGCCGAATTGCGGTTGGAAGCGGAAATCAATCATCCGGGTTTTGTCCGGATGCAATTCCAGGCCGTACTTGCCCAGTCGCTTTTCCAGCACCCGCATGACTCGTTCCGCATCGTCTTTGTGCGCGAGTATCACGACAAAGTCGTCCGCGAAACGAACCAGGGTGCTCGGACCGCGAAGGCGCGGTTGCACCTCAGCAGCAAACCATTCGTCCAGAACATAATGCAGAAACACGTTGGCGAGGCAGGGTGAAATCACCCCGCCCTGGGGGGTACCGGAATCAGGATACGTTAGCTGGCCATCGTCCAGTACGCCCGCTTTCAGCCACTTGTCGATCAATCTTCTTACCACGCCATCGGTGACTCGTCTGGCGAGAAGCTCTCTCAATTTGGCCCGATCGATGCTGTCGAAGTATTTCCGAACATCAACGTCGAGCACCCACTGTCCACCACGATACATAACTCCCTTCCACACAGAACGCAACGCCTCGTGAGCACTGCGACCGGGTCTGAAGCCAAAGGAGCAGTCGTGAAAGTCATGTTCATAGATCGGCTCCAGAAGCATGACGATGGCACGCTGAGCCACCTTGTCTTCGAAGGAAGGAATACCGAGCCCGCGACGACCGCCGTCCGCCTTGGCGATGAAATGCCGACGGACCGGCTGCGCGCGGTAGCGGCCTGACTTGAGCCGGTCGACTAGCCCGAGAAGATTCTGCGTAAGATTCACCGCATAGTCCTCTCCAGACTGCCCATCGACGCCGACTGCACCATCCTTACGCGTACAGTCGTAGGCATACCTCACCCACTCAAAGTCGATGTTGTGATTTAACGAGGTGAACGCCATCTCGGGATTACTTCTCGCCAGCATGGCTATTCGTTCCTGTTTCGTTGACACGCTTTCAGGTTTCAAGGCACCTCCGTGTTTCCCACGAACGATTCTGCAACGACGACGCCCCCCTTTCCATCGACCGGGTCCGCCTGAGCGGCGTTCCCCGGCGTCATCAGTACTACGAGGGCGCTAAGACTTCCTGTGTCGAATACGAAGTCGCTTATGGATTCGCTTCTTCGCTCCAATCCTTCTTCTCCACGTTTTGCTCCCTGCGGCGGAGAGGTCCGCAAGGTATGGCCCGGTTTATATCGCCCCGTGCCTCAGGGCCGCACAAGATTGGTCGAACACAGGACCTCCCAGGTTCCTGGGGAATCCATCCTCGTACCTTTGCCCTGCTCTCAGACCCCGGTCGGCCTGGCGAGCCTCACCATTACGGCTCACACAGTGCAGTCCCCAGTATTTGAAAAGTGAAGACACCAACGGTTACTTCATATCGAGGCTCAATCACACGGCTTAAGTACCCGCTGCCTACGCTTCAAGTAGTGCGTTACCGCACTCGCATGCAAGGCTTGCTTCCGGCTGGTGGTTAGCCTTTGCCGGGAGGGAGTCGAACCCTCTGGATTCCAATGACTGGTTTCCGTCACATGACTTCCTCCAATCCCAGGCTTCGCCTGGCGCTATCAAAGGTGAAGCGCAACACAGCGGTCAGTGAATGGAAGCATCCGGTAGAGAAGCGGCGGCGAGGCTGGCAGCAAAGATTTCGAATGGCGAATGAAACGCATGGGTGGCGCGAGGTCTGCTGTTGAGGCTATCCGCGACAGCGTTGAGGTCTTCCTGGCTGTAGACCGAGAGGTGATTCAGAACAGGTATTTATTAGGGCCGGCTTGCTAGCCCGTATGTAGCCTCAATCGAATTAACCGGAAATTCGCACGAAAATCAATGTCACCCCGGACAGCACTGGATTCCGTCGTCACGACGGTTTGGTCGTGGACTGCGGTCTATATTCGGACTAAAATCAGTCCGATCTATGTTCATTGCAGGACTACACCATGAAATTTTCGTCTCAGATCAAACCGATCAGCTACCTCAAAAGTCATGCTGCGCAGATTGTCAGCGAGATTGCGGAGAGTCGCCAGCCGCTGCTGATCACGCAGAACGGCGAAGCGAAACTGGTGGTCATGGACGTGCACAGTTATGAGGAACAGGAACAGACCATGGCGCTCCTGAAAATTCTCGCGATGGGTTCGAAGGAAATCCAGCAAGGGAAATTCAGGGCCGCTGAGGACGTCTTCGCCGATCTGGACCGGCCCGAATGACGCATCGGGTTGTTATCCTCGGGTCCGCGGAAGACGACATTCGCGAGATCCGGCGCTATGTCGTCAGCCAGTTCGGGCAGATCACGTGGAGCCAGACTTACTCGACCCTCAAACAGACGATTCGCCGGTTGGCCGATTTCCCTGATTCCGGCAGTCGGGTCGACGAGTTGCGTGAACTCAATATGACACAGTTTCGGCAGGCAATCTCCGGCTCGAACCGGGTGATTTATCAGATTGCAGATGAGATGGTCTATGTCCACATAGTGTGCGATTCGCGCATGGATCTCACATCCCTGCTTCATCGGCGGCTACTTCGATCTGCCTAGTTCGCGGCTTGCTCTACGAGTTCGGCGTTGTGTTGCCGCAAGGCCGGCGTGCATCGATCGAGGCTGCCAGGGCCGCGCTGGCGTCTCCGGCTGACCAGTTGCCGGCCATGCTGGCAGACAGCCTGCAGGATCGACTCTCGCGACCTCGCGCGCTCGACGAGCTAATCGCACGGATCGAACAGCGCATTCTCGAATGACGCCGTAACAATGACGCATGCGGACGCATCTCCGGGATTCGCGCACGTCCACGACGATTCACTGATTCGGCTTCGTGCGGCCTTCGAACGGAACGTTCAGCGTACTGCGCACAAAGCTGTTACCGCCATCCGCACCGACCATGCAGGCCGCGCGAATCGTGATGCATTGGCCGCTCGCATCGCGCGCGGATAGTCAATGATCTGCTCAAGCTTCTCGATGAGCGGGACGCTCACCCCTGCAGGCCGAGACGATTGGCGATCATCAGGCCGACGGGGCCAGCGCCGATGATCACAACGTCGGTCGAAACGGTGTGAGGCTGCCAGCCGTTCGCGCTCTCCCGGGATTGGGTGTTCATGTGCCCCTTTCGTGACCGGCAAGTATCGCGCTCTCGTCACGTTGATAATCGCTGTTCTTTCTTGTCGTGAAGCGAAGCGCGTTCGTATGTCCGATGCCTGTCAGGTTTCTGTCTCGCGACGGTGCCGCCCGACCGGTCGGTGACCGGTCGACGCAAGGCCCGTTTGCCTGGCTCGCGTCAGCCCGCGTCCACCGCGCAACGCCGGATTCGCGCAAGAAGCACCGTCATCGGCCGGCGATCATGCACACTGCTGTCGCCGTCACCACGAGCTTGTCTTCCTGCCACAGCTCCCCGTTGACGTTGCACACGCCGCGCCCCCTGCGCACCAGCGTCGCCCGGCCGTGCAACCTGCCGGGCTTTGCCGGCCGCAGGTACGTTGTGTTCAGGCTGAGCGTCGCGCAGTGCTCGCCTTCGGCCAGGGTCGAGGTGACGAGCGTCGCCGTGACGTCGTCGAGCATCGCGGACAGGATGCCGCCCTGCACCTGCCCCGCCGGGTTCAGGAACGCCGGTGCACCGATGTACACGGCTTCGAGCGTGTTATCCCGCAGCGACAGAAACTCGCCGCCCAGCGTCGTCGTAATGGGCGGTAGCAATCCGCTCTTGCCGTAAAGCCGCTCGCGAAGCTCGCCATCGTTGATTTCCATAAGTCTCCTACCTCCGTCTCGGGGCCGCTGCGAAATCGAATCCGTCACGACCGTTGTGTCTCATCCTGTCTATTCGCCGCGAAAAACGGGCTTGCGCTTTTCCTTCCATGCGAGCGCGCCTTCACGCAGATCACGCGAAGCGTCCGCCTGGACGACGTCGCGCTGAAACTCGTCGGCGTCCAGGGTGCCCGTCGCGATCCGGTTCAGGTGCTTCTTCATGCCGAGCAGTGCAAGCGGCGCCATGCCGGCCAGCTCGCCGGTCAGGCGATCCACTTCGTCGCGCAACGCTGCGGGCGCCACAACCGTATCGAGAAAGCCGCAAGCTTGCATCTGCGCTGCGTCGAATGTTGCCGCCGTGAGCAGTAGCTTTTTCGCTACGTTCAATCCAAGCCGCGACACATAGCGCCGCAGCCCGCCCCGATAAAACAGCAGGCCGAGCCGCGCAGCCGGCACGAACATCTGGCTCGTCTCGACTCCGACGCGGAAGTCACACGCCAAGGCAAGATCGGTTGCTCCGCCGTATACGCCTCCGTTGATTGCGGCAATCGTCACGGGTCGTGCCTGCTCCAGTTCGCTCGCGAGCGCCTCGAAGCTCGCCCCCACATTGCCGTCAGCCACGCTGCCAATGTTGAATCCGGCACAGAACTGCCGGCCTGCAGCGCGTAGCCGCAACACGAGCACTTCGCGCCGCGCGTTCACGTCACGGATGAAGCCGCGCAGCGTATCGAGATCTGCCGGCTCGAGCCGGTTCGCCATGTCGGGTCGGCGCAGCGTGATCGTTGCGATCGGACCCGTGATGGTCAGTTCCGGCGCAAGGCCGGGCGAATGGGTGGCGTGTTTCGAGGTCATCGTCGGGTCAGTGGAAGTTGTAGATCTGCATGGTCGTCTCACCTGCTTCGATGCGCTTGCAGATCGCCGCTTCGTCGATTTCGCGCTGCGCGGCCCTGGCGACCACTTCTGCCGCACGGGCACGCGGTACCGCCACCACGCCGTCGCGGTCGCCGACGATGAGGTCGCCAGCCTCGACAGTCGTGTGGCCGAGCAGCACCGGCGCATTAAGCCAGCCAATCGCGCCATAGTCCTTGCCCGTGCCGCGAATCGACAGACCGCGTGAGAACACCGGGAAGCCGATCTGGTCCAGCAGGTCGGCATCGCGCACGCAGCCGTCGATGACGAGACCCGCGAGACCGCGCACCTTGGCCGCCGTAGTCATGACCTCACCCCAGTAGCCATGGTCGTACGCGCCGTTCGTGTAGACCACGAGCACATCGCCCGGCTTGGCCGCGAGGATGGCACGGTGCAGCCAGAGGTTGTCGCCGCCCGGCGAATGCACGGTGAACGCCGTGCCGCAGATCCTGAAGCCCGGCGCGACCGGCTTGATCGAAGTCGGCAGCACGCCGATCTTGCCGCCGGCCTCATGCAATGCGGCTGCCGGAACGTTACGCGCGGCTTCGACGACCTTCGCGTCGACGCGCTCGAAATCGAGACGGGTCGTGCTCGCCTGATCGTGTTCCTTGATGGCGCTCATGCTCACTTCCCCCGGGTCTGCAGTTGGTGGTACTTGAACTGCTTGCGCGCCTCGTCGAGACGCATGCCGCCACGGCAGGCCTCGCGGATCGCTTCTTCAGCGCTGTGAATCGTTTCAGCGGCGTCGAGCACGGCGTCCTCGTGCTCGCGCGGGATGACGATCACGCCGTCAGCATCGCCGCGCAGCAGGTCGCCCGGCGCGACACGCGCCTCACCGATGTTGACCGGCACGTTCACGGCTTCGACCTGCACGCGGTCCTTGCCGGTACGCATCCAGTGGTCGCGGCTGAACACAGGGTAACCGAGCTTCAGGCACAGCGCGACGTCGCGGCACACCCCGTTGATCACGGTGCCGGCGATGCCGCGGCGGTGCGCGATCTCGGTCATGATGTCACCCCACACGGTGGCGTCTTCACGGCCACTGTTGTCGAGCACGACGATGCTGCCGACCGGCACGTCGTCGATGAAGTCGCCCACGGTGCCCGGCGGGTTCGAAGCCGGACCGTATTTGATCGTGAAGGCGCGACCGGCGGTGCGGAAATCGGTGCTGCGCGGCTTGATCCTGTAGCACTGGCCAACGATGCCGAGCTTGTCGAGCGCGTCGGAGAGGGTCGCCGTATCGAGCTTCGCTGCGCGCTCGACGTTCTTGTCCTGAATCGTCACGGTATGAATTCCTGCGTGTTTTCTGGGTTTGTCCGGATGCCGCCTACTTGAGCATGTGCTCGTAGTTGCCGCCCATCACCTGCCCGACCGGCGTGCCGGCCAGAATCGCCTTGGCCATCGCGGCCTCCTTGTTGAC
The DNA here is from genome assembly GCF_004361815.1 of Paraburkholderia sp. BL10I2N1. NCBI lineage: Bacteria > Pseudomonadati > Pseudomonadota > Betaproteobacteria > Burkholderiales > Burkholderiaceae > Paraburkholderia > Paraburkholderia sp. BL10I2N1. The sequence goes on along the minus strand of NZ_SNWA01000004.1, from coordinate 285,130 downwards.
GATCATTTCGGCAACTTCCAGCACGGCTTCGATGTCGGCTGCGCGAATGAAGATCACGGCGCTGTTGTCGGCCACGATGTAGTCGCCGGCTTCCACGCGCACTTCGCCGATCTGCACCGGAATATTCGTGCCCTTCTCGACCACGCGGCCGCGCGCGGTGCGCGCCGTCGTCGAGCGGCTGAACACCGGCAGCTCGTAGGCCACGGCTTCGTCGATGTCGCGCACCGGACCGTCTGCGACCACACCGGCCACGCCGCGCACCTTCGCCGCGAGCGACAGCAGGCCGCCCCAGCAACCGGCTTCCACGCCGCTACGCTGTTCAATGACGATCACGTTCTCGCCGTCGGCCTGTTCAACGGCCGTGCAGCCAAGGTGCACCGGCGGTCCCGGGGGCGCTTCGCCCCTGTCGAGCTTGACGGTGATCGCGCGGCCCGCGATGCGGCCTGCACCGGCGCGTTGCGGCAAACCGCTCACCACGCCGCTCAGCTTGAGTTTGTCGAGCGCGTCCGACACGGCGCAGCAATCGAGCCGGCGCAGGCGCTGTACGTTTTGGTCAGCCATGATGTGTTGTACTTTCCTGATAGAAACTTGAAGTGCCATGCGAGCGCCCCGCCCTGGACGGACAGGGCTGCCGCGTTCAGTCGCGCGTATGCCAGGCCGCAAAAGCGAGGCCCGTGCCGGTCAGGGCCGCCGTGCGGTAACCGGGCACGTAGGTGACCCATTCGAGGTCGAGCGACTTCAGTGCCTCCACGCCGATGATCCAGTTGCGGATCTCCGAGCTGCCAGCCTGCAGCTGCTTCGGATCGAGCGCGGCCAGCCATTCACTGTCCTTGCGGCGGATCGCGTCGATGATGCCGTTGTCGAGTTCCTCGTCCACGACGAAGTGCGACAGGCCGCCCGAAGCGAGCACGCCCACGCGCAGGTCTTCCGGATACGACTCGATCAACTCGCGCAGCGCACGGCCGAGCTGGATGCAGCGGCGCGGCGTGGGCTGGTTCGGCGGATCGAACGTGTTGATGATGACCGGGATCACCGGCAGGTCGAGACCCTGCATATAGCGGCGGTGAATGAACGAGAACGCATGGCCCTCGTACTGGTCGCGCTCGAGACCGTCCATCGCCGTGATGTCGAAATCGCGGTCGCACAGCTCGCGGATCAGCCAGCGCGCCATGTCGGCCTTGACCGGATAGTGCACGTCGGCATCCGGCTCCTGGCGCATCGTGCGCGCCTTCGCGTACCAGCTTTCATTCGGGCTCGACACGCGCTTCGCGTTGCGGATCGTTTCACCGTAGTAGATCGCGAAGGCCGGATTGCTGGTCGTGCGAAACAGCTCGGTCTGGTCGTCGCCGACCACAAGCAACACGTCGAGCTTCGCCGTGCGGATACGCTCGCGCAACTCGTCCATGGCCGCTTCGGCCTGATCGTAGCGCTCGCCCATCTTGTCGGCCGTCACCATCGCCTCGGAATCCGTCGGGGCGATCTTGAGCAGCGCGTCATAAGTCGTGGGGTTGCCGAGGCGATCGAAGTAATACGGATTCTTCGGATCGACCTGCTTGAAACCATGCTGCCAGTCTTCGCGCTGACAAACCAGCATGATGCTGTGCGATGAACCGAATCCGGCGACCAGTCGTGCCATTTCGTCTCTCTCTTCAATACCTGCCGTTAATGCGCGTCAGACCACGAAGGCCGAGCGCCACTGCTCAATCTGTCGATCGTCGTAGCCAAGCTCGTTCAGGATCGCCTGCGTGTGCTCGCCCTGCTCCGGCGCGAGTCGCGGCGTCTGCGCGCGCGGATAGCGCGAGAGACGGAACGGCGTGCCGACGAACGACACTTCGCCCTTGCCCGGCACGTTGGCCGGCCACGCGATACCCAGATGCTTGACCTGCGGATCGTCGAATACTTCGTTAACCTTGTAGATCGGGCCGCACGGCACGCCGACCTTGATCAGCAGCTCAGTCCACTCGCGCGTGGTACGCGTGATGAACACCTCGCCGACCGCCTTGTTGACCGCGTCGCGGTTTTCGACGCGCGCCGGGTCCGATTCATAGCCAGGCTGGCCGACCAGGTGCTGCAGGCCGAGCGCCTCGCACAGGCGCGCGAACATCGAATTGCCGATCGCGGCCAGGTTCAGGAAGCCATCTCTGGTCGGGAACACGCCGGTTGGCACCGTGAGCGGATGCTCGTTGCCGACCTGCTGCGGCACCTTGTGGTCCACGAGCCACTGCGCGGCCTGGAAGTCGAGCATCGCGATCTGTGCTTCGAGCAGCGAGGTCTGGACCCACTGGCCCTCGCCCGAGGCTTCGCGTTCGAGCAGCGCGGTCATGATCGCCTGCGCGCAGAAGTGCCCCGAGCACAGGTCGGCAATGGGGATGCCGACGCGCATCGGACCTTCGCCCGGCTTGCCGGTCAGGCTCATCAAGCCGCCCATGCCCTGCGCAATCGAGTCGAAACCGGGCCACTTTGCATACGGGCCGTCCTGGCCAAAGCCCGAAATGCTCGCGTACACAAGACGCAGATTGACGGCACGCAAGGCTTCGTAGCCGATGCCGAGGCGATCCTTGACGTCGGGGCGGAAGTTCTCGATGAACACGTCGGCGCCCTTGACCAGCTCGCGGAGAATCTCGAGGCCGGCCGGGTCCTTCATGTTCAGCGTCAGGCTTTCCTTGTTGCGGTGCAGGTTCTCGTAGTCGGCGCGGTTATGGTCGCGGCCGCCGATCATGTCGTCACCGCCCGGCGCGCCAGGCGGGATCTCCAGCTTGATCACGCGCGCGCCCATGTCCGCGAACACACGCATGGCCGTGGGGCCCGCGCGTACGCGCGAGGCGTCGATGATCGTGAAACGCGACAGCGGACCTTTCTTCGGATCGTGGCGGCTGTGCTGTTCCCTGAAATTGGCTGACATGCCTTGTCTCCTCTGTCGACCAGAGTTGGCGCTTCAGCGCCTTACTCTGGTCCCATGCAACGTTAGTTGCGGTCGACCAGAGTTGGCGCTTCAGCTGTCGACCCGAGTTCGCGCTTTAGCGCGCTACTCAGGTCCCATGCACAGCACTTACTCTGGTCCCATGCAAAATGGCTGCTCTGGGTTTCGTTCAGGCCGGCGTAAACATCGGCACCGGGTATCCGCCCTCGCTCGGCTTGAAGACGAGCTTCACGCGCTGGCCAATCTCGAGCGCTGCGGGATCGCAGTCGACCAGATTGGTCAGCATCGTGACGCCCTCGTCGAGCGTCACGTACGCGAGGGCGTAAACATCGGCACCGGGTATCCGCCCTCGCTCGGCTTGAAGACGAGCTTCACGCGCTGGCCAATCTCGAGCGCTGCGGGATCGCAGTCGACCAGATTGGTCAGCATCGTGACGCCCTCGTCGAGCGTCACGTACGCGAGCGTGTAGCGCGCCTCGTCCTTGCCCGTCGTGCTGAACGAATAGACCGTGCCCAGGCCGTTCGTATCGAGCCATTCGGTGTTCGAGCTCATGCAGTGCGGGCAGATGTCGCGCGGGTAGTAATGCGTTTCGCCGCAGTCCTGGCAGCGCTTGATCAGCAGGCGGCCTTCCTTTGCGGCTTCCCAGAATGGCTTCGCCTCGGGCAGCACGCGCGGCGCGTGGATGCGACGCGGGCCAGCGGGCTTCGCGGCGGGTTGGGCAGCAGGCGTGGCGCCCTGAGCCGGCGCGTCGGTAGTCGGTTGGGTCGTGCTCATGATTACTCCCGTTCCATGATCAGCGTGCCCGCGGTGTGACGCGACGCCAGCGCGCCGCCGATACCGTTCGCGAGCGCGATATCGCAGTTCTTGACCTGCACGGCGGGATGCGCCTCGCCACGCAGCTGGCGCACCGCTTCGATCACCTTCGTGACGCCGCCGCGGTTGGCCGGATGGTTGTTGCACAGACCGCCGCCATCGGTGTTGAAAGGCAGCTTGCCGACCCCCGAGATCAGGTTGCCGTCCATCACGAACTTGCCGCCCTCACCCTTCCTGCAGAAGCCGAGGTCTTCGAGCTGCATGAGCACCGTGATCGTGAAGCTGTCGTACAGCGACGCGTACTTGATGTCCTGCGGCGTGAGGCCGGCCTCGGCGAACGCAGCCGCACCCGACCACTTCGCTGCCGACCAGGTCAGGTCGATCTTGCCGCCAGCCGCGTGCTTGGGCGCCTCGCCCGCGCCACGCACCTTGACGAGCGGACGTTTGAGCTTCTTCGCGATTTCGGGGCGCGCGACGATCAGCGCACCGCCGCCGTCGCTCATCACACAGCAGTCCAGACGATGCAGCGGATCGGACACCATCGGCGAATTGACGACGTCCTCGACGGTCACAACGTTGCGCAGCATCGCGTTCGGGTTGTGCTGCGCGTGGTGTGAGGCCGCGACCTTGATCCACGCGAGTTGTTCGCTCGTGGTGCCGAACTCGTACATGTGACGCTTCGCGACCATGCCGTACAGGTTCTGCGTGGCCGGGCCGAAGGGCAGTTCAAACTGCACTTCCGGCGCGTCCGGGTCCGGCGCCTTCAGCGACAGCGCGGCACCTGCTGCGCGCGGACGGCCCGCGAGCGTAATCAGCGCCACGTTGCAACGGCCGGCTTTGATCGCTTCGGCCGCGTGCGCCACGTGAAGGATCGGCGCGGAACCGCCGCACTCGGTCGAATCGACGTGGCGCAGCTTCAGGCCCAGGTATTCGGCGACCGTCGTGGTGCCGAGGCCCGGCGCGTCACCGGCGCAGAAGTAACCGTCGATGTCGTCCTTGGTCAGGCCCGCGTCTTCGAGCGCGCCCTTCGCCACATCGGCGTGCAGGCGCAGCACCGAGAGGTCGTCGGCCTTGCGCGTCGGGTGCTCGTAAGCGCCTACGATATAGGCTGCTCCGTTCAGGCTCATGCTGCCTCCTGTGCGAGACGCTGCGAGGAGAAGCGCTGCAGATGCCAGCTCGCGTCGCCATAGGTCATGTTGATCGCGAACATGCGCTTGGCGTAGTGGCCGACGCGGCACTCTTCGGTCATGCCCATGCCGCCGTGCAGCTGGATACCCCATTCGCCGGCCGAGCGGCACGCGTCGCCGACATAGGCCTTCGCAGCCGACACGAAACGGCGGCGCCGCTCGGGATCGTTCTCGTCCACGGCCATCGCGGCCGCGCAGGCCATCGACCTGCTCTGTTCGAGCGAAATCAGCATGTCGGCCACGCGGTGTTGCAGCGCCTGGAGCTTCGCGAGCGGCGCGCCGAACTGCGTGCGTGTCGTCAGGTGTTCGGACGTGTGTTCGAGCAGTGCTTCGAGCACGCCGACCGACTCCGCCACCAGCGCGGCATTCGCGCGGTCGAGGGCAGCATCGATCAGGTCGTGAGCCGCACCGGCCGCACCGATCAGATCGGCCTTGCTCACGGCCACGTTGTCGAACGTGACGTGCGCGGCTTCGCGTGCGTCGATCGTCCCGAAGTTGCGCAGGCTGATGCCGGGCGCTTTCGCGTCCACGAGGAACAGCGTCAAGCCTTGCCTGTCGCCGCGCTGGCCTGCGGTACGCACGGCCACCACGAAGGCATCGGCGATCGCAGCGTCGAACACGATCGTCTTCGTGCCGTTGATCTTCCAGCCGTCGCCGGTTTCTGTGGCGGGCACAGCCAGACCCGTGATGTCGTAACGCGCCCCGGCCTCGCCAACGGCGAACGCCAGCACCTCCTCGCCCATTGCCACGGCTTCGAGCCATGCGACCTTCTGTTCGTCGCTGCCGGCTGAGCCGATCAGCGTAGCTGCCGGCAGGCCGCTCGCGAGCCAGCCGGCGCCTCCAAGCGCGCGGCCCAGCTGCTGCGCGACGAGCATCGTTTCCACCGCGCCGTAACCGCTGCCGCCGTGATCGGCGTCGATCACGAGGCCGGTCAGGCCCATCTCGGCCAGGCCCTGGCGGCGCTTCGCGGCCAGTTCCTTGTCCTCGGCGTTGCCGCGCAGGTGCGCGGGATATTCGCCATCGCAGAAGCGGCGCACGGCGTCTTGCAGCGTGACGTGATCTTCAGTCAGAGAAAAATCCATGTTCGTATTCCGCCTCAAGCATTGAAGAACGCGCGGCTGATCAGATTGCGCTGCACTTCGTTGGTCCCGCCGTAGATCGACGCCTTGCGTGCGTCGAAGTAGTTCGCTGCGACCGCGATCAGTTCGTCCGGGCTCGGGCCTTCGTAGCCGGCCGCATCGAGCATGGCCTGCTCGTCGAACGGCACGGCGAACGGGCCGGCGATTTCTGTCAGAAGTGCGTAGATGCCCTGGCGCAGCTCTGTGCCGCGCACCTTGAGCATCGGCGCCTCAACCGTAGGCACGCGGCTCGCCTGGTTCGCGCTCAGCATGCGCAGGCCCGTGAACTCGAGCGCCATCAACTCGACTTCGAAGCGGCTGATGCGCGACTGGAGCAGCGGATCGTTTTCGAGCCCCTGCTGCTTCGCGAGGTGCCTGGCTCGCGCAAGCTGCTGCTTGCAGGAACCGATACCGGCGATACCGGTGCGCTCATGGCCAAGCAGAAACTTGCCGTAGGTCCAGCCCTTGTTCAGTTCGCCGACGAGGTTTTCGGCGGGCACGCGCACATTGTCGAGGTAGACCTCGTTCAGGTCGGTACCGCCTTCTAGCATCCTGATCGGGCGAACTTCGACGCCCGGGGCATGCATGTCGATCAGCAGGAACGAGATGCCTTCCTGGGGCTTCGCGGTCGGATCGGTACGCACGAGCGCGAACATCATGTCGCACCAGTGAGCGTACGAGGTCCAGACCTTGTGACCGTTGACGACGAAGTGATCGCCGTCGAGTACGGCCGTCGTGCGCACTGCCGCGAGGTCCGAGCCCGCGCCCGGCTCCGAGAAGCCCTGCGCCCACCAGGTTTCGCTGCGCAGGATCTTCGGGATGTACCTGGCCTGTTGCTCAGGCGTGCCGAATGCATTGAGCACCGGGCCAAGCATGTTGATGCCGCTCGCCACGATACGCGGCGCGCCGCCCAGCAGCGTCTCTTCGTCGAAGATGTAGCGCTGCACGTGCGTCCAGCCCGGACCACCGTGTTCCTTCTTCCACGACGGCGCGATCCAGCCCTTCTCGTAGAGCTTCGTATACCACTCGACGTAGTCTTCACGCTCGATGCGCAGACCAAGTTCGGCCTTTCGCTTCAGGCGCGGCGACAGGTTCTGCTTCACGAACTCGCGCACTTCGGCGCGGAATGCCTGGTCCTCGGCGGAGAATTCCAGCTTCATTCGATATGTCTCCTCTGATCCGGGGGCTCAGTGATGGGCGGGGCCTTGGGCGCCGCATACCACGAGTGCGTCGAGCGCCAGCACGCGGTCCGGATAGGCCACCAGCGGGTTGACGTCGATTTCGGTGATTTCGGGGTTCGCGCGCATCTGGTCGGCAATCGCCGCCACGGCCTTCGCGACGGCCTTGATGTCCACGCCTGCCGCGCCGCGCACGCCTCCGAGCATCACTGCGGCCTTCAGGCGACCAAGCTCGACCACGATGTCGTCCTCCGACATATCTGCCGGCACGAGGCGCACGTCCTTGAGCACTTCGATGAAGATGCCGCCGAGACCCACGAGCACGACCGGACCCCAGTCGGCGTCGCGCTTCGCGCCCACCACGAGTTCCAGACCGCGCGGACCCATCGCTTCGACCAGCGCGCCGTCGAGCACCAGCTCCGGGCGGTGCGACTTCACGCTCGCGTGCAGCTTGTCCCAACCGGCGCGCAGCGCGGCGGCATCGGCAAGGCCGACCACCACGCCACCGACGTCGCTCTTGTGCGGCAGTTCGCTTGCCTGAGCCTTGAGCACGACCGGGTAGCCGATTTCATCGGCGATCTCGAGCGCTTCGTCGAGCGACTTCGCGAGACCGCCCTTCGGCACTGGCAGACCGGCCGCAGCGAGCCAGCCCTTGCCCTGGTATTCGGCGAAGATGCCGTTCGGCGGCACGGCGCCCGGCAGCGGGATCGCCTTCGGCGCTTCGGCGCGGGCACGCTCGGCACGCGCCAGCGATTCGCCATACGAGGCCACGCGGGCGCACGCACGCAGCGCGCGGTCCGGCGAACGGAAGAACGGCACGCCGCTCGCGGCGATCGCTTCCGTGAAGAAATCTTCAAGTTTGTTGTCGTCACCCATCACGGCGAGCACGGCCGGCTTCGTTGCGCGCGCAAGAGCCGGCACGAGGTAATCGGCCTTGTCGCGCTGGGCGATCGACGGGCCACCCATGATCGAGAGCACGAGCGAGCCGATATTCGGATCGGCCAGTACCGTATCAATCAGTTCGCCGATCAGGCCCGGGTTGCGCACACCGATCGTCGTGTAGTCGAGCGGGTTGTCCGCCACAGCGTAGTCGGGCAGCAGTCCGGTCAGCTTCTTGATGGTCGGCTCGGTCAGGTGCGGCAGCGTCAGGCCGATGTCCTCGGCGAAATCGAGCGTGATGTTCTTGACCGCGCCCGAAGCCGTCATCACCGCCGTACCGGCCGACGGCGGCGCCGGGAAGCGCGCCAGAATCGTCGTCGTGTCGAACAGTTCGTCGAGCGAATCAACGACCACCACGCCTTCGCGCGCCAGCAGCACGCTCGCCGTCGCGTGATCGCCTGCCAATGCGCCGGTGTGCGACTGCGCCGCCTCACGGGCACGCGCGCTCTTGCCCGGCATCAGCAGCACGATCGGCTTGCCGGCCGCGCGTGCTTCGCGTGCGAGAAGCAAAAACGTCTGCGGGCGGCGGATCTGCTCGGCGTACACCGCGATCGCGCTCGTTTGCGAATCGGCGATGAACCAGGCCAGATAGTCTTCGATACCGAGGCTCGCCTCGTTACCGGTCGAAACGGTTGCCGTCAGCGGCTGGCCCCGGCCCATGAACGCGTCACGCAGGTTTGCGGCCATCGCGCCGCTCTGCGCCACCACGCCCACGCCACGGCGACCGCCGGGCGGGTACGGCGCCACGGCTTCGAAAGTCACCGGCACGCCGGCCTCGAAGTTCGTGAAGCCCATGCAGTTCGGGCCGATCAGCGCAACGCCGCCTTCGGCTGCCCCACGCGCCAGTTCTTCCTGCTTCGCGCGGCCTTCGTCACCCGCCTCGGCATAACCCGACGCGAAGATCACGGCGGCGCCGGCCTTCAGCGTGCCGAGCGTGCGCACCGTATCGAGCACGCCCGACTCAGGAATGCACAGCACGGCCAGATCGATACCCTGCGGCAGCGCCTCGACGCTGTTCACGCAGGAGCGGCCATTGATTTCCTGGCTGCTGCGCGACACGAGGTGGATATCGCCTGCATAACCGAAACGCTCGAGGTTCTGCAGCACGAAATTACCGAAAGCACGCGGATCGGCGGATGCACCGACGATCGCGATCGACTTTGGCTTGAGCACACGCTCGACCGGCTGCACGCCGGCCACATCTATAAGGCACTTGCTCATCTGATCTGACCTGTGATGTTGATTGAATCCGGATGTGGCATACCAGATTCCGTTGTGATGTAACGCATTCTGGCATACCAACCGACCAATCTCAATATACCAGTCGCCGAAAAACCACCCTGGTACTTTCACCTAGGCAGTAGCAGAGGACCTCTCTCAATTCACTCCATCTATTTGAAATATAAAAGGTTTTATGTCGCAGTCGGGCGATCTTCGGGGCACTGAGGAAATCCATGAACAGAAACACTATCTTGCATACCAGAAATTATCATTGGTATATTTTGACAACTTACCAACATACCCAAGCGGGCAACTCAATGAAACTTGCAGTCGACCCCACTCTTGAGCGCAGCGGCGCGCCGGGCGAAGCGCCCGAGGCGCCCGCGCGCGGTAGGGCCAGTCTCGCGAGCGATATTCGGGCCACCCTGCAGGCCGAAATCGAACAGGGCAAGCTCGCCCCGGGCACACCGATCGACGAGCGCGCGCTCGCGGCCCGGTTCAATGTGTCACGCACGCCGGTGCGCGAGGCGCTGCAGCATCTCGTCGCGCGCGATCTGGTGGTGATCTCGCCGCGCCAGGGCATTACCGTGTCGCGCCTGTCGATTGGCAAGGTGCGCGCCATGCTGGAATACATAGGCGAGCTTGAGACACTGTGCGCGCGTTTCGCCGCGCGCCGCGCGAGCGACGAGCTGCGCGAACAACTGGATCGGGCCTTGATGGCATGCCAGCAGGCAGCCATAGAAGGCGATACGGACCAGTACGCGATCGCCAACGCGCAGTTCCACGACCTGATTTACGAAGGCAGCCGCAACCAGTACCTGGCCGAGCAGATCCGCACGGCGCGCCGCCGCTCGGAGCGCTACCGCATGGCCGACCTGCGCAACCGCGGCCAGATCGCGCGTTCGCTGCAAGAGCACTTCGACATCGCGCGCGCGATCCAGAGCGGCAACGAAGCCAGAGCCGCCGAAGTCATGATGAAACACGTGCCGGCCGGCACCACCGGTTTCTCTGAATTCCTCGCGGCCGTGCCGCGCCATTTCTTCGATCTGGGCGCGGACTGACGCGCGCCCTTCACCACGTATAGACACGGAGGAGACATGCCCCAATCCATCGACGTTCCCGGCCTCGCGCACAAGGTACCGATCCCTGTCGGTTCGCGCATCGGCAATGTGCTGTGTTCGTCGGCGATTGCGGGCAAGGACCCCGTCGCCGGCAAGCTCGCCGAGACCCCGGCCGATCAGGTGCGCCTCGCGTTCGAAAACCTCAAGCGCTTCCTCGACGCGGGCGGCGCCACGCTGGACCATGTGGTGAAGCTCGCCGTCTACATCACGGACGACTCAGTGCGCGAACACATCAACGCGCACTGGCTGGCCCTCTGGCCCGATGCCGCGCGTCGCCCGGCACGCCATGTGACCGTGCACGTTCTGCAGCACGGCATGGTCATCCAGCTCGAAACCCTTGCGGTAATCGCTTGAGCGCAATAAAAGCGCCGCGTACACGAGTTATCGCACTCTGTTACTGAACACTCCGAACCCCACTGAGGCTCATCCATGATCATCGATTCCCACGCCCACGTCGTGATGCCCCCGCAAAGCTTCCGCTACATGGCGGAACTCGTCGGCGGCCGCGCAAACCCGTCGACCACGCCGAACATCCCCGACGAGGCAGTGCGCAAGCAGGCCGAGGAACTCGTGCGCAGCATGGATTCGGTTGGCACCGACATCCAGTTCATCTCGCCGCGCCCCTACCTGCAGATGCACTCGGTCAAGCCGGCGCGCGTGACGGAACTGTGGACGCGTCACTGCAACGACCTGATCAAGCGCTTCGTCGACATGTTCCCGGACCGTTTCCGTGGCGTGGCCGGCTTGCCGCAGTTCATGAACGACTCGCCGGCTGAGCGCTGCGTCGCCGAACTCAAGCGCTGCGTGAACGAACTCGGCTTCGTCGGCACGCTGTTGAACCCGGACCCGACCGAAGGCGAAGGCCCGGCACCGGCTGGCCTCGGCGACCCGTTCTGGTACCCGCTCTATGACGCGATGACCGAACTCGACGTACCGGCGCTGATCCACTCGGCAGGCAGCTGCAACCCGCGCGAGTCGTACACGCTGAAGTTCATCAACGAGGAGAACATCGCGGTGATCTCGCTGCTCGAATCGAAGGTGTTCGAGAAGTATCCGAACCTGAAGATCATCGTCGCGCACGGCGGCGGCGCGATCCCCTACCAGATGGGCCGCTTCCGTTCGTGGGCCGCGCGCCGCAACAGCCCGCAGACGTTCGACGAGCAGCTGAGGAAGCTCTACTTCGACACCTGCAACTACGCGAAGGATTCGATCGAACTGCTGCTCAAGGTTGCCGGCACCGACAACGTGATGTTCGGCACCGAAAAGCCGGGTACGGGCAGCGCGCGCGATCCGATCTCGGGACGCGACTACGACGACATGAAGCCGGTCATCGAAAGCATCGAGTGGCTGACCGACGAGCAGCGCAAGAACATCTTCGAATGCAACTGCACGCGCGTCTACACGCGTGCCTTCCGCAACTACAAGGCCTGACGCGCAAGACGCAAAACTCGGAGAGGACAGAACATGGCAATGACTCGTGAGGACAATGAGCTGCTGACGCGCGTAGAGAACGGCGCGCCGATGGGCGACATGATCCGCCAGCACTACTGGATTCCGGCCGTACCGTCGGCGAAGCTCGTGGCCGATGGCGCACCGGTGCTCGTGCGCCTGCTCGGCACAAACTATGTGGCGTTCCGCGCAACCGACGGCCGCGTAGGCATCGTGGACGAACTCTGCCCGCACCGCCGCACGTCGCTGATGATGGCGCGTAACGAAAACAACGGCCTGCGCTGCATCTTCCACGGCTGGAAGATGGACACGACCGGTGCCGTCGTCGAGGCGCCGAATCAGGTCGGCGATCAGGCGCAGTTCTGCAAGCGCGTGAAGACCGGCCAGTACCGCGTCGAAGAGCGCGGCGGTCTCGTCTGGGTGTGGCTCGGCAAGGGCGAGACCGCGCCCCGCTTCCCCGAACTGCCGTTCATGGACCTGCCGGCCGAGCACCGCTCGGTCACGAGCGTCGAAGTGCCGACGAACTGGGTCCAGGCTGTCGAAGCGTCGATGGATTCGTCGCACGTCGGCGTGCTGCACGAGTCGACCACGCAGATCACCGCGGGCGGCGGCAACGAGCGCATGATCATGGCGAAGGCACTGGCGCCGCGCTTCGATTTTGAAGACCGCCCGTATGGCTACCGCTATGCCGCCCTGCGCGACATGCCGGACGAGAAGGTCTACGCGCGCGTCAACAACTTCGTGATGCCGTGGTACGGCATCATCTGTCCGCCCGACGCGAAGGGCCCGACCACGGTGTTCTTCTCGACCCCGGTCGACGACGTGACGCACCGCGCGTGGTTCGTGCAGTACAACCCGCACTGCCCACTCGGCATGACGATCATGTCAGCCACGCCAGACGTCTGGAACTTCCCGCCGCTGCCGCCGGGCACGCGCGAGGAATCGTTCGGCCAGAACCGCGACCTCATGAAGCGCGGCCACGCGACGGGCTTCCACCAGCACCTCGGCACGGAAGACTTCGCGATGTTCCTCGGCCAGGGCCCGATCTACGACCGCACGCAGGAACAACTGTGCTCGGCCGACGGCGCCGTGCTGCGCGTGCGCGCACTGCTGCTCAAGGCCGCGCGCGAGTTCGTGGCCGGCAAGACGCCGACCCTCGCCGACAGCCCGGAACTCGATTACTCGAAGGCCGTTTCGGTTGGCGGCGTGCTGCAGGCCGGCGCCGACTGGCGCACCCTGACCGACACAAAGTAAGACCTACTGAATGACCACCATGCTCGCCCCTACTCTCAAGCTGCGTGTCGCGTCGGTTGACGCGCCGACCTCCCTGATCAAGTCCTTCACGCTCGAAGCCGAGGACGGCGCGCTGCTGCCGGGTTATGAGCCCGGCGCGCATATCCGGGTTGAGATCCCGGCTGCCGACGGCGGTATGGCGCAATGGCGCTCGTATTCGCTGATCAATACCGATCCGCAGATCAATACGCGTGCCGGCGTGCGCGCCTACCGTCTCGGCATCCGGCGCGAGGACGAAGGCCGCGGCGGTTCGCGCTTCATGCACACGCTGCAGGCCGGCGCCACGCTCACCGTGCGAGCACCGGTCAACCACTTCCCGCTCGCCGCGCCGCCTTCGGTGATCCTGATTGCGGGTGGTATCGGCATCACGCCGATAGCGGCCATGGCAGCGGAACTGAGCGCACTCAAACGCGATTACACGCTGCACTTCTCGGGCCGCACGCGCGACGCGCTGCCGTTCGTCGAAGCGCTGCGCGCGTTCGCGGGCGAGCGCCTCGTGCTGCACGCCGACGACAACAGCGCCACGCGCCTGTCGATCGACGCACTGCTCGACGGCGCCCATGTCAACCAGCCGATCTATGTGTGCGGCCCGGCCGGCATGATCGACGCGGTGCTCGCGGCGGCACGCCAACGCGGTTGGCACGGGTGCGACCTGCATTACGAACTGTTCAGCGAAGCTGCACCGCAGGAAGGCGACACAACCTTTGAAATCGAGCTGAAGTCATCGGGCAAGGTGCTGACCGTGCCCGCCGACACGTCGGTGCTCGACACCCTGCTCGATAACGGCGTCGACGTCATGTACGACTGCCGCGCCGGTTACTGCGGCCTGTGCTCGACGCAAGTCTGCGGCGGCGAAATCGACCACCGCGACACCTACCTCTCGGATGTCGACAGGGCCGCCGGCAAGGTCATGCAGGTCTGCATCTCGCGCAGCAAGAGCGAGCGTCTCGTCCTCAACCTTTGAACGGTCGATCAGCGTTACTGAACATCACTAGACAACATATCCAACGGAGCGCCGTATGAGCGAAACTCTGGTTACCTATGAACTCGACGGCGCAGTGGCGTTGATCGGCCTGAATCGTCCCGAAAAGCGCAACGCGATCAACGAAGACGTGATCTCGCAACTGCGCGACGCGGTCAACCGCGCCGGCGACGAAGCCATGTGCGGCGTGATCTACGGGCATGGCAGCAACTTCTCGGCCGGCCTCGACCTGCGCGAGGCGCTGTCCCGCGCGACCGGCCAGACGGCGCCGCCGAAGAAGCGCCGCCGCCACTCGTGGCACGAAGTGTTCGACAGCATCGCGCGCGGCCCGATCCCGTTCGTCGCAGCGCTGCATGGCGCAGTGGTCGGCGGGGGGCTGGAACTGGCGACCGCCGCGCATGTTCGTGTCGGCGACAAGACCTGCTTCTTCGGCCTGCCCGAAGGCCAACGCGGCATTTTCGTCGGTGGCGGCGGTACCGTGCGCATCCAGCGTGTGGTCGGCTACACCGTGATGGCCGACATGATGCTGACCGGCCGCCTGCTGAACGCGGAAGAAGGTCAGCGCGAGCACATCATCACCTACCTGATGCCCGAAGGCGGCGCGCTTGAGAAGGCGAAGGAAATCGCAGCAAGGATCGCGCAGAACGTGCCCGACACCAACTGGCGCATCACCAACCTGCTGCCGCGGGTCAACGATCTCTCGCACGAGGACGGCCTGTTCCTCGAGTACATGAGCTCGAACATGATGCGCTCGCCCGAAACCGCCGCACGTCTGCAGAATTTCGTGGACGGAAACGCCAAACTCCTCAAACCGGAGTAATGCAAGGATGAACGCACCCGCAGAACTCACGCCGCAGGAATCCGCGGCACTGGCCCATGTAAAGACCGCCGAAAAGGCCGCCGCGCAAATCCCCGTTGCTGCCGGCGTCAAGCCGCGCGATATCGGGCGCGCAGCCGTGATCGGCGCGGGCACGATGGGAGGCGGCATCGCCATGGCGCTTGTTGCGGCCGGCATCCCGGTCACGCTGATCGACGCCAACGACGAAGGCCTGCAGCGTGGCCTCGCACGCATCCGCGACAACTACAACCAGAGCATCAAGCGGGGCAAGCTGGACGAATCCACGCGCGATGCGCGCCTCGCCCTGATCACCTGCTCGACCGCGATCGTCGACGTCAACGACGCCGACATCGTCATCGAAGCCGTGTTCGAAGACCTGGGCCTCAAGCAAGGCATCTTCCGCGAACTCGATCAGCACGCGAAGGCTGGCGCGATCCTCGCGACCAACACGTCGGGACTCGACATCAACGAGATCGCCGCAGTCATGAAGCGCCCGCAGGACGTGGTGGGCGCACATTTCTTCAGCCCGGCGCACGTGATGCGCCTGCTCGAGGTCGTGCGTGCCGACAAAACCTCCGACGACGCAGTCGTCACGCTGATGGAACTCGGCCGCCGCATGAGCAAGGTGTCGGTGTACTCGCTCGTGTACCCGGGTTTCATCGGCAATGCGCTGTTCCGCAACTACAACCGCGAAGCCCACTTCCTCGTCGAAGACGGTGCACTGCCGCACGAAGTCGATGCCGCGCTCAAGGATTTCGGCTACGCGATGGGTATCTTCGCGGTGCATGACATGGCCGGTAACGACGTCGGTTACCAGACGCGCAAGGCGCAGATGGCCACGCGTCCGAACGACCGCCGCTGGAACGACCTGATCATGAAGCTGGTCGAGATGGGCCGCCTCGGTCAGAAGAGCAGCAAGGGCTGGTACCGCTATGAAGTGGGCGACCGCACGCCACATCGAGATCCGGAAATCGAGCAGTACATCGTCGAGGAATCGGCACGCATGGGCATCACGCGCCGTCGGGTCTCGCAGGAAGAGATCATCAAGCGCTGCATGTACGGCATGATCAACGAAGGCGCGAAGCTGCTCGAACAGGGTATCGCGCTGCGCGCAAGCGATATCGACGTCGTGTACGTGACCGGCTACGGGTTCCCCGCCAAGCGCGGCGGCCCGATGTACTACGCCGACCAGGTCGGCCTCGCCGATGTCTACCAGGACATCAAGCGCCTGTACGAAGAGTACGGCTACTGGTGGAAGCCGGCGCCGCTGCTCGAAAAGCTCGCGGCCAGCAACGGCAGATTTGCCGATCTCTGATCTCCCCCATTAGAGCATGCTGCCCGCTTCACGCAGCAGCATGACTCGAATGCACGGGCCGGACCTCATGTGGATGAGTGTCTGGCCTTTGTTCTTTGATGGCAACAACTGTCATTCTGGACTCGCTGCGAATCGAATGCGCGGCCGCATTCACTACGTGACCATCAACTCGGGACATAAAAAAACGCCACGCGTAAGCGTGGCGCCTGAGGCACGGCATGCCGGAAAACCCGGTGCATGCCTACACTGGCTTTTCTTGACCGCTTAGAACGTGTGACGGATACCGACTTGCACAGCAAGCTGGTTGGCCGTGCTCGAACGGCCATTTCCATAAATTGCATTCGTACCAACGCTGGCACCGTACGACATCGGCGTCGAGATCAGGAAGTTGTCAGCAAATTGGCGACCAGCAAATGCATGCTGCAAGGTACCAAAGGCATACACATCCGTACGCTTCGACAGGCGATAGTCGGCACCGAAGCTATACAGATCGAATTTGCCGAGCTGACGCTGATCCATATAGGTAAAACCAGCACCCAAAGTCACAAACGGCGAAGCCTCATAGGTCAGGCCTGCTTCGTAGCCGCTTGACACCACGGTGCCAAGGGTCCGGCTATTCGCACTCGTGTACGTATACACACCGTTCAAGGCGAAACGGTCACTGAGATGCACCTGACCAGCCAACGCTGCAGTGTAAATCGCATCGGCCTGCAGGGCGTACTGCGCCATCGTACCTGCGCCCGGTCCACCCGTTGCACCGACGGCACCTCCTTGCGTGCGGGTAAAGCTTGCGGCCACCGAGTACGGCGCGTTGAACGTACCGGACGGGCTGTATCTCAGGCCAGCACTGAACACGCTCGCTGCACCGTTAAACGTACCGCCGAGACGACCCGCTGTATTGCTGAAGCCATACATCAGGCCTGCACCGAAGCCATGCCAGACCGGCGTTTCATAACGCACCATGTTGCTGACCGGCTCACCAGCCAGGCGGTCGACGTCATACGAACCGTGGAACGCATACGACGGCGCGAACTGAGCAACGTTCGAGTAGTACGAAATGTAATCGTAGATGAAGTCGTAGTCGTAACCGGCAATCAGGGTGCCGAACTTGTCGCTAGACAGACCAACAAAGGCGCGGCGACCGAACAGTGCACCACCGTGAGTAGCCGTACCGGTATTCAGCGAGAAACCGTTTTCGAGCGTGAAGATCGCCTTCAGACCGCCGCCCAGATCTTCTTTGCCATGCAGGCCCCAGCGCGAAGCCTGGTTGATACCGTCATCGAGCTTGAACTGGGAGCTGCCTTTCACGTTGTTCACGTAGGTCAAGCCATTATCGATAATGCCGTACAACGAGACGCTGCTTTGTGCATAAGCACCTACCGAAACGAACGCTGCAATCGCGCCCACCATTACTTTCTTTTTCATCTCCGTCTCCGTCTCCACGCCTCTCAACTTCTGATTGAACAAAAATTTGCCGGGTAGCGTCGCAATCTGCGCGTCGATCCATGTCAGGCATGACCGTTCAGCACCTGTCACACCTGATCGACATCTCTTATATCCCACGAATGCGATTTTGAATATTTATAGCATTGTTCCGCATACCTGAATGGCGCGCAAGAATACATTAAAGATATCGGGTTATGGTTTTCCCACCCCGGCATATGAGCGGGGCCGTACTCGGTGCAGAGGGCTGCCAGATCAGGCATACGCCTTGCGGCAGGAAGATTTCGACCGGGGAGAAAGGCAGCGCGACGGACGAATCGCGCAGATGGCGACGCATACGCATGACGCCTTTATGTATACCTATTGCGTCGCGCCTGCCAGTCAGCCTGTTCACCCCCAAAAAAATGCCCCTGGGAGCATCAGCTCAAACCAGGGGCACGGAGTAGTGGATTCGGAACGCCGGGAGCAGGCGCGTAGCCTGTCAATCGTCCTCGTAGAGGGGTTCCATCGACGACGGATCGACTTCGCGGCCCGGCGTAGGCCCGCTGGCGAAGTATTCGGCCGGCAGGGTCGCGAGGAACTCGGAAAAGCCCGCGTCGCCGCCCGGGGAGTGCTCGGCCATGGCGGCTCCGGCCGCACTTTCATCGCCCGACAGCAAGGCTTGCGCCAGCTTCTGGTGATCCGCGATGGCCTTCTCGCGTCGACTCGGCGCGAGGAACGGCTTGGGCCGGTAACGCAAGATCAGGCGGCGGATGGAACGAATCTGATCGGCCAGATAGTCGTTATGGCAGGCGCTGCAGATTACTTCGTGGAATGCCACATTGGCACGGGCAAAACCGCGCGCATCGTTTTCCTGCAAAGCGGCTACGCCTTCGTCAATCGCCTTTTGCAGGGCCGCGCGCTGCTGATCGTTCATGCGCCGCGCAGCGAGGCGGGCCGACACCACCTCGAGCTCGCTGAGCAGTTCGAGCACGTCGCGCAGTTGCGGCACCGACATCTTGCTCACGAACACGCCCTGCCGCGGCGCGATCTGTACATACCGCTGCGCGGCAAGCTGCTGAAGCGCCTCGCGGATCGGCGTGCGTGAGACATTGAAGCGCGCCGCCAGCGCCCGCTCGTCGAGCGTTGCGCCCGGGACCAGCACACCACGCTCAATTTCCGCTTCGAGAAGCGCCTTGATTTCGGCAGACCTACTCATTTTCGGGATCTGGCTCATCGGACGAGAATGACAATCATAAGGGGTTGGATAAGAAGAGGCTGAATAAAGAAATACCTACACCAGCACGCATCCCTATGATACCGCATTGGTATACCAGATACTCAACCCCAGATTAGCCCCAATGAAAAACGGCGCCGTGTTTGCACACGGGCGCCGCCGGACAATGCTCGCGAAACAAGGCTTAGCGGTTCTTCAGATGGCGTGCCGCACGGAAGTAATGGAAGGCCGACCAGATCAGCACCACGCTTACCGTCAGCATGGCATAGCGCACACCATTGGCCGAGGCGTCATGACAAGCCGATGCAAACGGACTCTGCAATGCAGCCGCGGCACCATGCGGTCCCTTCGGCGCGGTACACACCGCGTGGAAATTACCCTGCGTGAACAGGTGCGATGCGAAACGATCGCTGAGGAAACCCACCACTGGCGTACCGAGGCCCTGACCGATCAGGTTCATGAGCAGGAACACGATGGCCGACGCGGTAGCACGCATGCGCGGCTCGACGATGCTCTGCACCACCGCGAAGGTCGGGCCGTTCCACAGGTTCAGCAGGATCGTGCCGATGAACAGCAGCGCCACGCTCACCTGCCACTGATCCGCGATGAAGGCGAGCGCCAGCAGCGGGAAACCGAGTCCAGTGCCCAGCGCCGGAATCCGCGCATACCAGCGGCGATCCTTGACGCTGACCCAGTCCGCCGACACGCCGCCGAGCGTATTGCCGACGATGCCGCCCACGCCGAGCACCAGACCAAAAATCAGGCCGGCCTGAGCAAAGCTCATGTTGTAGACGCGGATGAAATACATCGGGATGAACAGGTTGATACCGTACTGGGCAAACGCACCGATCACCGTACCGAGCAGCATCTGCACGAAGGCGCGGCTCGAGGTCAGCAGCTTGAACACTGCGCTCAGGGGCGGAGCACTGGCGCTGGTGCTGGCTGCGACACCATCCGCGCCGCCGCGCTTGGGCTCACGCAGCGTAAGCCACACGAGCAGGCCAAACACGAGACCTGGCAGGCCCACCACATAGAACACCGGACGCCAGCCCAGATGCTGTACGAGCCAGCCGCCGCCAAACGCGCCGGCCAGCACGCCGATCGGCGGCCCCAGCGCATAGATCGCAAGCGCGGTGGCCCGGCGGCGCGGACCGAACTCGTCGGCGATCAGCGAGTGCGAGGTCGGCGTGCTGCCGGCCTCGCCGATACCCACGCCGAGCCGATACAGCATCAGTTGCCAGAAGCTGCCTGCCGTGCCGCACAGCGCGGTCATCGCCGACCAGGCGACGATCGAGATCGAGATCAGCACGACGCGGTTGAATTTATCGGCCAGACGCGCAATCGGCAGGCCGAGCACCGAATAGAAAACCGAAAATGCGAGGCCGCCGAGCAGGCCGACCTGAAAATCGCTGAGGCTCATGTCGATCTTCACGGCTTGACCAACGACCGCAACGATGATGCGATCGACGAAGCTCGACGCATAGATCAACACCAGCAGCAGCAAAAACCATCCGCGATACCAGCTGCTGCTCGATCTCGTGCTCACATTCCGGGCGGTTAGTTCTTTCATATTGGATGTCTCCACCTATCCACGACTCCGGCTATCCGGCTGGTCAAACCACGTCAGCGGTTCCTGCTGACCCTATATGTATGCCACGATACGTGTCGTGGAATTTCGTTGCCGATTTTGCTGCATAAATATTGGCCGCGCAATAACTACATTGCCTTGGATCCGTCATCGTTTTCACCTAGCCGCACCTACCCGCATGGCGGCACAAGCGTGCTTTGTCAGGCTGCGAAAGACTTCTACGACGGCAAGACAGCCGACCTGATCGCCGCATCAATGCGCGGTCACGGTCTGATCACGACGGAAGTGAAACTCGCAAGGCGCGCACGGCAGGACACCCAAGTCGCATGAGGGACGACCGGTCAGTGAATCGCAACTGTCGCCGCACCATTGCAGGCTTGCTCCAGCTTTTACTTCCGCGACACCTCTACATTCACTTCATCCCAGGATGCAGCGCACGATTAGCGCCTGTATGCGTGACTGATGCTGCAACTTCTCGAACAACAACGCCGCATGTCGCGGCAATCCGAGGCTTTAGAGTCGCCATAAAAGGAGATTGGGCCATGACAACGCCAAACGTTGAAACCGATGTTTCCAACGCAAGCGGATGGCGTTTCAAACTCGGGGGGTGTATCTTCGGCTTCACTTTTGCATTGTGGCTAGTCATCCCGCTCGCGGCTTCCCTGGGGACGCCCGCCGCGCGCATGGCGGCACTGACGGGCACGATTTTCGTCGCCAACAAGGTTCTGCAGCTAGCCAGCATTGCGGTAATGGGCAAGGCCGGTTTTCAGCAGCTCAAGGCGATCGTTTTCGGCCATGCGAAACGTCTGGCACCCAGCAAGACTGTCGGTCCCATCCGTCACGCGATCGGCCTGGTGATGTTCTGCCTGCCACTCGTCTGGGCGATGCTTGGGCCTTATGCTGACCAGTTCTGGACAGGTCTAAGGTCGAACATCTGGCAGCTTCAGGTGCTCGGTGATTTGCTGCTGATAGCGAGCTTCTTCGTGCTCGGCGGGGATTTCTGGACCAAGGTCCGCGCTCTATTCGTCCGCACGGCGTAGGTGGCCGGCACCCGTGACTGGGGCACGGACGAGCAAGCCGGATGGTGGGACATCGTTCCACTGCCGCGCAGTTCCATTCACGGCGTAATCAACCACTGCCTTCCACGGACTGCATCTACCCTGCCGCCCTTTTGCGGCAAAGCGGTATTGGTAGCCAGGCTCAGGTCTTAGTCGTCACGCGATGCATGTCGCGCCCTTTGCATCACTGGAGTCTGGCTTGCAGGTGGGCTGGCAGCAGGGGCGATAGGTAAGACGCTCATAGGTTAGATGCAAACTTGTTTTGACCGTCTGAGCTTAACAGTGCACCAAACCGTCGACCGGGGGGATCTTTCGCTTTCGGCCAATAACCTGCCGTTCGCGCAAGTCATGAAATCGTCATTCCAATGTCCGATTAACTTCGACAGCGGTCGTACTTCGTGCGAGCCCGTGATAGGGCAGTCCGTTTCAGCCGAGGGGATGCCGCTCGGTATCAGCGGAACCTGTCCCACCGATACGGAGCAATGTCGTTTCTGTCCATGATCGCTGGCCTTCGGCGCCCATCGGTCGTTTGACCGATACCCTCGCGGCGGCGTCCCTACGATCCTTGTGCTCATACCAACCGCGAGCCGCGCCTGAATGTGGCGCTGGCATTACAGAGTTAAACCTGGACGGACGGGCGACGCGCATTCCATCTGCGCTCGCACCGATAGTCGCGCAATACGCTTTCAATATCGTCTACAACGAGATCGTCTTGAACCACACAAGCATTCATCCCGTATGGGTCCGCGCGTTTCACTGGATTAATGCCGCGGCCGTCATTCTCATGTGCATGAGTGGCTGGCGGGTGTACGAGGCGTCTCCCATCTTCAACACCGTCCGCTTTCCTGCTTCGATCACACTTGGCGGCTGGCTAGGCGGTGCGCTGCTCTGGCACTTCGCCATCATGTGGATACTGGTTGCGAATTTCATCGTTTATCTGATGCTGGGTTTGTGCAGCGGTCGACTGCGCCGGACGATTTTCCCAATCACGCCGCGTGCGGTCGTGACTGACCTCGTGGCAGCGCTGCGCGGCAAACTCAGCCACTGCGATCTCAGTCAATACAACGCAGTCCAGAAGTTGGCTTATCTCGTCGTGCTGGCCGACATTGCACTGGTGATCCTGTCCGGAGTGACGATCTGGAAACCGGTTCAGTTCGGGGTTGTGTGCACGCTGATGGGCGGTTTCGACAACGCGCGCATTGTCCATTTTGCCGCGATGAGCGTGCTCGTCGGCTTCTTCGCGATACATATCGTCATGGTTGCGCTCGTGCCCCGATCGTTGCTCACCATGATCCGGGGCCGCTAATAATGACTTCAGGTGAAGACATGCGGACGCTCGATGCCGCTTCCGTCATCAAGGACGCGCAGAAGGAACTGGGTTCGGCTTCCCGGCGCCTGTTTGGCAAGCGCATCCTGACCCTGGGCGGCCTTGCGCTGTTGTCCGGCTGCGATCTGACGAACGACAGGTCGGTGAACAGCATGCTGCGCACGATCTCCTCGTTCAACGACAGCGCGCAGGCGTTGTTGTTCGACCCACGCAAGCTGGCGCCGACCTTTCCGGAGTCGATGATCACGCGACCATTTCCGTTCAACGCCTATTACGACATCGACCAGGTGCCGGACGTGGATGCAGGTACCTATCGGCTCGAACTCACAGGCCTCGTCAAGGGCAAACGCCTCTGGACGCTCGGAGAACTCAGTGCATTGCCGCAACGCAGCCAGGTGACGCGGCATATCTGCATCGAAGGCTGGAGCGCGATCGGCAAATGGGGCGGCGTGCGTTTCTCCGACTTCCTGTCGCTGGCCGGCGCAGATACGACGGCGAAATACGTTGCGTTGCATTGCGCCGACAACTACTGGACGAGCATCGACATGCCGACGGCCCTGCATCCGCAGACGCTGCTCACGCTGACCTATGACGGCAACGTGCTGCCTGCGAAGTATGGTTTCCCGATGAAGCTTCGCATGCCCACGAAGCTCGGCTACAAAAACCCGAAGCATATTGTCGCTATCACGGTAACGAACGAATTTCCCGGCGGCTACTGGGAAAACCAGGGCTACAACTGGTTCGGCGGATCCTGATCCGCCAGCCGCAGACATTTTCAATCGCAACACACTAACGGAGCACTTATGTCCATTCGTTTCAAGCTCGCTGCTACCTTCGTCGCGCTTACGCTGGCCAGCGCATCGTTCGCTCAATCTCCGGCCGCGAAGCCCGAACGTATTCGTGGCGACATCGTGTCGTTCTCCGGCAACACTTTGACGGTGCATCGCCGCAGTGGTGACACCGTGACGATCGCCATGAGCGACGCGTCGAAGGTAAGCGCTGTGAAGGCGATCCAGTTCTCCGATATCAAACAAGGCTCGTATGTCGGCGCGGCGGCTACGCCCGGTCCCGACGGCAAGCTGACCGCCAGGGAGGTGCTTGTATTCCCCGACGCCGCGCGCGGGACTGGCGAAGGTCACTATGCATGGGATCTCGGCGCCAACAGTTCGATGACGAATGCTAATGTGGACACGGTCGTCGAGGGCACGAGCGGACGCGATCTGAAACTCTCGTACAAAGGCGGCAGCAACACCATCACGGTGCCGACCAATGTGCCGGTCGTCACGCTCGCGCCCGCCACGCGCGCCGATCTGGTCGCGGGCAAGAAGGTATTCGTCGTGGCGGCACCGGCCAACGGCGGTACCTACGGCGCTCAATTCGTCGTAGTCGAAAAGGACGGCGTAGCGCCGCCGATGTAAGCGCACAGGGCGTTGCGGCGCGGCTCAAAGATGAAGGTCAGGTGGCGCGGTCGCCGCACGGCCTCATCTTCTTCATCGTTGAGTGGCCGACGATGGCTGTTGTTGCGACTAGCAAGGGAGCTACCGCGGACCCGTGCGTCGCGAACGATCAGTCATCTCCTTGACGGCTGCACTGGGCGATGCTGCACGCGACGCAACGATTCTCAGCGGCGGCTTGTCGGCGCTGGCTGACCGGCAGTTGCACTTCGGAAGCGGTCGGTTCGACCGCACGTGTTGGAGCAACTGCTCTGGGTCGCTACCAGCCAGATCAAAAATCGCCGAGCGTGTACCGGCTCCGGTTGTCTGGACACGCTTTTGCAGCTCAGGCGGCCAGCTTCATCAGCCGTTCCTGACGGGCTTCGAGGGGTGATTTGAAGCCCAACTTTTCAAGACGCCAGTCGCGATTGTATCGATCCTTGAACGCGATGGCGGCGGCACGAACTTCCTCCAGGTTTTTGAAGATGCGTCCATGAATAGCCTGTTCCTTCATTGTCCGGTTGAATCGCTCGGCGACGCCGTTGGTCTGGGGTTCGGCGACGAAGGCATAGCTCGGCGCGATGCCCCAGAACCGGATCTGGTTACGGAAGTCGTCCGACGTGTACTGCGAACCGTGATCCATACGCAGCGACAGCCCGCGGCCCGCATCGGCGAGCACGGAACCGAATTCGTCCAGCAGCCCCTGGGAGATCGGCTCAAGGGCAGCAAAGCGGTCGCCAATCTTCGCGGCATGAATGCCGGTACACATGCCGTCGCAATGATCAACGGCCGAGAAGATCCACACCATGCCGTCGTCCACGGTCGCGATGCGCACGCCGTCGGTGCCCCACATCTCATTCGGGCAATCGGTTGTGATCCGGCCATCGTGATGGTTGGGTTCGCCTCGCGCTTGCCGGTGCGGCGACAGCAGGCTGTGCTCGCGCATCAGTCGCAGCACGCGGGTCCGGGAGACCCGGATGTCGTGCAGGATACGCAAGCGCGCCCAGACCTTGCGATGCCCCTCGCCGATGAAGGGGGAAGCCACCAGATCGTCGCGGATGGCCTTCAGCAGGTCAGCATCGGGCATCTTCGGTTTCGGGCCGCGGCGGCCCGGGATGATCGGCACCACGTTGTCCGCTGTCCTCGCGCGGACAGCATAGATCGTCGAGCGGGGGAATCCGAGCACCTGGCAAACCCGTTGCAATCCAAAGGGCTTGTTCGCACTAACGGAGATCGCGCGGCTCATGTCGACGATCTCCGAGCGGTCAAAGGGCGACGGGCCTGCAGTTCACGTTCCTTGCGCAGGATCTCGTTTTCCATAGACAACTCGCCGACGCGCCGCACGGCGTCATTGAGCCGGGCTTCCAGGGGATCGCTGGTGCGTGCCTTCAGGCCGGCCTCCATGCCGGCCAGTGCCAGCTCACGCCATTGCTCGAGCACGGCGATCGTCACACCGACTTCACGGGACACGGCGTCGACGGGTTCGCCACGCAGCAACCGAAGCACCACGCCGCGTTTGCGACCGGTCGACCAACGCTTGACTTCGGCGGCGCCAGAGGCGCTTCCAGTCGCGCTACGCGCTCCTTCCAGCGCCTCTGGCGCAACCCCGTTTACATCTGTTTTCTTCAACATCAACAACTCCAGTTTGGGACCCACGTTTTACCCCAAATCTGTGTCCAGAAAAACAGGAGGCGCGGCAAAAATCGCCGAGCGTAGGTTGTAGCGTAGCTTATCCGGTAAGGCCTTATCACGCTTGGCGAAGATGCTGCTGCCGTAGTAGTCGTTGATAGGCAGATGCTGGGTGCCGCGGTTGTCCCAGAACGTCACGATGCCCAATTGCCCAGCGCACGCACAGGTGAACTCACAACGCCCGCAGCGCGATGGACTAACGCCACTATTCACGGCTCTACGTCGTCAAAGTGATCATCTGGCATTGTTAAAATGATTTGGATGAGCCCCCTCAACAGCGAGCGCGAGACATGCTGACTTCCTATTTCTGGAGTGGCGACGCCATTCGCAGTCGACGCGTGAGTGACATCGTGCTGTCAGGCACGGTTGACGTGCCTGTGCCCCCTGCACGTCTGCTTGCAGATTGGGAAAGGGAGACATCGTCTCGCCTGGTCCTGGAGCCCGGGGACGTCGAGGCTATGCCTCTGGCGCGAGCGCGGGCGCGCTGGCCGGACTACACGCGCTGCGTGCAGGCAGTGTCCGATTGGACGTGCGCGCTTGGACTGCCCGCGGTGCTTGCCTCCAGTGACGTAGCCCTCATGGCCTGCCGCGGCGCGAAGTACCACCATGACGCTGCGCAATATGGCGGTGCGGCCTTTTGCAATCTCTTCCTGAGCGAGGACAGGGGTCTGGACTTGCATTTTCCCGCTTTGGTCCATCGCATTCCCCTGACCCGGGGAACGGTTGTGATATTCGATACTGGCCAGCCTCATGGCGTCATTCAGCGCGGGAGCAATGGTTTTAACGTGGCCGACTTCGCGCCGGACCAGGATTGCATCCAGATATTCCTGACCTGGGAACTTCCCATCGAAGATGCCCATGTTGGGCATGCACTTAAGGTTGCCTTCGACATCGCCCCTTCGACCGCGTTGCAACTGGATGCAGAGCAAGTCTGGCTGAACGGCGCACCGGCCGTTGTGTGCCCAGATTCTGGTCGATGGTGCCGGGTTGACTAATCGTCAGGCTCAGGCTCATGTTCGGCGAATCTGCCGATCGCGTGCTCCGCGCCGGTCTCGCCGGCGACCCGGTAGCCTGCATGGAAGCGAATGCAGCACACTACCGGGGCAAGAACACCCCTTCCCTTTATAGACCGGTTGGCGAATCGGAGATTCGCTGCACGGACTGATGACGCTAATTCAGTATATAAACTCAGTATGGAAACCTTCTTCCATTGATTGCATCAGCCCGCCGATGCATACCGTAATTGACAGGCGTTCGACGCAGCCGGGGCCGACCGACACCGGTTTTCTTAGCGCAATCCACGATGGTCCTGCTCGATGCCACTCACCATCGAAGTCAGAACTCGCGCAATGCCTACTGCCTGAACCCGTTTTGAAACGTCCTTGATGTCTATATGTCGCGTTATAACGCCTACTCCTATCTTCAGGCGACGGTCGGATCGCGCCGTCATGCATCAATGAGATGTGTCACACACGTCCTTCGAAGCCCAGCAGAACGTTGACAGCATTGATCCCAATCTCATCGACCATGTATCCGCCCTCCATCACAAACAGTGTGGGGACGTCGAAACCCTCGATGATTTCGCCGATGCGCAGGTAGTCTGGCGTGCGCAGACGGAAGTGGCTGATGGGGTCGTGTTCGAACGTGTCGACACCCAGAGAAATGACCAGCGCGTCGCAGGCATGTCGCCTGATCGTCACGCCGGCGCGATGCAGCGCTGACTCGTATTCATTGATGGCCGTTCCCTTCGGCAGAGGCAAATTCAGATTGAATCCGTCGCCTGCGCCCATGCCCCGCTCGTTGGCATACCCTGAAAAATACGGATATGAAACGCGTGGGTCGCCATGGATCGATACAAATAGCACGTCAGATCGGTCGTAAAAGATGTCCTGTGTGCCGTTGCCATGATGGAAATCGATGTCGAGTATTGCCACGCGCCTGGCGCCGCGTTTGATGCAATGCTGCGCAGCGATCGCGGCGTTGTTCAGATAGCAATAGCCACCCATGTACTCGCGTCCAGCATGATGGCCGGGCGGGCGGCACAGCGCGAATGCGGCACGCGCACCATCGCATACCGCGTCCATGCCGGTCAGCGCCGTGTTGGCACTCGAGCAGACTGCAGCCCAGGTACCCGAGTTAATCGGCGAACCGGCATCCATCGAGAAGAAGCCGAGCTTGCCATCGATGAATTGCGGCATTTCATTACCCGGCAACCCGCGAACAGGCCAAACGAGAGGAAGCGCCTGACAATTGCGACCCGTAGCGGTCCATTCCCTCCATGCTCCTGCCAGGAAGTCGACGTACCGCTGGCTGTGCGCGCCGACGTAGCTTGAGGGTGCATAGGACTTCGGGCTGTTCACATCACCCAGTCCCGTTGCCTTGACTCGCGCGAGCACAGTCTCGGCACGGAGAGGCTTTTCGTACGATTCGGAGATCGCCCCGTCCTTGAGTTCTACGCCGTGATGCAGGCTGTGATCGCTGCTGTAGACGGTAAGCATGGTTGGCTACGCCGTGGAAGGTAACCCACAGTCTATCGAACACCGACGCGATAATTCTGCTTTTGATTGCGATCAGATCCTACAACTTTTGAAAAACTGCCTACCAGACATACAGAACGAGTACAAAACGCTCATCAACGCACGGTGACTCGACGGCCATGGGTCAGGCCGCCGCGTGTGAAGGCTGCACCTCAACGGTGACATGTGACAGCCCCTTGAAACCCTTGAGCGCTGCATGATAGAAGCGCGAGTCCCGCTGGGGTTCACCTGTTGCCACTGACACCACTGCACTCATGTGGCCTGGACCCACCCGCCACACGTGCAGATCGACAACCTTGTCGCCACGGTCCTCGATAGCATGACGCACGTTCTCGGCCATGCGCCGGTCAGGACTCATGTCAAGCAGGATTGCGCCAGTGTCACGCATCAAGCCGTACGACCAGTTCGCAATCACCAGTGCACCGATGACGCCCGCCAGCGGGTCCATCCACAGCCAGCCGAACGCGCGCGCCAGTACCAGACCGATGATTGCCAGCACGGAGACCGCCGCGTCAGCCATGACGTGGATATACGCCGACCGGATGTTGTGGTCCCGGGTCGCTGCCTCATGCACGTCGTGGCCATGCTCGTGCTCTTCGAATTCGACTTCGTACTCGCCGTCCGGCATCCGCACGATGGCCTTGAAGGCGTGTGGTTCAGGGATGTCTTCCTTCGATTCCAGATAGCCGCCACGGTCCGCGAAGGCGAATCCCTGTTGCATCCCATCAGGCCGTACGGTCGTTACAGATACTGTGGACGCGTCCAGTGGCGAAGTCGCCGATGCTGGCGCAATGCGGAAAACGGGCGGCACACCATCCTCGAAAATGGAGACGGCAAACACACCGGACGGGGTGAAAATCTTCTGCACCTCATCTTCGTGAGCGTGCTCGTCAACACCCTGAGCGTGCCCGTGAGCATGACCATGGCTATGCCCGTGACTGTGCCCGTGATGATCGCCGCTCAGCAGCCAAACGCTTGCCAGGTTGACCAGCAGGCCGACCACCGCGATGGGAATCGCTTCGCCGAAATGAATCGGCACTGGCGACAGAAAACGCGACACAGCTTCGTACCCTATCAGCACTGCAATCATGGCAAGCACAATGGCACTCGTGAATCCCGCGAGGTCGCCAAGCTTGCCGGTACCGAACACGAAGCGGGGGTCGGCAGCGTGTTTGCGCGCGTATATGTACGCGAGGGCCGCAATCAGCATCGCTCCAGCGTGCGTCGACATGTGCAGACCGTCGGCAACAAGCGCCAGCGACCCGAACATACTCCCACCGACGATTTCAACCAGCATCATCGCGCTACACAGCACAATCACCGCCCAGGTCTTGCGCTCGTTCTGCTCATGGGCCGCGCCCAGAAAGATGTGGTCATGTCCGGCGCCAAACGCGGCGTCTTTGAAATCACTCATTTTCTGCTCTACTTGAAATAGCTGTGAACGACTTCGATGAGCTGGTCAGTCGCGCTGCCGGCCGGCTCTTCGTGGGTTTCGGCATCGACGAGATGGGTGCGGATATGGTCCTCGAGCACAACGGCCAGCAGGCCATTCATCGCGCCGCGACAACTGGTTATTTGCTGCAGCACGTCGATACACCCCTGCTCTTCCTCGAGCGCACGCTCGATGGCTTCCACCTGCCCCTTGATGCGGCGGACGCGGTTGAGCAGTTTCTGTTTCTCGCGAATGGTGTGACTCATTGATGACCTCCGATATACCGTCGAGAAGTATACTTCAAATAGGGTGGGGGGGTATACCACGCGCTACTATCGAAGGCTTATTGAAAGGGATTGGTCGCGTTAGACTCTATTTCTTCTTTTGGGAGTAGCCTTCCTTCCGCCTCGGAAGGAGTACGCGCCAACATAGTCGGCCTGCGGCCGTGGCGTAGGGCGCCAGAGTACGTGAGACTGGCGCCACAGTTTTGCGACTGGGCGACGGAGTTGGTGCGACTGGCCTAAGTTGTTACGAATGCTCGCCCCTGCGATCCCTGAGGCCGGAATGCCAGCGAACCGGCGGCGCCAGCCAATGGTCGATGTCCGCACTTCCGTGCATCGGGTTGGCGCCTGAACAGACCCGCCCGCATCATCGGTCCGAGTGCGGCCAGAAGCGTCATTCGTCGCGGCCGGCATTTTGACATTCATGCGACTGGCTCCGTCAACGGTCGTTCGACCAGCGAATATGCCCGTCGCGTCATCGGCCATTGCCGACATTGGGGGCGGGCTGGGTTCTACGTCAGCAATGCGGCGGATTGCCGACGGTGGCGACATCGAGCACCGCGACGGCAGCTTCCTGCATCAGCGAACTCGCACTCCCGACCCCTTGCCATCATTCGCTGTCGCGTAGCGACAACGGCCGTTCACAAAGTACAACGGCCCTTGCCTCATACCGGGTCGACTACCACTAGTCGCGTTTACGTTCAACGAAGAAGGCTTGAGGCCGGGAGCCAAGGCCGCACCGGCACTCGCGAATGACGCGCGGTAGCATAGGTCTCCCAAAAAGTAGCCCTTCGATACGATTTATGGGTTCGGCTTCCAAAAGCCCGCCGTTTCATTTCACGTCATGACAGACAGACATGCCGGAGGTTCCGATGTCGCATGCCTCGTCTGTCATTTGTGCCTCGCACAAACACTTACGGAATCGCAAATGCGCGGCTTGTGCGAAACAATATCCTGCATGCAGTCCGGATTCCGTTACTCATTACGGATTCAACCGGCGCAGGACGCACATTCCTTTCTCGCTGCGCCGTTCCGGGCTTCGATGGCCTTGACGCTGTTTGCAAGCGCCTTTTCCAGAAAGTGCCTGCCGATGGTCCCGAGTACGAGTGCGAGCGCCCGTCCTTTCATGTTCTTGCCTTCGCGCACCACGACCGCGTCTAGCGCGGTCATCCCGTCGGGCAGACGCGTGAACGTGTAGATATGGCCTGACCGGCCTCCCCACACGTTGGAGTCGGTTGTCGTCATGACGACACGAAAGGGATCGGACCAGTCGTAGTACAGGCGTTCCCAGATGCCACCCGAGCCCTCCGTGACGTCGGCCTCAGAGGGACCGCGGTGATGTACCTTCATATACGCTTCGGCACTGTTGCCAAAGAGCTTCGAGCGGCCAGGCCCGAAGTCGGTGAGCCCGGCGACAAACTGCTCGGGCGTCGAAAAAGTCTTGTAGTGAAAGTGGATCGTCGACATGATGAGTTCCTTCGTTGGGACCTTGGGTGTATACGCGCTTGAACTTCAACCTCGGGAATCGAGGGACAAAATGGGTCATCTCATCCGCTGGACGCCCATTTTCCCCGTTCAAAGCATGATCAAGAGTAAGGTATTGGCGGTGGCAGTGACCGCTACGGGAGGCGGTACCGGTAAGCATCACCGTCGGTTCGCACTTCACCAATGCGCCGACGGCGCGATCGGACGGTCTTTCACATGCGTGCTGCCCTCCGCCAGTACTGAAGAGGCTGTCCCGGAGCAGTTCTTACTTGTCGCCGGGCACGCGTGACGGCCGGCGAATCCGAACACAGCGGTGGACATAAACCGCGCATGCACTGGCGATGCGAGTGACGTCATAGTGGTGTCATTCACATCTTCGACGTTAGCGCAACGTCCGGAAGCTCACGCGAACTTCTTCCGTGAACGCTTGCGGCTGTTCCCAGGCCGCAAAGTGCCCGCCTTTCGGAAGTCGGTTGTAGTGAACAAGCTTCGGATACGCCTTCCCCGCCCAGCTCTGCGGCGCCGCGTAGATCTCATCAGGAAAAACACTCACGGCGACAGGAACCTCAACGCGCTTCGGCGCAAAGAAGTTGAGCTTGTTTTCCCAATAGAGCCGTGCAGATGAAACGCCCGTATTCGTCAGCCAATAGAGCGTGACATTGTCGAGCACGTCGTCTCGCGTCAGGCCCTCGGACTGACCGTCAAAGACGCGTGCGATCATCACCTGACTCGCGGCGTCGTGATCGAGCATCCATGCAGCGAGCCCGATCGGCGAATCCTCGATTCCGTACAGCGTCTGCGGACGGTTTGCCATTTCTTGCGCATAGCCGAGACCGTGTTTGTAGAAGTTGTCGAGTTGATCGAACGCATGCTTTTCATCGGGAGTGAGACCGGCCGGCGGTGGGTTTCCGTATTTGAGTGCGTTGGCAATGTCGTCCGGTACGGTAGCGGGCATGTTGGTGTGAATGCCGAGCAGTTCAGGCGGCGCGATGAGCGCCATCTGCTCCGTGACCGCATTGCCCCAGTCGCCGCCTTGCGCTACATACCGTGTGTATCCGAGGCGTTGCATCAGGACGATCCACGCGCGTGCGATACGTGCAGGATCCCAGCCCGTCGCGGTCGGCTTGCCTGAAAAACCGTAGCCCGGCAGCGACGGAATCACGATATCGAAAGCGTCCGATGCATTTGCGCCGTGCGCCGTTGGATTGGTCAGCGGACCGATAATCTTCAATTGCTCGATGATCGAGCCGGGCCATCCGTGCGTGACGATGATTGGCAACGCGTTCTGATGTTTTGAACGAACGTGGATGAAGTGGATGTCGAGCCCGTCGATTTCTGTGACGAACTGCGGTAACGCGTTCAGTCTCGCTTCGACCTTGCGCCAATCATAATTTGTCGACCAATAGCGCGCGAGCCTTCGCATCGTCGCAAGCTGCACGCCTTGCGATGAATCCGTGACGGTTTCGCGTTCAGGCCATCGAGTCGACTTGATTCGCCTGCGCAAATCGACAAGTTGCGATTCCGGCACATGCACACGCAGTGCACGGATAGCTGTCTTGTCGTTATCCGCAGGTTGCGCGACATCAGTGACAGATTGACTTGTTTCCGCAAAAGCGAGCTGGCTCAATGAGGCAGAAGCAACCGACGCCGCCGCCACACCAAGAAAATGCCGACGCGACGGCGTATGAGGATGGATATCGTTTAACACAGAAGTTCCTATAAACATTTAATATACCTAAACATACTGCGGCGATTTGGTTTAGTCATCCGCCCGTAGCGTAGAAATATGGCTCTTTTAAAAGCGCAGTGGGTAATGCGGCTCACGAGGCATGCGGATTGAGTGCTGAGAAGTCGAGTTTGCCCGCGATGAGAAACAGCACGGTGCGCATGGTCTTGAAGCTGGCGTATCCCCGTGCCTTGCGCTTGGCGGCCTGAAACAGGCCGTTGATCGCCTCAATGAATCCATTGGTCTGGCGTGTCTGCGCCCACGCGATGATGCCGTCGAAATGACGACGGATCATGCGCGCGACGTCCTTCATGGGCTCGACCTTGGAACGCATGACGTTGCCGCACCACCGGCGCAGCATTTTGGAGACGACGTGGATCTGTTTGCGATCGAGAATCTCGCGCAGTTGCTCGCGGTACATCCACGCTCGGGCCGTGCGGTTGGTGGCGTACTGGCTGATCAGCGCCTCGAGATCGGTCAGTTGCGCGAGATCGAGTTTCTCGGCATCCTTGAGCAGCGACCAGCGCATGCCCTTCAGCGAGGGATCGGTTTTCTGCTGCGCGCGGCGCACACCATCAAGCGCTTTGGACGCATGCGCCACGACATGAAACTTGTCGAAGGTCACACGCGCGTCGGGCAGGTGTTCGTCCACGCCCTTGATGAAGGCAGCCGACATGTCGATGCTGACCGATTCGATCTGTGCAGGCGTGGCATTATGTTCCTCCAGGTGCCGGGCAAAGCGTTCGACAACGCCGGCATCCTTGCCTGGCGTGACGAAGACCACGCGCCTTGCGTCCATGTCGGCGACCAGCGAGATATAGTCCTGCCCACGTCGGGCCGACGTTTCGTCAATGGCCACCGCGGTAACTTCGGACAGGTCGGTCGCGGCCACGGCCAGGTCCACGTAACGGTCACAGATGGCCTTCACCCGATGCCACGACAGGTTCACCACGCGGGCCACCGCGGCAAATGTCATCTCCCGGCACAGCGTCAGCACGAGCGCTTCAAACAGCAGCGTGAAGCCGTCCAGCTTGCCTATCCAGTCGGGTTCGACCAGGCGCACCGAGCCGTCCGGCAGACGCACCCGCGGCACCCGAACCTCCAGATAGCACTCGTGCTGAAAGAAGTTGAGGTGGCGCAGCCGCTTGATCTGGGTGTCGTGAGCCGGATGCTCGCCCGCGACGCCGGGATAGGGAAAGCGCGTACCCGCGACAAAGTCCACGGCAATGGTCAGTTCACGCCGCGCGGCATCGAAATCGACGCCTTGCACGTACCACGGGGCCTTGATTCCCAAGGCGGCTTCAAACAGTTGGGTCTGGTTCATCGGTTCACGTTGTCTTGCAGGGCTGGTTGCCGCATTCTGCCGCAACCAGCCCTGTCCCAGCTTACTTCTTCAACGCGCGTCAAGTATTCGCTTCGCCGGGCTGACGCCCGTACTTGACCCGCCAAACCAGCCACTCGGAATTTGAAATAGGCAGAAATATTCGCCAGCTGGAAAACCTCAACCGTCGCAAACGGGTTTTTTGACCGCGCTCGCCTGAAGAGGTACCGTCATGCCGATACTATGCCCCGATCGGCGTAAGAAATGACCTATAAGTGACTGCGCTTCAACGGTCCTGAATCAAGCCCGCGTTCAACCCGAACAACCGCCACTCGGAAAGCGCGAACGTTTCGAACACGCCCGCAGCGTGGTACGGGTCCTCCAGTACCAGCGCCATCGCTTCGTCTTTCGACTGCGCCCGATAAATGAACAGCGCGCCCGAGTCGTCTGCAAAAGGACCCGCCATGATTAGCTCGCCGTTCGCCTTGATCGTCCGTGCATACGACCGGTGCGCCGGCCTCACACGCGCGACTTGTGAGCGATCGGCAACATATTTCGCGTAATTGACATAGGTTCGCGCGGCGTGCGCGACTGAATCAAATGGCGTAGCGCCAGATGCACGCGATTCTTTGGGCGCAACACGTCGATCTTTCGCGACGAGCGCGGCAGCGAGCAACTCGAGATTGCTGTTCAGCACGGTCCACTCTGACAGGCGATAGTCCGCGATCGCACCATTCAGAACGAACGGATCTCCTTGCACCAACGTTTCGGCCTCCTCTTTCGACGCAACCTCATAAACGAGCAGGACGCCGCGGGGCCGCCCGTCGTCATCGAGCAGCGGGCCGCCCATCACCAACCGGTCGTGTTCCCGAAGCGCATCCGCATAAGCCTGATGGTCGGCTCGGGATGCGTCCACTCTGTGCCGGTCCTGAACGTACGTCGTGTAGTTCACGACTTTCATTGGGCCTGGATTCCCTGCGAGGACTTGAGAAAGCGCAGGAAGTGGGGACCCTTGCACGGCAGCGCCTTTGGAGGACGGGGACACTGCCATGGCCGAGGGCATGTCGACAAGCGCGAGGCTTGCAACGCCTGCGGCGGTGGATACGAGGAAGCGGCGGCGCGACAGATCTTGTGACACGATGTTGCTCTTGAGTTCGAGTACCGTTGATGAGGGTTTGTCAGTGTTCTTCAATGCCGACCATGAGCTCGCTGCCAGGCCACCCCGCGACGAACGCCCGGCGCATTGTCGGGTGACGTCGCGCAGCAAGATGCCGGATGTCGCTTTACTGCCCCTCCGATGCTTTCAACAGCACGGCACGCACCGCCTTCAATATTTCATCGGACAACGAAGGGTCGCTCTTGGCGACGGCGCGGGCGGCGGCCATTGCCCCGATTTCCGCTGCGACGATGGTCATCGCCAGACGGCGCCGTTCGGCCTCGGGGATTGCTTCGTCCAGCACGGCCTCGAATGCGCTCGCCTTGTCCTGAAACCCTTTGGCAAACCGCGCACTGATGTCCTTTCCGTGCCGGCCAATTTCGCTCGCCGACGCCGTCATCGGACAACTCATGCCGGGATCGTCGCGTCTTAGCGGTGAAAACAGATAGTCGAGATACCCCAACACGCTGTGCTTGCGACGCGCTGCCTTGCCCCGGAACGCTTCGCGACTCCGCGCCAGGCCCTGCGAAAAGGCTTCCGTCGCAAGATCGTCCTTCGAGCGGAAATGCGCGTACAGCGCCCCATGTGTCAGCCCGGCTTCGCGCGCGATTTCCGCGACGCCCACGCCATCGATACCTCGTTCGCGAAACAGCCGGCTAGCCGTGGCCAGCAGCGCTTCGCGGTTTTCGTCGGATTGCTCGCGTTTTACATACACCACGGTGTTCTCCAGAAACGGGGACAGCGAATAACTCACGAATACCGCGCCTGATCGATGCCCTCTTGAACCTTCGATCAAACTTCATCCGCGGCCGCCCGACGGCGCAAAGCCGCCTGCGACGGCGACACGGGCGAAGCTCAGCGCTCCGCGAACGCTAGCAGCGGTTTGGCGTCGTGTGCGGCGCTCTCCGCGGCCGTGAAGGCTTCTCGTGCGCGTTCGACGTGGTAGCGGCGCGCTGCCGGCGGCTTCAAGGTGCCCGCAGCCATGCGGTCGAGCAGGCTGCGCAGCGTCTGGCTGCCTTCACTCAAGCCCTTGCGCGCGAGCCACGAGAAGATGAGCCAGCCGCGCACCTCGGCACTGGAGTAGATAAGCGCCGGGGCGAAAATCGGCATCTCGAAGCCCGCCGGGTCGGTCTGACGGTGCGACGACAAGGCTCCATAGACGAGCAGGCATCCGTTCGGGGCCAGCTGACGCGCAAGCGTAGCGCCCGTGCGGCCGGCGACGCAGTCAATCGCGTTCACGATGCCATTGCCGCCAGTGGCCTTCATCAGCTGCTCCGGCCAGCTTTCGTCCGCGGTGCATAGCACGACGTCACCGCCAAGATCCTGGATCTCAGCGACCTGCTCTTCACGGCGTACGAGGTTGATGGTGCGGAACCCCTGCGC
Source organism: Paraburkholderia sp. BL10I2N1 (assembly GCF_004361815.1). Classification (NCBI taxonomy): domain Bacteria; kingdom Pseudomonadati; phylum Pseudomonadota; class Betaproteobacteria; order Burkholderiales; family Burkholderiaceae; genus Paraburkholderia; species Paraburkholderia sp. BL10I2N1. The sequence continues at coordinate 247,681 of NZ_SNWA01000004.1, read as the reverse complement.
TTTCGCGATCTGCAGCACGAGGCGACCGACCGTCGAGCCGGCCGCGCTCTGGACAAGCCAGTCACCGCGCCCGAGCTGGTGCTCGCTCATCGTCATTGCCCATGCCGTCATCGGGTTGATGAGAGCCTGTGCAGCGTCCTCGTCGGAGATCACCGCCGGTACAGGTATCGCCCGTTCAGCCAGACTGATGACCTGCTCTCTCCAGGTTCCGGGCACGTTCAGTAAAACGACGCGCTCTCCGATCCGCGTGCGCGGCACGTCGCCGCCCACGGCGTCGATGATTCCGACGCCCTCGGAGCCGGGTGAGGCGGGCAGTTCAGGCTGACGCTGACGGGCGAAACGTCCGCGGATGACGTGCAGGTCGGACGGGTGCACGGGCGCCAGCAGCATCCTCACGCGGACTTCAGCTGGCCCGGGCGTGGGCTCGGGCAAATCACGCCAGTGGACTACCTCTGACGGCTCGCCGTTGCGTTCGATGATCAGGGCCTTCATGTGCTTTCTCCTTCGCTCGAGTTGCGGTGTGAATCATGCCGCCGCGGGCGCGACGCGATGTCAAGGCTGCGGACTCATGCATAACTCCCAGATTTGATTATGGTCACAATCAAGCTTGGACGCAAGCCCCACGGAAAACCATTGCCCAAAGGTATGAACGCACGATGTCCGCCGATGACTGGAGCGACCGTCTGTAGAATGGCTCGCGCGCTCGTGGCAACGATTGGTGGTGATGCCAGATACTTTCACAACTGACGGCAACTCGCTGCATCGCTGTGCGTCGTCACACGCCAGTACCGCAGCACGCCAGCGGCGGAGAGTAAAAGCGGGGTAATAGGAAGCGTGGCGATTTTTCCGGCGCACTGCGTTGGCCTGAAAATTGCCGAGGATAACGATGGAAAGATGCGCGCGACCAAAACACGTCTCCGTTTTGTTATAAAACGATACTTTTGAGAGACGGGCAGTCAGGAGGTGGGGAGAGACTGCGGTGAAAGCCCGGCTTTCACCGCAGTCGGTTGAGTTCCGCCTCCGAGTCGTTTCAGACGTGACTGATCGATTCAACCTTCGCTCGGCTCATAGGGAGACGCCCGGTTTTCGAGCTTCCATTTCTTCTCGGCTTCCGTATCAGGCCGAGGTGGTCGAATGCTGTCGATCAACCACAGTTCTCGCGGCGTTTCGCCGACATGCAACTCGTAGTGGTAGCCCCGATCCTGGACAAATGGCGCAATCGCAGCGTTCGCCTTGCGCAGCCACGACTCCGTCCACGCGACGTCCTTGGAGATGTGTCTGGCGAATTGATCTAATCTGATTCTGACAAAATCACCCCGCGACTCCCCCCCCATGAAGAAGGAGTCTTTCGGCTGTTCATGAAACAGAACACCTACGTAGAAGCGAGGGATGATGTAAATGTCGGCGATTCGCTTTGCCATCTCCTGCTTGTCTTCTGCCGTGTAGGCACCGACCGGATGATAGATATTCCACAAAGGCATTTTTGTCTCCATGCATCAATAGATGCCGCGTTTCTTATGTCAGAACATCTAACTTTCTTGAAAGAAACGATGAACCAGACATGAGTGAGGCGGCGGTACAGGCAGCCCAGGGATAGGCTACCCCTTAAAAACAACGCTTTCGCAACGCAGCATTTTTAGGGAAATCGGTCCTACTCATCAGCTTCCTTGAGAAGCCGACCGGACTTACAACCATCAATTGCGACTTATCAGATAGAAGTGCGATCACATCGTCGTTCCCGTTCTATTGGCGACGGGAAAGGTCGAGTATGCTGCGAGCCTCGTCAGGTGTTGCCACGTCCCTGCCGATGCTTTTGACGATACTGACCGCGCGTTCGACCAGCGCTGCGTTGCCCGGCGCCAGTTCGCCTTTGGCAAGATAAAGATTGTCCTCGAGGCCGACGCGGACATGCCCGCCGAGAATCACGCTTTGCGCCACGATCGGAAATTGGGCGCGCGAGATGCCGAACGCCGACCAGCGGGCGTTCTCGGGTAGATAGCGCTTCATCTGAAGAAGGCTCTCGGTGTCGGCAGACGCGCCCCATGGCACGCCAAGACATAACTGGAACAGTGGAGCCTGCAGAATGCCCTGCGTTTCGATCAGGTGGCGCGCCAGACGCACGTGCCCCAGATCGAAGACCTCGATTTCCGGCTTCACGCCTGCTTCTTCAATCAAGGTTGCCATCTTGACCAGATGGTCGGGCACGTTCACGAATGCGCGACTGCCGAAGTTCATGGTCGCGATGTCCAGGGTGCAGATTTCCGGACGCAACTCGAGCACATGCCGCACGCGCGCCTCGGGCGTCATCATCGTACTTAGTTCACTTCCCCGGTTCGGGTCTTCGTCGCTGGGAACGAAACGTGCACCAGGGCCCATCGTCAGATTGATCAGAATCGGGCACCCGCTATCGCGGATACGCGAAACGACTTCTCTGTAGAGCGACAGCTCAGTGCTCGAAACGCCAGTCCTGGGGTCCCGTACGTGAATGTGTGCGATGCTCGCACCGGCTTCACATGCAGCCATGGCCTCATTGGCGATTTGCACGGGCGTGACCGGCACTGCAGGGTTCAGCCGCGGTGTATCGTCGCTTCCAGTGAGTGCACAACTGATAATCGTCTTGCTTGTCATAGTGTTCGTTCAAAGGAAATATGAATGAAGCGCCACAACCGCGCGCCTCGTCATGTGACCGGAGTCAGGTACCCGTCGACGGACATGGCAATGAGCGGACGGCGCGCCGAGGTACGTTCAGGCGGCCCGCGCGGGGCCGAACGGTGCTGCCCCGACGGGGGCAACCTTGATCAGCTTCTTGTTGACGAACTCGTCGAAGCCCAGCTGAGAAAGCTCTCGACCAAAGCCAGAACGCTTGATGCCACCGAACGGCAGTTCCGCCGCCGTGCCGAACGGCTGATTGATGAACACCATGCCGCTGTCGATCTGCGCGGCGACCCGCTCGCCGCGTTCGGTATCCGCGGTGAACACCGACGCGCCGAGACCGTACGGCGTGCCGTTGGCGAGCGCAATCGCGGCGGCTTCGTCCTCGACGACGTGGAAGGCGGCGACCGGCCCGAACAGTTCTTCGGCGAAGATCGGATTTTGCGGCGTGATATCCGACAGAACAGTCGGCTGCAAGTAGAAGCCCAAGCGCTCGACGCGCTTGCCGCCACACACGATGCGCGCGCCATATGAAGCCGCGCGATCGATCTGCTCAAGCAGCAGCTTCAACGCGCGTTCGGACGAAAGCGGCGCGACGGCGGTCACGGGATCGGCTGGATCGCCCGTCTCGAGCGCTGCCATCCGCTTTGCGAAGCCTTCAAGGAAAGCGTCGCCGCGCGCCTTGCCGATCACGATGATGCGCTTGGAACCCACGCAGCATTGACCCGCATTGAGCATGCGGCCAGCGACCGCGCTTTGGATCGCCCAGTCGAGTGGCGCATCCTCGAGTACAATCAACGGGTCGCTGCCGCCCAGTTCGAGCACGACCTTCTTCAGATTACGGCCGGCACGCTCAGCGACCGCGGTGCCAGCGCGCTCGCTGCCCGTCAGTGTCACTCCCTGGACGCGCGGGTCGTCGATGACTCGGCCGGCCTGTTCGATCGAGATAAACAGATTCGTATAGACGCCTTCGGGCGCGCCTGCTTCCTCGAACAACCGAGAGAAGGCCAACGCCGATTGCGGCACACTTTCCGCATGCTTGAGCAGCAGGACGTTGCCCACCATCAGTTGCGGTCCGGCTACGCGTGCAATCTGGTAATACGGAAAATTCCATGGCTCGATACCGAAGAGCACGCCGATTGGCTCGATGTGCACGGCTGCTCCGGGCGCTTCCGCGAGTGGGCGCGGTTGCAGATAGGCGTGCGCATGCTTTGCGTAGTAGTCGAGAATGGTCGCCGACGATTCCACTTCCTTGCGTGCTTCGCCGCTGCGTTTGCCCATTTCCAACGTCAAATAGCCCGCGTATTCGTCGGCCTTCTCGCGCAACAACGCTGCCGCGCGCGACACAATGCGCGCCCGGTCGCTGACCGGACGACGGCGCCAGTCGGTTTCAAAAGCGCGCTGTGCGGCAGCGAGCTTCGCTTCGAGCAACTGGTCGGATATGTCCTCGTAGGTGGCGAGCATCTCGCCGGTAGCAGGATTGATAGTCGTGTACGGCATGAAGTTCTCCGCGAAAAGGTTGGTATCGAGTCATCGCACTGGCCCATGTTAACATCGTTATCACTTTCCCTGACCAGCTTTTTGAGCCCAGGAATAACCCTCATTGATATCTATGTTAACGGTGTTACTATGTGCACGTGTCTTTCAACTGGGGAAGCGAAATGGCAAAGGGATATTGGGTGGCAGCGTATCGGGCGGTCCATGACGCAAGCAAGCTCGCGGCGTACGGCGTCCTCGCGACACGGGTGGTGAAAGCGGCGGGCGGAAAATTCCTCGTGCGAGGCGGCGAGGTCGTTGCGTTCCAGGCGGGTCTCAAGGAACGGACCGTCGTGGTCGAATTCCCGAGCTTTGAACAGGCTCTTGCCACGTTTCAGAGTGAGGCTTATCAGAATGCGTTGGCCGTACTGGGGGACGGAGCCGAAAGGGACGCGCGCGTCGTCGCGGGTGTCGACGACTGAGACACTCCCAGGAGGCTACCGGGTCCGCCGCCCGCGCCGCATGACAGCGCGGGCGCTGTTCACGATGGAGCAGCCAGCATTCCTTCAGCGTGAGTTCCCTTCGGAACCTGGCGGCCAGGAACGTCGAGGCAGCCAGGCCGTCCCTCACCGCCCAGCTTTGTTCTTCGGATGGTGATTTTTCGCGAGCGGTTGGCAATGGGTTCCGGCGACCCGCCCACGCTCGATGTCCAGACTGTCCATGCGCTGAGCTCGCTACCGCGCCCTGCCTGTTGACAATTTCCGGAGAGAGTTTTGGCTTGTGAACAAAAGTCGTTGCGCGCTTTGGTCGAACATTGGCTTGCGCCTGGCACGACGCATCAGGTTAGAGTCATCGAATTTCGGAATAACCGGACCAGGTCGAAATGCTACGTGCGTGTAGAGGTGTCAAAGACAGGGGACCGCACGGCGATGTTCTTGTTTCGTCACGACGATGGCATATGGCGCGTATTCCCGCCTGCTGGAGCCCGGTCCACGATGGGCTGTAGCCGTGCCTCTACTCACTGACAGGATCAACCTCAGGCCTAGTGAGCAAACGTATGTCTGATCGATCGCGACGTTATGATTTAGTTCGTTATGCTACATACATCGCATCAAAGACTTCATTACAACGCTCGAAGACTCGCCCCCCGGCTCGAGTCCCGTCGTAGTCTGATTGTTTTTGCTAGGACAGAGAAGCGAACCTCTTTTGCTGTTACTTGTTTCAGCCAGGGAAAACGCTGGTATCGACACCTCACTCAAATGTTATGCTTGTTAACATATAAATTGAAAGACGTCTGAATCTGACGAAATGGAGCAAGAATGGACGAAGCAATTGTTGTGAGCGAACTTAAAGATCATGTGACGGTTCTTACGATGAACCATCGCCCACATAACCTGATGGGTCCGACGCTGTATCGCGCGCTACTCGATGAATTCGACGCGGCCGTGAATCGCGGCTCGCGCGCGATCCTGCTGCGCAGCGGTCTGCGGCACTTCTCGGCCGGCGCCGAAGTGGCGCTTTTTCCGGATCGCATTGCCAAGCAAGGCAAGGCGCTGATGGATCCGCTTGAGGTGCTTCGTGGCTTCGAGACACTACCGATCCCGATCGTTGTCGCGGTGAACGGCACATGCCTCGGCGGTGGCTTCGAAGTGGCGCTCGCCTGTGACTTCAGCGTAGTTGCCGAATCGGCCAAGATCGGCTCGGTCGAGGTCGCACTCGGTTTGCATCCGCTGCTCGGCGGCGTCCAGCGTCAGGTGATGCGAGCAGGTCCAGCGCGTGCGAAAGAACTCGCGTTGCTCGGTCGCCGTTACGACGCGGCCACGCTCGAACGCTGGGGCCTGATCAATCTCGTTGTGCCCGACGACAAGCTCGATGAAGTGGCGCTGTCGGTTGCGCAGGAACTGGCCGCCGGTCCGACCATCGCGCATGCGGCCACCAAGCAACTCGTGCGGGTCGCGGTCAACGAGGGCGTAGCTGCTGCCGACGAGGCGATGTTCGAACTGCAAAAGCCGATCTGGGCGTCGCAGGATCTCAAACGTGGACTGGAGGCCTTCGATAAGGCTGGCCCGGGTACCGCCATTTTCGAAGGGAACTGACATGGCCGGACCGCTCGAAGGACTCAAGGTCGTCGACTTTTCCCGTGTGCTGGCCGGTCCGCTGTGTGCGCGGACGCTAGCCGATCTCGGCGCCGACGTGATTAAGATCGAGCCGCCGCGGCCCGACGTGTCGCGTGCTGCGTTCCCGAATCTCGACGGCATGTCCGGCTACTACGCTCAGCAGAATAGCGGCAAGCGCAATATCAGCATCGATCTGAACGCACCGGGCGCACGTGAGTTCGTGCTACGCCTGTGCGACGAAGCCGACATCATCGTCGAAAACTTTCGGGCCGGTACGCTCAAGGGTTTTGGACTCGACTACGACACGCTTTCCCGGCGCAATCCAAAGCTGGTCTACGTTTCGATCACAGGCTACGGGCAACACGGCCCGTGGGCGTCGCGCATGGCCTACGCGCCGACCGTGCAGGCCGAAACGGGATTCACGCACAACACGCTGCGACATTTCGACAGCGCGGGCGGCGGCCGCAGATGGACCGATCCCCTGTCGCACGCGGACGTCTATGCGGGCCTCCAAGCGACCATCGCCGTGCTCGCGGCAGTGCGCAGGCGTGAAGTCACCGGGCGCGGCCAATACATCGACGTCGCGATGGCGGCCGTAATGCTGTCGATCAACGAGCGCGCTCACCTTGATCTCGCGGGTGTCGATACGGGCGCTGAGCCGGGCATCCTCGGTGCCGCCGACGGACCGCATTTCGTCGGCCCCGGTGGCGAAGAGTTTGTGGCGGCGCAAAGCATCGTCGGCAGCAACACGTTTCCGAATTACTTGCGCGCAATGCGCCGTATGGACCTTGCGCAGGATCCGCGTTTCAGCACCGCTGAGCGCCGCCTGCAGAACTACAAGGCACTGCACGCAGTGCTCCAGACGTGGATGCTGTCGTTCCGCGATCTCAAGACGCTCGATGCGCAACTCGACGAGGCCAAGATCGCGATTGGCCAGATTCGTGCGCTGAAGGAATTGGCCGAGACCGATTGGGCAAAGCAATGGGGTGCGGTGCACGAGATCACGGATCGCCGCGGCGGCTCGTATCTGATACACGGCTATCCATGGCACTTTTCCGATGACGAGCTTGGAATGCGCAGCGCGCCCGCGTTTCGCGGCGAGCACAACGAGCAGGTGTTCCGCGAAGCGGGCCTGGCGGATACCGCAATCCGCAATGCAATCGATACCGGCATTCTGGTCGGCGGCCCGCCACCGTCCGCGAAGGAGATCGACACCACTGTTCTTGCGGAAGCACAGTCCAACTAGACGCATCCACGTGTCGCGGCGCGGATCGGCTTCGGAGAGTGAGTCGCAGAAGTGACCGGCGACCTTTGATAGCTGCAGTCCGTTCTGTATTTCCGGTATCAATAAAACACGTCGGAGGACCGAATGGAAGTCGTGAAACAAGCCTGGGTAGACGGGTCATCGTCAGATGACAACGCCCTCCTTCGGAAGGCCTACGCTTCGGCGCAATGGAGGATACTGCCGATACTGTTTGGCTTATGGATGCTGGCGTGGGTCAGTCGTTCGAACGTTGCTTTCGCGAAGTTGCAAATGGTCGTGGATCTGCGATTCAGCGAAACGGTCTATGGATTGGGCGCCGGCCTCTTCTTCGTCGGCTACGTGCTGTTCGGCGTCCCTACCACGATGCTGCAAAAGAAGTTCGGTGCACGCGCCGTGCTTGCTGGTATCGCTGGCGCCTGGGGACTGACGAGTGTCGCGATGACGTTCGTCAATAGCGCGCCGACGTTCTACGCGCTGAGGTTTATGCTCGGTGTGTTCGAGGCCGGTTTCTACCCGGGCGTCGTGTTGTACTTCAATGCGTGGTTCCCGGGGAAAAGGCGCACGCGTAACTTCAGTATCTTCCACTCAGGGTCGCTCTTCTCGACGGTCACGATTGGTCTAACGGGGGGAGTCATGCTTGAGCACATGAACGGACTGGCCGGCTTTCAGGGCTGGCGATGGATGTTCTTCGCTCAGGCCATCCCTACGGTCGTGTTGGCGTGCGTCGCGTTCATGATACTTCCGGATCTGCCCCGCGGCGCCAAGTGGCTCTCGGCGCGACAGCGTACGCTCGTCGAGGATGATCTCCAAAAGAACGCCGAAACGATGAACGATACCGGCGCAGACGAGCGTCCTCTGTTACTCAACCCCGCCGTCTGGATCTTGAGCGCCGCCTACTTCTGCCTCCTTGCCGCCGCGGCGGCACTGTTTTTCTTCTCCCCGACGATACTTCGTGAGGCGGGATTCGGCGGATACAAAGAGATTGGCCATGCAGTCGCTGGAGCCTGCATTTTAGGGGCATTGGGCAATGTGCTCATCTGTAGCATCGGGGGCAGTCCGCAGCGTCGACGGCTCTACTGTGCGCTGGCGTCGGTCTTTACTGCGGCGAGCCTCTCGGCGCTCGTTTTCGTATGGCACAGCAGTACTACCGCGACGTTTTTCCTGCTTGTTCTTGGCTTCGGGGGAACGGGAGCAGGTATAACGCTCTTCTGGCAAATGTCTGTCAGCCTCCTCAGCGGTAAGTCGCTAGTGGTCGGCGTGCCGTTGATCAGTTCTGTCGCCAACGTCGCCGGCTTCGTTACGCCTTTTCTGATCGGGTATGTCCGCGACGCAACGGGAGCTTACGCGAGCGGGTTCATCATGATTGCCTGTGTCCAGGCACTTGGCGTTGTGGTTCTCCTTTTTGGCGTCCAGCGCATTGTCAGAAGGCGATCGCCCGTTGACGATGTATCGGTTCGATGCCCAACGTGATTAGTCGATGCTGATGTGGGCGCGCCAGGTACTCGTGGCGAGCGCGTGCATTGTGCACTGAAAGGTTGCTTCGGGTGCTGAAGGCCCGGAGCAGCCAGGCATGCGACGTAGCCTGACACCCAGTCGCGCCATTACGCGGATAGAATGCCTGTAGGGACACACGCTTGTTAGCGCGTGATCCGTGATATTGCGTGCCTCTTTGCGCAGAATTTATAATAGATTCCTTGTTTTGCTCCTCGAACGAAGGCCACGTGAGTCCCAAGTCATCTATCGCGAAGAATGCGGATTACCATCATGGCAATCTGCGCAACGCGCTCATCGAAGCGGGGCGCAGTGCGCTCATGGATGTATCAGCACAAGACTTGAGCCTGCGTTACCTCGCGCGCATGGTGGGCGTATCAGAAGCCGCGCCCTCGAGACATTTTTCGGGTATCGACGAACTGCTGGCCACGATCGCGGCGAGTGGTTATCGTGACCTCGCTGCGCTGCGCGTTGCGATCCGTGACAGCGAGGATACGGCGCTTGCCAAAGCGTACCGGATGATGCGGGTGTATGTTGAGTTCGCGCAGCGCCACAACGGGCTATTCAGTCTGATGATAGGGCCTCGCATCGTGGCGCATCAAGCGTATCCAGAACTCGCCGAGGAAAGTAACAGGTCTTTTGGGTTGTTTTCCGAGACGATCGAGGCGCTGGCTATCGAGAGTGGTTGGGCGCACTCCGATCTCAAGCTCGTGACCCATACCGCGTGGAGTATGGAGCATGGTCTCGCCACGCTGATCCTGGCGAACCGCGCGCCGCGCGCGGACACGAAAGTGGCAATACCAAAGTTGATCGACTTCGTCGTGATGACGTTGCTTAGCGCGATCACGGCCGGTCCGGATCACCTCCAGAGTGTGATTCAGCAATGCGCGATCTTGCAGAAGCCAGTGGTTACGCGCGCAGCTCGAAAGCGCGCCAAAGCGTAGTCGTCGTCGCTGTCGAAAACGCGGCACCTGTGACGCGCCCTGGAGTATCGTTCTGAACGTGTACGAGATCTTAAGCAATGAGTGTTGCTGCGGGGTTCGATCGCGCCCCAGCGTGGCCATGCTGTGAAGCGAGCGTTGAGTTCGAGACGATGTTGTGGGGCATTCATCCCGCGGATTCGCAACGCGAAGTGCCCGCCGGATTGGGCCAATAGCGGGGAAACGATGCTTCACAAGACGAGCTCGCCCGGCTATTGCCTGCTGCAGACAATCAAGATCCACGGCCGTACATGATCACCGTACATCAGCGTCTCTGTGTCACTTCGACTTGTTCGAATCAGCGTCAGGGCAGCCGTTGCCATCTGCAGCAAAGGAATCCGCTTCAAACCAGAGTTGATGGCCAAACCGAGCGTCAGCAGCGGTCGGCTTTGCAGGACGCGGCTGCGATCGCCGGGAATGCCATCGCTGTAGACAGGTGGTGGAGATAGGTAGGACTTATTCCTTGAGGCATGGGGCGCCACGGTCGGTGGGCATGGCGTTTTGAGGGCTCGGCGGCACGATTGGCGACGTACGGCCGACATCCATGAGCGTCGGTCTCGGTCGCATGCACCCATGCACCCATGCACCCACGTTTGTGTCGGGTCATATGGATATGCCCGCACCGGACCGGAACCTCTTCTTTGAAGTGGCCATGTAATTGGGCTCACATGCTGATCCACCGGCATGTGAGCCGTTTACACCCAGGCAGGCGAGGGAGATCAGGCCCGCGAAGCCGGGTTCCTGGTGGTCAGAGCAATTTGCAGGCCTCGTCAAAATCCAAGCGTGGGCTGCGCGGGAACAGCCCTGCCGGATCACCATAGCCCAGATTACAGAGAAAATTCGACTTGATGTGGCTGTCGGGAAAGTACTCCTGCTGGAAGGTGCCTTCCTGTGCGCTCGCAGGAAAAAATTCATGGTCAACTTTTGCATGATCGAACCCGGACATCGGACCACAATCCAGTCCAAGCGAGCGGGCAGCCAAAACGAAATAAGCCCCTTGTAGCGAGCTATTGCGCCGCGCCGTGACCTCGGCCAGTTCCGGTGTGTCGGCGAACCAGGCTCGCGCATCTGCGTGCGGGAAGAGTTTAGGCAGCTTGTCATAGAACTTGCCGTCATAAGCGATGATGACAGTCACCGGTGCGCTCATCGTCTTGTCGATATTGCCTGGTGCCAATGCCGACAGAAGTCGTTCCTTCGCTTCCTGAGTGCGCAGGAACAGAATACGTGCTGGGCTGCAGTTTGCGCTCGTTGGACACCACTTCATCAGCTCGTAGAGTTCGCGCAATGTGTCATCACTGACCGGCTTAGGCAGCCAGCTATTGTGGGTTCGAGCCTGACGGAACAGCAGATCCATCCCTTCTTCATTCAATCGTTTGTCCATATTTGCCTCCCAACGGAAATGGACGTTGCAAGTTGCCTTCCTGCATCAACAACCACGAATTCCTGGAGGGCGGTACGCCGTCCAGGCGTTTCGTGAACGTCACGCAGCTGGTCATCGATGATCTGAGCGCAGCCCCGTTTGGGTGTTATAGACGTACCACGCGTCGTTCATGGAAAAATTTGCGCGGTCGGATACCAGTGACGCTCCAGGGAGCCCCTGCTGGACTGTAAGGAAGTCGGCATTTCCGAGCGGAGCTAATACCGCTGGCGCAAGGAATACGGCGCCCACCAGAAAGGGCTGCGACGTTGTACATTCGTCACTGCCGTTGATATGGCGTCGAGCCGAACGGCCTGGAGGGACGTGACGCCCGACACCGGCGACGAAAGTGGGCGGAGTTGGGATGACGGGATGCATGGGGCGCTCTCCTGGTATTTGACTTGCAATAGCCTGGTGCTTTCCCGGCCACGTCGCGCGTGTGCGTGCTTCCTGCGAGCATGTACATGGCACGCACCACGAACAGCGTCAGCTGCGTGCAGCGTGCCGATGCCAATCTGCCGCCGCCCATAAACTGGCAAGGCGCCGACATGCTCGGTGGACGCTCTGCTGAGACCACACCCGACGGTTGAGCTCAACAACTCCACACGAGGGAACTCTAGCTCTCCGCCATCCCTTTTTCCGCCAGCTCCTTTTTCGCGCTTTCGTTCTTGGTCAATTGCGTCAGGCCCATGCCGCGCAAAACGTTCGGAGCCTTGGTAAACTGGATGTTGTCATAGCCCACGATCTCGATGCGATTGCCCCAGGGATCGCGGAAATCCAGAAACGGACCGTCGATCGGCTTGACCCCCGCCGCCTTGAGGGCAGCGCGCGCCGCCTCCTTGTCATCGACAACGAGGCCGACATGCCGGCCGTCATCGGGGGGCTGTTTGCGTCCCGCCTGCAACGCGATGAATTGGTCGCCAAGATCGATGAAGGCCATCGTCTTGTTCTTGCCGCGCAATTGAAAGTCGAAGATGCGGCCATAGAATGCCAGCGCTTCCTCGATATCGCCGACTTCCAGCGCTACGTGGTTGAAGCCGATGGCGCGCGGCTTTGTGGCGTCAGCCATTTAACCCTCCTCCTGTAACCAGTGGATAGCGTTCACAAACTCGATCACAACATTGTCCGCTCGGATGGCGAATCGACCAAGCAGCCCGTGCTTTTGACGGGCGCCGCCAGCGCCTTGGGGTGGCATCTCGCGGCTGCATTGGCAGCGCAGGGCTGGACGCTTCGGCTCACCGATATTGTTGCCTATCCCGGCGCACTGCCGCCTGACACCACGTTCACACAAGCCGATTTGGCCGATGGAGCGGCGATTGCGCAACTGGCCGTCGGACGTGGTGCCATCCTGCCGTTTCGGCGGCACCGGCCGCTCCATGAAGCTGTTCGCGGTGGCCACCTTGGCCGGCGGCCCGGAAACGGCCTCCTGTGCGACACCTCAAGTATGGGGGATTGAAGTCATCTCACACCAGACGGTCAAATAGGATCTGTTTAATCCATTTTTGGACAAATATCGCGCTCGATCAGAACGATCTGGCGATGTTCGTCCAGGTCGTCCGCGCCAGGTGCTTTCCTGCTACGTCGCGCGTGTGCGTGCTTCCTGCGAACATGTACATGGCAGGCACCACGAACAACGTCGAGCTTAGACCTCCCCACCAAACGGCAGGAGCCGCGATGCTCGGATTTTGTCGAACGACCGATCACCGCCCCGGTGCAGTCGTTCAACACACGTGGAACGTGCGTCCGCAGAGGGTCGGCTATGGCTAATCGCGTCAGGCAAAATGCTATAGCTTTGTCGCGGACGTAGGCCGTCGCACGAGCTTTGTCGGACCACCCTGGCACACGTGGCGCGGTTACGCGTAAACACTTGATTTTCTAATGTGCGCCGTTGCAATAAACGTGGCGCCCTACGCGTGGCGCGCACGACCGGTTCGGTTTGGCGAGACCTCACAACCAACTTCTCGCTGCGATGGGAGAAAAAAAGGAAGAGCCGAGGCTCTTCCTCGCTCATGGCGCCTTAAGCGGCGTCGATCAATCATAGAGCACAGCGGCGATCTTGGGATCGTTCATATTGCTCTTGTCGTACCAGTAGAAGCCCGTGTCGACTTTCCTGGGTAGCTTCTCGCCCTTCAGTGCCTTCACCGCCGAGTCGACGACGCATTTGCCGATGCCGACGGGATTCTGCGTTATGGCGCCCAGCATCAGTCCCGAATTGATGTCCTCCTTTTGCTCCTTGCCAGAGTCGTAGCCAATCAGGATGAGCTTTTTGCCGGATTCCCTGACGCCGATCGCAGCACCTTCCGCCGAACCTTCATTCGCGCCGAAAATGCCCTTGAGACTGGGGTTGGCCTGGATCATCGCCTTGGCGATCTCGGCCGACTTCAGATGGTCGCCACCGCCATATTGGACCGAGACGATTTTGATGTTTGGATGCTTCGCCTTCATCTGGTTGAGAAAGCCATCGCGGCGATCGATGCCCGTGCGGCTGGTCTGGTCGTGGACGATCACGCCGACTTCACCGGAATTGCCGATCGCCTCGGCCATCTTCTCGGCGGCGAGTGCGGCGGCGGCAAGATTGTCCGTTGCACAGGTCGTCAGCGGAATGTCGCTGTCGACGCCAGAGTCGAATGCGATGACGGGTATTTTGGCGGCCTGCGCTCTCTTCAGGAGCGGAATGGCCGCCTTGCTGTCGAGCGCGGCGATGCCGATTGCCTGGGGCTTCTTGGCAAGCGCGGCCGAGAGCATGTCGATCTGCTTATCGACCATAGCCTCCGTCTCCGGGCCCTCGAAGGTAATTCTCACGTTCTGGTCCTTCGCCGATTGTTCAGCGCCGGATTTGACGGCTTGCCAAAACTGGTGCTGAAATCCTTTCGAGATCAGCGGGATATAGACTTCATCCGCATACGTAAGAGTCGTCCCGCCGACGAGCACGCCGACACCGATCGCGACACCGATAAGTTTTCTTTTCAACATGGTGTTTCTCCTCCTAAGTTGGGCTTTCAACCTTCAGCCGTTGCGGGAGCCTTCGGGCGCTCCTTTTTCGATTTTGTCCTGTGCAGGGTCAGCTCTTCTTGCGTCGCAGGATATCGGCATAGACTGCAAGAATGATGATGAGGCCCGTCACCACGATCTGCCATTCCTGAGCGACGGACATGATGCGCAGGCCGTTGGTCAACACGCTCATGATAAAAGCGCCGATGATCGTGCCCAGAATCGTGCCCGAACCACCGCTGAGTGAGGTGCCGCCGATGACGACGGCGGCGATTGCCTCAAGCTCATAACCCTGGCCGAGAGCCGGCTGGGCCGAATTCAGACGCGAGGCGATGAGCAGTCCGGCGACACCGCAAATCGCACCGCTCAGGCCGTAAATAGCGATCTTCCAGCGATCGACATTCACGCCGGAGAGGCGCACGGCTTCCTCATTGCTGCCGAGCGCGAAGGTATAGCGGCCGAGCGCCGTGCGATTGAGTGTGATAGAACTCGCGACCGCGAGGAAGAACAGAATCAGGACCCCGTTCGGAATGGGAACGCTCGGCAGCACGTGGCCGATCAGCGAATCCTGCGAAATCATGTAGAAGTTCTCGGTGTCGTTGAAATAGATCGGCTTGTCGGCCGAGACAACGAGCGAAAGCCCTTTCAGGAGCATCATCATGCCCAATGTGGCAATGAAGGGCGGGATCTTCAACTTCGCCGTCAGGGTTCCTGAAGTCATTCCGCAAAGTGCGCCCGTCGCAATCGCAGCGACGACCCCCGCCCCCATCGGCAGGTGCCAATAGGTGAGAAACACGCCGCAAATGACCGCCGTAAAGGTCATCAGCGTGCCGACGGACAAATCAATGCCGCCCGTGATGATGACGAATGTGCAGGCGATCGCCAGAACGCCGTTGACCGCCGTCGCCTGCAGAATGCCGAGGATGTTGTCCATCTGCATGAAGGCGGGCGAGGCGAAACTGAAAAAGGCCAGCAGCAGGATCAGGCTCGCGAAGGCGAGCAGCTTTTGCAGGGCGGTCGGCGCGAAGACGCGGGCCCTCAAGCCAGAGGCCCGTCTCTCATTGGCCAGCGCCGCAGTATCAGATGGCTGTGTCATGTACTTGACCTCTTGAGGCTTACGCCGCTTTCAAGGATTCGCGCTGCGTCGCCAGTTGCATGATGCGTTCTTGCGTCGCCTCGCGGGCGGCAAGTTCGCCGGTGATACGGCCCTCGCACATCACAACGATGCGGTCGCTCATACGCAGGATTTCCGGCAGTTCCGACGAGATCATCACGATCGCCTTGCCTTGCCCGGCGAGCGAGCGCAAAAGCTTGTAGATTTCGCTCTTGGCGCCGACATCGATGCCACGCGTCGGCTCGTCGAAGAAGAGCACATCACAGTTGCGCTCAAGCCATTTGGCAATGACGATCTTCTGCTGATTGCCGCCTGAGAGAAGCCGTACCGGCTGCGCCGCGGAGGGTGTACGAATGGCGAGCAGATTGATGAAATGAGAAGCTGTCTTGCGTATCTGCGCACGGCGCAGGAAAAAATTCAGCGACAGGAATTTTCCCAGGTTGGACATCACGATGTTCGACTCGACGTCCATTCCGGTTGCCAGGCCGAATCGCTTCCGGTCTTCCGAGAGATAACCGATACCGCGCGCCACCGCGTCGCTCGGCCTCCTGATCACTGCATTCACACCTTTCACCAGAATCTCGCCGGATTCGATCGGGTCGGCACCGAACACCGCGCGGGCGACCTCGGTGCGGCCCGCGCCCATCAATCCGGCAAAGCCCAATATTTCGCCTTTGCGCAGCGTGAAGCTCACGTCCCTGACGAGCGGACCGGCGTTGAGATGTTTCACTTCGAGCGCGACCTCGCCCTTGTCTGCAGTGCTTTGAAACAGTGCGACGTCGGTCAACGTTCTTCCGACCATCATGCCGATGACCGCTTCGACGCTCGTGTCGCTGGCGGCGACGGTGGCCACATATTCGCCGTCACGAAGCACGGTGACCCGGTCGGCAATCTGCTTCAGCTCATCCATCTTGTGTGAAATGTAGATGACGCCGACGCCGCGGTCTTTCAACTGGCGGATGATGCGAAAGAGCTCGGCGATTTCGGCGTCGTTCAGCGCGGAGGTCGGCTCATCCATGATCAGGACGCGCGAATCGAAAGACAAGGCCTTGGCGATCTCGACCATCTGCTGGCTGGCGACGGTAAGCGCACCGACCATGGCGCGCGGGTCGAGATGCACATGCATGCGGGCGAGAATGTCGCGCGCCTGGGCGTTGAGCTTGTCTTCGTCGAGGAGCAGGCCCAGGCGTCCGCGCGGCTCGCGGCCGATGAAAATATTCTGCGCGACGGTCAAATGATTCATCAACTGCAATTCCTGATGAATGATGCCGACACCCACGGCCTGCGCATCACGCGGGCTCAGGAACTCAACTGGCTGGCCGTCATAGAGAATTTCGCCCGAATCCCGGGTGTACACGCCTGCGAGGATTTTCATCAGCGTCGACTTACCGGCGCCGTTCTCGCCCATCAACGCGTGGACCTCGCCAGCCACGAGCTCGAACTGGACCTCATGAAGAGCCCTCACACCGGGAAAGCTCTTGCTGAGCTTATTGACGGAAAAGAGCGGGATCATGGTGCGGATACAACGACAATTGCGCGATGTCCGCTGGCCTCATCGAAGAAGCGAGCCGGGACGGCACAGGGCGTACGCCGCCATTCAGAACTGAAAGCGCAACGAGAAGCCAGACACATTGCCGAAGCCCCTTTAATCCCATGTGCAGCGATCCTGAGATGCTGCACAACAGTGGTTCAGATCACGCATTCCTCATCGTGCGGCGTCAGAAAGGCGTCTACATTGCACACGGTCAAATGTCACCCGCCGCCGGTCGCGATCGGCGTAGGTCACTATGGTTCGAAAAGATCCGACCTCTCACTCGCAGACCGGTGCAGCTCGGCGACGACCTGATCGAGATGGTCATGCATCGCTTTCGCAGCCGCGTCGGCCTTGCAGCTGCGAATGGCTTCGAAAATACCCTCGTGCTCCTCGAGCGTGTGCACAAGCCGCTCAGGACTCGCCAGCAATTGCCTGGCGCGATCCAGCGCGTTGCGCGACACCACAGCGATTTCCTTCACTCGCGGCAGGTTGATCGAGTCAAAGAGGATTTCGTGAAAGGCCAGATCCAGTACGTGAAATCTCAAGCGTTGGCCACTCGTGACCGCTTCGCGCTGCTGATCGAGATTGAGAGCCAAGGCCTCTAGCGTCGCACTATCACGCGAGAGCGCGACAGTGCGCACCGTTTCGACTTCGAGTGCACTGCGTATGAATAGATGCTGACGGATGTCCTCGAGGGAGATCGGTTTGACGCGCGTGCCGCGCTGCGGCAACACTTCGACGAGGCCCGCGTGCGCAAGCCTTGCCAACGCGGCCGAAACCGGAAAGCGCGATACCCCCATCCGTTCACAGACCGCCAGCTTGTCGATCATCATTCCGGGTTCCAGCACCAACGTCACGATCGCTTCTTTCAGCGCCTGTTCGACCGCGTCGGTCAGACTGCCTCGTTCGCCGCCCTTGATCTTTTGCAATGCACCATACGGGTTGCTGGCGGCACTCTCTACCACGGATGAAGAGTTCACGGCGCGCTTGATTTGCATTGAAGATGCTAGCATGCTAGGAAGTGGATTCAGCGTTGTCAACGCGGGCGAATACTTAGAGAGACGCCGGTATGTAAGCACATGTCGCAATCGCAAGTACGAGGCCAATCCGTCTTCGTTCGCAGGCGGAAGTCGATAATCATCGCCCGCGGAGGGTGCAAAGATGACCACGATCACAAGGCTGTCCGTCCGGGACATTCGCTTTCCCACCTCGCGTTCACTCGACGGCTCTGATGCGATGAACGCCGCGCCGGATTACTCCGCCACCTACGTGACGCTCGAAACCGATTCGTCGGAGGCGCTCACAGGCCATGGCCTTACCTTCACGATCGGGCGTGGCAATGAGATCTGCGTGAGTGCGGTACAGGCGCTCGCCCCGTTGATCGTTGGCAGGACCCTCGAGGATATCTCAGCGAACATGGGCGCTTTCTGGCGCGCGTTGACGTCAGACAGCCAGTTGCGCTGGATCGGTCCGGACAAGGGCGCGATTCATCTGGCGACGGCGGCCGTCGTGAATGCCACCTGGGACCTGTGGGCAAAAGCGGAAGGCAAACCGGTATGGAAGCTGCTCGTCGACATGAGTCCGGAAGAACTCGTGCGTTGTCTCGACTTCCGCTATGTGACCGATGCAATTACACCTCATGAAGCCATCGCGATGTTGCATCGCCATTGGCAGACCAGGCGCGAGCGCGAAGAGGAAATGCTCGCTCACGGCTATCCGGCCTACACAACCTCGGCGGGCTGGCTCGGCTACGATGACGACAAGATTCGCCGGCTCGCACGTGAAGGTGTCGCTCAGGGCTGGACGCACTTCAAACAGAAGGTGGGTGGCAATCTCGAAGAAGATGTGCGCCGAGCCCGCATCCTGCGTGAAGAACTCGGCGGAAACCTGAAACTGATGATGGATGCGAACCAGGTGTGGGATGTCGATGAAGCGGTCGCGAACATGCGGCGCCTCGCGGAATTTGATCCGTGGTGGATCGAGGAACCCACGAGCCCCGACGACATTCTCGGCCATGCGGCCATCCGGCAGCGGCTTCGACCCATTGGCGTCGCGACCGGCGAGCATTGCCATAACCGCGTGATGTTCAAGCAATTGCTGCAGGCACACGCAATCGACTTCTGTCAGGTGGATAGCTGCCGCCTGGGCGGTTTGAACGAGGTGATCGTCGTGCTGCTGATGGCGGCGAAATACGGCGTGCCGGTGTGTCCGCACGCGGGAGGCGTCGGCTTGTGCGAGTATGTCCAGCATATTTCGCTTTTCGACTATATCTGCGTGTCGGCTTCGCTGGAAAACCGCGTGCTCGAATATGTGGATCATCTGCACGAGCATTTCGTCGAGCCTGTTCTGATCCGCAACGGCCGTTACATGCCGCCGCAACGTCCCGGTTATAGCATCGAAATGCATGCGGCATCGCTTGATCAATATTGCTTTCCTGAGGGTCCGGTCTGGCGAAACTAAAGCAGTCCACAGCCGGAGTGCGGCCGTCGTGACCGGTCGGCGATGCGGGAGGCCTACTCGGCAGAAATCGCCAAGGTTCGAAAGGAGCGTCCCGGCATACGCGTCGTTGTCTTTGATCACTCATTCGAAGGCAAGCGCGCGTGGTTGCGCTTCGCGTTCAGCAGGTAGCAAGCGTTACGACATGGCGGACTGGCCTTCACGCTGTCTGCCAGGGTCAACGAGTTTGTATAACCTCATGGTCGAGACCATCGCCAAGGATTTCACGCCAATGCCCGCCTCCATCCGCAACTCGCTCGCGTGGATCTTCGAAGCGTTCGAGCGCGATTCCACCTACATTCACAAGCGGATGTTCGGCTGCGATGCCGCATATGTCGACGGCCTGTTGTGTCTGGTTGCCGCCGATCGCGGTGAGCCGTGGAACGGCTTGCTGGTGTGCACGTCGCAAGAGCGCCACGCCGCTCTCGTTGATGAAATGCCGGCTTTGCAGCCGCATCCCGTGCTCCGAAAATGGCTTTACGTACCGCAAGACGATCCGGCGTTTGAAACCATCGTGGAAAGGATGACGGCGCTCGTGCTCGCGCGCGATCGGCGCGTGGGTGTCGAGCCGAAGCCACGCGGACGTGGCGGAAAATCCGCGTTTTCAAGAAGATAGGGCGTCGCGGCCAGCAGTCCCGCCAAATGAAGTCCTGGCGCTCACCTGCCAACGCATATACTTTTATTTGAGACCGCAACAATGGAGATAAGGCGATGAACACTGTAAAGACCAAGGACGGCATCGACATTTTCTACAAAGACTGGGGCACCGGACAGCCAATTGTTTTCTCGCACGGCTGGCCACTGAGCGCTGACGATTGGGACGCGCAGATGATGTTCTTCCTGAATCATGGCTTTCGGGTCATTGCGCATGACCGCCGCGGTCACGGGCGCTCGACCCAGACTGCCGACGGCCACGATATGGATCACTATGCCGATGATCTCGCGGCTGTTACCGCGCATCTTGATTTGAAGAACGCCGTCCACGTTGGCCATTCCACAGGGGGCGGCGAGGTCGTGCGTTATCTGGCGCGTCACGGCGAGAGTCGCGTGGCGAAGGCCGTGCTGATCAGCGCCGTGCCACCGCTAATGGTCAAGACGGATGCGAATCCTAGGGGCCTTCCCAAGGAAGTCTTCGATGGTTTCCAGGCACAGGTAGCCAGCAACCGGTCGCAGTTTTATCGCGACGTCGCCGCGGGACCGTTCTACGGCTATAACCGGCCGGGCGCCAAAGCGTCCGAAGGGGTCATCCAGAACTGGTGGCGCCAAGGCATGGAAGGCGGCGCCAAGGCGCATTACGATGGCATCGTCGCCTTTTCCCAGACGGATTTTACCGAGGACCTGAAGAAGATCTCGGTCCCGACACTGGTCATGCATGGCGACGACGACCAGATCGTGCCCTATGCCGACTCAGGGCCGTTGAGCGCCAAACTGCTGCGCAATGGGATGTTGAAGACCTACAAAGGCTTCCCGCACGGCATGCCCACCACGGAAGCCGAAACGATCAACGCTGATCTACTGGCGTTCATCAAGTCCTAAGCCGTCGGGTATTCCTGCGCGGTCATACCGGCTGGCAGCAACGTCGGCAGTTTGCAGAGGGTAACCGCGTTTGCTCCCGCAACGCGGCCTTCCGTGAACCGCCCGCACGATTCGCGAACTTGCGCGAAACGGGGATTCGTGGAAATCCCTTTCCATAGCTTGTGTTTCGCCATCGCGCGAAAAGCCGCAAGCCGTTGCCGGCAGGCAATCCGGCCGATCATTTCGCTTCAGCAGGAGGTGTTCACGGCCCGTATGCCTCCGCTGGCTCGGCTTCCGGCAACTCGTCGACCGCTTCGTTGGTTACGCCTTCCGTGCTTTGGTGGGATCGTTCCGGCGCGTTGACCACTGGGCCGGGCATCTTTCCCATACCTTCGTCGATTCGCTGCTCGACATACGGAAAGAAGGGATTCGACGCGATCCGGAACATGGCGTCAAGCGTGAGAATCAACGCGCCGCGCTCCCCGCGCGCAGCGAGCGCCCCGAGATTCACGTTGAAATCTTCGTCGGTGCCGGGTGAAGTTCCGTAGAGCGCGTCGGTCACAGGGAATGGTAGGGCAATGTGTGATAACGAGAAAATATCCGGCGGATAGTCGATGCCCAACGGCCGCACGTGTTCTTTGACTTCGCTTGCCTCAATGGTGCGCTCGACGGTCTGTGCCGAGTCCGGGCCAGCGTTGGCGATGATCGTCGTCCGGTAGTTCTGCGGCCCGGCGCGTACAAGCCGGTCAAGCGCGCCGTAGGATGCCGTGCGTAGAAAGGTGCGGAATTTCACGCCGCGGTTTACGTCGAACAGCACAATCTCGCTGCCGTTCTCGGGTAGCTGATCATAGAGCCCCGACATCAGCGCGGGGGTACTAACGGTGGAATCGATGACAGACTGGAACGTCAGGACCGGTGGCAGTTCGACCAGCCGGTTCTCGCGGTGCAAACGCTGTATCTGATCCTGAAGTGCCTGGGTCAGCAGGAAAGACTGACGTGCACCGTTCACCGGAAAGGAATTGTATTTAAATGGGTTGAACTCGGGCACGACCCCCATCCAGGCGGCCCTGGCGAACGCCGGTAAAACCGCCGGAAGCCCGGCCAGTCCCGCGAAACGAGCGAATCGAGTCACTCCGATCATGGGCGAGATCAGCACAATTCGACTAGCGCGCGTCAGAGATTTATCGTCAATGGCGTCCAGCGAGTACTGCAGCGCGAGCGCTCCTCCATTTGAGTATCCGACCAGTTCCAGCGGCTTGTCCGGGCCGACGCGCCGGCGTGCTTCGCGTACCGCGAGCCGCGTCGCTGCCGCCCAGTCGCGCCACTCGACCTGGGTGAGCGCCCCTGGAACCGTTCCGTGTCCCGGCAGGCGGATGCCGATTGCGACAAAGCCATGATCACGGTAGTAGCGGGCGATGTGACGCAGGCTATAGGGCGAGTCAGTCAGGCCATGCAGCAGCACCACTGCACCGACAGGCTCGCCCTTCGGTTCGAGCACATAAGAGCGATTCCAGTTGTGCGCAAAGTGTTCCGGATAGATCGGCGAGCCCTCGTAATACCGGTTCGACGGGACGCGCGAGGCGGGGTCCAGTTTCTCGACGACATTGGTGCGAACCTCGTCGAATATCCGGGACTCCGCCGCCAGGTAGCCGTTCCAGTTGCTCGCGTCAATTTCCTTGACTGTCATTTCATGCGGTACGTAGGTATGCCAGACGGCGAGGCCCGGTCCGCGCTGCGAAGACCACACGCGAAAGCCCAGCGCGCCTATGATCAGCAGGACAACGATCAAGACGCTTATTCTTACCACTTTGAGTGCTGTGCGCCGCATTGTTGTCCTCTCATCGGGGTTGCGAAATTCCCGTCATATTCTGCACGGATCGGGGGGCCATCGCTCGTCCGCCGACTCAGATCGTCAAACTGCCGGTAGCGGGACCATAAAGCCATAGTTGTCCCTCATTCCGGCCGTGACCAGTCGCGACTGACGGCCACCTCGCGCGTCTCCCTCGATCGCGCGCCGACCAGGGATTCCCCAATCGGCACGACGACCCAGTGGTGACGGCAGATTCGAGCGAGGTGCACTGTGCAATTCGTTTGCCTCAGATACCCACGATTTTTTGCCGATTTATTGAGCATTATTTTCTGACTTTTTTTCGTCTACTTTGCAGCAGGTGGCAGTGCATGCATTGCATACGCAGAGCGAACCGGCTGTCATTGCCCCTTTCAGAATCGCGGCGAAGTCATTGAGGCGAAATCATGACGACACCCCTTGAAAGTCTCCATTTGCCTGCGGATGTGCAATCGCGCAGCGCTGATCGCCCAAGGTATCGGATCTGTGCCGCGTGCAAACGCACGCGAACATCGACATCGCGATTGGCGACGATTCGACGGACGACCGGACACAACGGCTCATCGACTCGCAATACCAGCATGACCCGCACATCCGCTACGTGAAAAACGAGCCGCCGCTCAGCCAGGCGCGCGAATGAGTGCAATACCCTGACGTTCAAGAGGTGTCTCGATGACAAGCACGCCCTCTCGTCTCAAATTCGTTGGACTAGTCGCCACGGTGATGTTTGCCGTTTCGACCGGCTCAGGCGCTCAGGCGCAGACCCCGGCGGCAACGGCGCCCGTACCCCTCGTGCCTCACAGTCATCCTGGACCTGCCTCAGGACCCGAGGTGCCGCCCGCGAGTGCACTCGATGGATCGCCTGTGAGCCAGCAGAATCTGGGCAGCGGCATGAATCCGGACAGCGTTCCGAGCGTGACGGGACCCGTGGTGGATGCGCCGCTTCTGGCTCCCGCGAATGCGAGTGCCGCGACGCGCGCACTGACACCAGGCGCTGCCGCTGCTCTTTCTTTCACCGCGACAGACTGGCCCACGTTCGGCATGAACGCCCAGCGGACCGGGAACAATCCCGTCGAGACCGTGCTTGCGACATCGAATGTGGCGAGTTTGCGGACCCACTGGACGACGGATCTCGGTGGCCCCATGCTGACCCAGCCGACACTGGCGGCAGGCGTAAGCATCAACGGGGTGCTGACCGATGTTGTCTATGCAGCGACGCTGCAGGGGGACATGTTCGCGCTGAACGCATCCACCGGGGCGATCATCTGGACGCAACACGTCACGCCCGTGCACACCACCTGCAGCGACTTTGCTGCATCAGGCGGCAACATCGGGTTCATCGGAACGCCTACTATCGACCGTACCAGGAACCAGCTGTACATCGTGAGCGGGGACGGTTTTCTGCACGCGTACAATCTGGCCACCGGCGCGGACCTGCCCGCGCTGCACGTGATGATCCCCGATGCAGCGAACGTGGCTCCGAAGACCTACGTCTACGGCAGCCCGACCCTCAGCGTCAGTACGCGATATGGCACCTCGCTGTACCTCACGACGGCCAGCACCTGTGATATGACGCCGTACCACGGACAGGTCGTGCGCGTATCGATCCCCGACGGAGCGATCCTGCAGCGCTGGTACCCGACCGGTGCAACCGGGCCAAATGGCGGTGGTATCTGGGGACCGGGAGGCGTATCGGTCGTGCGGGGCGGGTCAGCGGTCTACGCCCTGACGGGCAACGCATTCGCCAACCCGCAGAACGCCGCGTTTGCAGAACACGTGGTCCAGCTCACCAGCAGCCTCGCAGTGACCGCGTCAAACTCGCCGATGCCTCCGGCCACGCGAGACGCGGACTTCGGTGCGACGGCACCGCTGTTCCAGCCTCGTGGCTGCCCGCCAATGCTTGCAGCGTTCCAGAAGACTGGCAACCTGTTCATCTATAACCAGACCACCATCCAGTCCGGCCCGATACAAACGCTGAATATCAGTCAGCCCAGAGATTCTGGGACCAACATCGGTCTGCCAGCGTTTGACCCGGTGCTGAAACAGCTATATATGGCGGCTCCGTCCCATTCGCCCACCGGCTTCGATAACCACGGGCTCCTCGCTCTGGGCATCAGCGGCACCTGTTCCGTCAGCCTGGCCTGGCAGCAGCCGGTCGGCAAAGATTCGATTTCTGACAACCCGGCGATCTCCCCTGTGGTCGCAAACGGGGTGGTGTATTACGCCGACGGTATCTCGAAGCAGGTGTTCGCCGTCGACGCGAAGAGCGGACAGATACTCTGGAGCAGCGATAACCTCCCGGTTGCTGAGCGGCCTACGAGCGCCATCCTCACGTCGCCGACGGTCGTCAACGGACAGCTTTTCGTCGCGGGCATGGACCACATGCTTCGCGCCTTTGGTCTCTAGCCCGTCACATGGGCCGGGACCATAAGTGTGGGGATGTCATCGACAGTTCGATTACATGGAATCTAGTCCGACGCTGCGGTTACGCGTGCGACGGCTCCGACTGCCCCAGGAGTCCAGCGATAAACAACAATGCTGGACCCTTTGTAGTTGTCCTTCGTGATTACGTACTCCCCGGTCGATCGCAGGTATGACCTGAGGCCGTACACCGAATCCACGTCATTGCCGACGTCCACCCTGGCGGGGTTGGTATTGATCAATGTGATGTCCAGGCTACCTGTGTTGAGATTGAAGGCGTCGATGTTGGGCACGGTGTGTACGTATCCGACGAACAGATAGTTACCTGCTGCCGTGATTGACTTGGCGTTGGGGCTGGTGATGTTGATCACCGGATTCGGCGAGGTGTGGTTTCCTGCGCGCCAGCCGTGATACACCTCGACCCTCGCTCCTATCGACGTCCAGTCTGCGCTCCCGACAATGCCTTGCGCCAGGATCATGGTGTCGCTGTCCGCGAGGTAGATTATTCGCGTCATGGGTCTGATGGACCTCGGCGTGGGGTACTTCACTGCTGCTCCCCAAGTCGGCTTGCCGTTGGCATCAAAACCAGTCAGCGGGTAGTAGTAGATGTGGTTCGTCCTGTCGAGGCCAGCCCAAATGTTTCCGTTGCTGTCGAGGCAGAATCCGTCTGTGACCTGTGCAGTCGTATTGAACGCCGCACCCGGCAGCGACGCGTCCGGTATAGCGATGTAGCCATTGGCCGCATTGAAGTGGAAGAAGTGGAAGATGCCGGGATTCTGGCCGGCTGCCACAAGAATCCGGTTTGCGCCGACGGTGGCGATTTGCGCGAAGTGCTGGCCGCGCTGGCCATCATTGATGTCGATTCGTGGATCGGACGGATAGTCGAATGGATCGACGGTGTTGGCCACGAAAGTTCCGCCGGCGGTGCCGGTGTAGACGTTGAAGCCTCCGTAGAAGTACGCGCCGTCTGTACCGGGGTCCGGAGCGGCGTTGCCTTCAAAGTTGAGTGCCTGAAGCTTCCATCTCAGGTTGCCCGCGCTGTCGTAGGCGTGAATGTCGGTGTTGCCGTTGCGGCCGAGGTCCCAGGTTCCACCCCATGGGTTGTTGAGTACATACAGGTTGCCGGCGGCGTCTTTGCCGATGCCGGCAACGCGGGTGAACCGCTTGTCGCCGATCTGACCTTTGATTCCAGCGGTCGTGTCGAGATATCCGCCCTGAATGCCGAACGTGCCGACCTGCGTTGGTCCGCCCAGGATACTGTAGATCTTGATGTTCATGTCGGGCCCCTCGTCGCCAGCCATGAGCTGTCCTGTCGTCGCGTCGAAATACAGCGCGGACGGTCGAGAGGCAGCGGACATCTGAATTGTGTTCAGCGGGGATCCGGCCGGATTGAATTCGAGGATGGTGCCCGCGCTCTTCTGGGCAACCCAGATATTGCCGGCGCCGTCCACGGCGAGCGCGCCAGGGCCTGACACATTGATATCACGCTGCCAGACGCCGTCGGTACTGAAGACCCGGACGCGATTTCCAGGAAAGTCGCTCGCATAAAGGAGTGAGCCTGATGTCGCGAGTCCCGTGACGACGTCGGCACGCGCCTCAGTCGTTGTCGCGCTAACGGGAATCACCAGGTCGCGAGTTTGACTCGTCCGGTTGTATCGCCCCACCCTTCCACTGCCGTCCTTTCTGCCGAACTGCAAAGCAACGAAGATTGAAGTTGCATTACCCGTAATGGCGCTACCCTGAAAGTCGTTGTGCAGCCCCATGGAACCCACGCTCTGGCCGTTCCGGTACAGGGCGACTCCACCTTCGCTTTCATCCCACAACGAGGACGTATAGATGACGCCTTCAGGCGCTACCCACATGGAACGTGCGCCGTTACCGACGTGGGCGGCAATCGTCCCAAATGTGTTCGCCAGCCAGTCGGTGGTGTACTGCGCCTGACATGCCGGTGCAATCGTCGCGATCAGTACAACGGCAGCCAATACGGCACGGATGCGTTTCGTAATCATGGCGATGTTCTCCTGAATGGTCGGCGAGCCTCGAGGGACGACGCACGCAACGAAGCTTCCTGGAGCGATCTTCAAACGGCCTCGGCGCTTGATCGCTTCGAGCGCGGGCATTGAGCAGGGTCTTGTCGGGAGCGGGTATGCTGATTGAGGCTGGGTGAATGCCGGGACGAGAACGCTACGCGGGCTGTCGGGTGCAGTGATTTGAATGGCGCGAATTGCGGGCGTCTCTGCGGCGAGCCCATGCGGAGCAATGGAAGCTGACTCCGGATAAAGGGGAAGGACATCGGCGCTCGTATCCAACGGGCGATGTTTTCGCTTACGGTCGATGCAGTTTTGGAGCGCATATGTCTTTTGCCCGTTGCGCTTTTAAAAACGGCTGAATCCTCTCGAAAACCGTCCGATAGCAATTTTGTAGCCGCCGGGAGGAATAGCGGCGACAGTTGATCGTACATCGAAAATGTTCGGACACGCCGTCACATAAATAAACAATATAAGGCGAGCCTGAATCTGATGTCATGGGCGCGAATGTGTCACGGCCGCCTGGGTCGGACCCTGCGAAAACCGGACATGAGGTAGCGGTTAAACCATGCGGTAAGTCTTCCGCCTGTGTTTAAGATTCTATGGTTTTCGTCAACACGGGTTAGCGCCGGCGAAGTGTTGGGCGTCGAATGATTGTCCAGATTTGCAGGCCGCGAACGCGGTGCGCAGCAGCTTTCGCGAGAAGATATCCAGGGCTTGGGTCGTCGAGACTCCGCGCGCACGGAGAGCAGCATAGATCGACCGTCCAACTTTGGTCCGGCTCGCCGCAGACGCAGCCAGGTAAATTTGCCTGCGCATCAGACTGGATTAAGCGTGGAAAGACGTCACGGAGCCCCTTGCTGCGGCAGCAACGCCCACTCGATCCGCTCGTTATCCGGGCCGCCTCGAAGCGGGTCCGAGCGCAATGCCGTCGAGGATCATCGCCGCCGCCTTTTCCGCGACCATCATCGTCGGCGCATTCGTATTGCCCGACGTGATGTTCGGAAAGATCGAGGCATCCACCACCCGCAGGTTGGCCACACCATGAACCTGAAGCTGGTCGTTCACCACCGACTCCCGCGCATCGCTTCCCATCGCGCATGTGCCGCAAAGGTGATACACCGAGCCGCTCTGCTCTCGAACGAACTGCAGCATGCTGGCTTCATCGAAGACGGCTGCTGCCGGCCGGGTTTCCTCAGCAGTCACCTGCAAGAGTGCCTGAGTGGCCGCAAGACGACGCACCAGCCGGGCGCCGGCTACGGCTTCCTGACGGTCGTGCTCCGTGGACAGGTAGTTCGGATCGATGCGAGGGGGTTCGTGGATGTCGGCGCTCGTGAGCTGGACGCTACCCCGGCTGGTAGGCCGGCATGGGGAAAAGATTGCAGCAGCATGCCCCGTGAACGTTTGACCATCGTCTTTCTCCAGGCAAGGTCGCCCAAAGGTTGGCGGAAGAGATGGGATCGCTGCGATGCCCCCACAGCGCACGCGCTCCCCGGCATATTCTAGGCCGTCGTTCGCAGCCGGGGCGCCTGAACCGTGTTACAGGACGCGAAGAACAGAACATCAGTGGCGACCCAAACACGCAATGATTGCATCCAGGTCAACAGCGCGCGACATGGAGTTGGCCGCTATCGAACTAGGCGTCTTCCATTACGATTCAGGTTCGGATGGTGCTGGAGCACCATCCGGTCCGCCTGTTCACAAACTTCTGGCGAGCATTGTGCTGACTTCTTCTTTGTGTTTTCCGTGACTCCATTCACTCGAGAGCTGGAGTCTCCGGAAAACCGGGCGCGGTTTCATGCCTACGCTCCAGAGCCGGTCACGATGGCGAGGCTTGGGCAATAATGCGTTGCGCTCAAGTATGGCGCTTGCTGTGAGCGGACTCCAGCAGCGTTAGACGTGGGTGGGTCGATAAAAACTGACGCATTGTTCGATCCCTCGGGAGCGGCGAGGGTCATCGTCACTTTCCACCAGTTGCCCGATTTCACCGCGCTCAGCGAAGTTGGCTGTCCGGCGCCCCATGTCCCTCGCACTACAGTGCCCGTATTCGTATTGAGGACCCAGCCAAATTCGGTCCCGCTCGGGTCATCGGTCTGGATTGATCCGCCAGGAAAGACCGTCGCGCTAGCGGTAGCGAGAACGTAGTCAGTGAAACTATACGATTGACCGCCCTGAACCCTGATGATTTCGTGGATATTTGAGACTGACGAGCCGTTCGTGCTGGTAACCGTTGCCGCCCCCTTGTCCACGCCCGATATATCGGGCGCAGGCACAGCGGTGCCGCCATTCTGCTGCGACCATGCATCGGGTGTGGCGAGACTCAGCGGCGAATTGAACAGGTTGGTTGCATAGCAGGCGGCCACGGCCTTATCAGCCGGGGGTCCATAAAAGCTTGCAATGCTCGCCTGGATCGCGTTGTCGGTCGTGTCGGATGTCGCCTTGGTGATCACCGCTCCTTCGAAGAATTGAACGGGAGCAGCGCTACCGTCGCCGCCTTCGCCAAGCGACAGACCGCCTTGCCATTGCCCGTTAAATGCATGGCCCGCGTCGTTGCCAAAGTTCAAGGCTTCTGGGGGCGCCTGGTCATAGAGTGCTGTGAGTACACTTTGCGAGGCAGAGCCGCCTTTGACTACGAAGATATTTGACGCGGTCACCGGTGAGTATTTGGAAAGCACCGTGACGAACTTTTCTCTTGCAGGCTGCTGCGGGCCGTAGAGATAAACGCCCGCCTCTGCGTCCACGCCCGGCCAGTTAATATCGAGTGCGTTGCATACGGGGTCTTTTACGTTGGGTGCCTGGTTTGAGTCACCATCACAATAGCCAAAAACAGCCGCGTTGCCGTTTGAGAATGCCAACGCGAACATTTCGCCTTCGACTTCTCCATGTGCATAGGTGCTGGAGTTGGCGCTGCTTTCCATATTTCCGTATGTCCCGCAGCAAGTAGAGGACTGGCTATAGTGCGCCCCCGCCACCATATATTCGGCGATATCGCTGTCACCGATCGACTGGTTCACCGTGCCGAACCTGTTGCGGTACGCTTGTCCCGCCAAAGTACCCAAAGCCGGAATCTGGGCGCCTTGCAGCGACACGAAGCCCAGCTTTGCCGGTGTGCCAGAGAGCGCCGGCAAATCGTTCCCGATAGATAGCTGGAGGGTCGGTGACTGGTTGGTGAGCGCGGTGGGGGGCTGGAGCAGTTGAACGGTCAGTGTTCCACCGGTTCCTGGAAGCGTGATCGTCGCAAAGCCGTTGAGGACCGGAACAGTCATCGTTTTTTGCGACCCTGACCCGCTATCAGGAACGGTCAGTGACTCCGTTCCGTCCTGGTTGAGTGTGAGGGTGGCCGGCACATTGCCAAACGCTCCTCCTTTGAGGGATGCAACCAGGTCGATCTGATCGTAAATGTAAGTGACGGAACAGGTTGTATTGGTGCAGAACGCGTTTGCGCTTTTGACATTGGCTGAGCCAATCAGCGTGTGGTCACCGCCGTTCGGCAAGGTACTCGACGTATAGGGATAGATGTCCTGCGTTGCATTGTCAGACGCCCGTTGAACCTGGAATAACGGACCCCTGTAGTTCCTTGTTAGCAAGCGTGTCACGCTGTGAGCCGCGGAGCACGGCGTGTTGGCAGTCGCGGCGACGTCGCAAGGTAGCGAAACGTTCGTCTCTTGCGTTGATGCACTGAAATTTGACTGGGCTGCGGCATTCGTCGGTGACGAACTTACATTCGACACACCTGCCGCTTGAGATGCGGACGTGCCGCTACTCTCTCCATTACATGCGGCAAGCCCGACTGTCATCGCCAACAAAACAGCAATTGATCCAATTCCTCTGGACATCATGACCTCCTCCTATGAAACCGCGCTTCCGATTGGATTCACACAACTTAGTTATGCAAACTGAGTTACAAAGAATCGTCATTGGTCAAGCAGGTATTCCTCGGAACTGTCATTCATTCCCTGCGGGTTAGAAATTGCGCTGCCGAGTGACGCAACGCGCCGTCTCGGCCGGGCTGCGCCTTCATCGGACGCCAGGCGATCCCGCACAGGTGCGGCTCGTGGCCGAAAAAGGCTCTCTCGGCCGCGCTACGCCCGGAAATGAGGTTGATCGTTTGGCAGACTGCAAAGATGTCAGCATGCTGCGCGGCGGTCGGACTGTCGAACCGCACAGCCTGACCGTCAGGCGGAATCTCGCCGGCGGCTTGCGGCAGCATGGCGCTCCTCGCGTTCGCTGGTGCCGGTGGCTAGTACACGGGGTCAGCGGGCAGCATCGTCACCATCCCTTGCAGCACTCCGCGGCTCACCATGGTCGTCTCCATTGTCGTTGCATCGATTGTCTGCCCAGAGGGGCAGTATCAGATGAAGCGCGGCGGTACGGCGGCCTCACAAGGTGATAATATTAGTCAAGAATATCACTTCGCCGCCTCGGGACAATCCCTTATGTCTGCATAAGGAGATCAAGCAAGTGCGCCTAGATATTGCGGCAAGCACGCGTATAGCCGTGCGTTTTAGCAATATTATTGCTCATATTAAAACTAATAAACTGACCGGTCTGCCTTCTGCCGCTTGCCGCGCCTCCTGTTTTTCTGGACACAGATTTGGGGTAAAACGTGGGTCCCAAACTGGAGTTGTTGATGTTGAAGAAAACAGATGTAAACGGGGTTGCGCCAGAGGCGCTGGAAGGAGCGCGTAGCGCGACTGGAAGCGCCTCTGGCGCCGCCGAAGTCAAGCGTTGGTCGACCGGTCGCAAACGCGGCGTGGTGCTTCGGTTGCTGCGTGGCGAACCCGTCGACGCCGTGTCCCGTGAAGTCGGTGTGACGATCGCCGTGCTCGAGCAATGGCGTGAGCTGGCACTGGCCGGCATGGAGGCCGGCCTGAAGGCACGCACCAGCGATCCCCTGGAAGCCCGGCTCAATGACGCCGTGCGGCGCGTCGGCGAGTTGTCTATGGAAAACGAGATCCTGCGCAAGGAACGTGAACTGCAGGCCCGTCGCCCTTTGACCGCTCGGAGATCGTCGACATGAGCCGCGCGATCTCCGTTAGTGCGAACAAGCCCTTTGGATTGCAACGGGTTTGCCAGGTGCTCGGATTCCCCCGCTCGACGATCTATGCTGTCCGCGCGAGGACAGCGGACAACGTGGTGCCGATCATCCCGGGCCGCCGCGGCCCGAAACCGAAGATGCCCGATGCTGACCTGCTGAAGGCCATCCGCGACGATCTGGTGGCTTCCCCCTTCATCGGCGAGGGGCATCGCAAGGTCTGGGCGCGCTTGCGTATCCTGCACGACATCCGGGTCTCCCGGACCCGCGTGCTGCGACTGATGCGCGAGCACAGCCTGCTGTCGCCGCACCGGCAAGCGCGAGGCGAACCCAACCTTCACGATGGCCGGATCACAACCGATTGCCCGAATGAGATGTGGGGCACCGACGGCGTGCGCATCGCGACCGTGGACGACGGCATGGTGTGGATCTTCTCGGCCGTTGATCATTGCGACGGCATGTGTACCGGCATTCATGCCGCGAAGATTGGCGACCGCTTTGCTGCCCTCGAGCCGATCTCCCAGGGGCTGCTGGACGAATTCGGTTCCGTGCTCGCCGATGCGGGCCGCGGGCTGTCGCTGCGTATGGATCACGGTTCGCAGTACACGTCGGACGACTTCCGTAACCAGATCCGGTTCTGGGGCATCGCGCCGAGCTATGCCTTCGTCGCCGAACCCCAGACCAACGGCGTCGCCGAGCGATTCAACCGGACAATGAAGGAACAGGCTATTCATGGACGCATCTTCAAAAACCTGGAGGAAGTTCGTGCCGCCGCCATCGCGTTCAAGGATCGATACAATCGCGACTGGCGTCTTGAAAAGTTGGGCTTCAAATCACCCCTCGAAGCCCGTCAGGAACGGCTGATGAAGCTGGCCGCCTGAGCTGCAAAAGCGTGTCCAGACAACCGGAGCCGGTACATGCCTTCTGCCGCTATTGGCGACAAACTTGTGCCCGGAACCTATGCGATTTCTCGTATGGAATAACGTCTCCGTAATTTCGGGGCTGGTAGTGATGCTTGCCGGTTGCTCCGTGAGTAGCGACGACTCGAATACAACCGGAACACGGTATTCCGGTCAGCTACGTCACCTGCAAAATCAGGCGCGCGCGATCGTGTTGCCTCATCTCGATGACGCGGTGGCGAAAGCCATTGGAGAAAAGAATCCAGTCGGCTTATTGGGTCGTCTTACCGGTGCGCCTGCGCATCGTTCATTGCGAATGGCTTTCATCATGAAGACTTGCGGACCTTGCTTGCCCATTCGCAACGAACGCACGGTATCGCTTCGAATAAGGATTTAAACGCATTTCCCCCGACGCCCTGGGCTGTCCACGTTATGTGCGTCAGGCCACAGAACCGCCCCGCACAGCGACGTACATTGGAAGCGCCACAAAACGCGGCTGCGCGCGGCGAACACCCGTCTGCCACGCTCCGACGTCAAGTCATCGCACTCCCGCCAGACGGGTTGCGCCTCTGTCGAACGGTGACCAATAAAACAGTTCGTCGGGAGACTCGAAATGAACAGGTTGCTTGCCACTCTGCTCTTGATTCCCGCCGCCACTGCTTTTGCACAGGGAACGGGATTCCCCGACGGCGCCACCGCTCCCAGCGCGGTCGACATCCAGCAACGCCTCACAGGCAAGGCGTTCGATCTCAAACTCGCCGACGGCAGCATGTGGCATGTCCAGTACGGCAACAGCGGTGACTACGACTTCAAGTCGAGCAAGGGATTCGCCGATCACGGCGACTGGAAGGCGGAGGACGGCAGGATCTGCAGCAAGGGCATCAAGATGCCCTACTCTTGCAACGACGTGCGCATGAAAGGCGACGACCTGTACCTCAAGCGCGATAGCGGCGAGATCGTGGAGTTTGTCGAGGCGCATTGAACGCCACCGCGAAAGAAGCGATCGCCCGAACGGGCGGCGTCGAGACGGCTTCTCGGCCGAGTAATCGCACCCTTCACCTCGGACCTCCGCCGGTGACTTGCGGGAAACGAGAGTTTGTCAAAGACCAGTAAGGCGAGTCGAGACGTGATGAGCGTCGCAACGCATTGGTCGTGCCGCCCGTCATTCCAATCGATTCCGTCATGAACAAACGCATAGGGCTATTCCGTTTTAGTTACGCGACTCGGCCGCCAACGCGTTTATTGGCCTGGCTGCTGGCGATATCTTTGATCGCGCCTTGCTACCCGTCCCGCGCTCAATCACTCCCCAAGGTCGTCGACATCCCTACCCGCCCCGGAGTCACCCAGCGGTTTCTTTTCATTGCGCCGGATGCGCCAAAAGCCGCAGCGATTCTCTACGCCGGTGGGCACGGCGGCTTGCAGTTGGACCGGTATGGGACGTTCGGCTGGGGGGAAAACAACTTCCTCGTCCGTACCAGATTGTTGTTCGTCAACGATGGGATTGCTGTGGCCGTCATTGATGCACCGAGTGACCGGCAGTCAGCGCCGTACCTGAATGGCTTTCGACTCACGCTGGAACATGCCGAGGACGCTCGCGCCGTAATCGCCTGGCTGCGGGAGCAGTTGCACGTGCCGGTCTGGCTTGTCGGAACCAGTCGCGGCACACAATCTGTGGCTGCGATTGGAATTGCGCTTGCCGGCGGCGGGCCCGACGGCATTGTGTTGACCTCGACCATCTTACGGGACGACAAGGGAGGTGACCCGGTCACCAGTATGAATCTGGCTGCCCTCAAGATTCCCGTGCTGGTGGTGCACCATCAGGACGACGGTTGCAGGTATTGCCCCGTGTCCGAAGCGGATACGCTCATGCGCAAACTGACCGACTCACCCAGAGAGAACCTTATGATCGTGTCAGGGGGCTCTTCCCAGGGGGACCCATGCGAAGCGTTCCCGTATCACGGACGGCGTAGAGGGTGACGTGATCCATAGCATTTCGGCGTGGATGCTCGCACGTTGAACGCGCCACATGAAGAGTGGCGCCGAAAGCGGACATTGCCGCTGCGCGTAGATGAAGGGCAATCGAAGTTCGCTATCGGGCCGGGTTCCTTGGGTACATTGCGCTGACGAGGCAGCAAGATGCGACAACCCTGTTGGACGCGATCGATCAGATCGAAAACCTTCAAAGAGCG
The DNA here is from genome assembly GCF_004361815.1 of Paraburkholderia sp. BL10I2N1. Classification (NCBI taxonomy): domain Bacteria; kingdom Pseudomonadati; phylum Pseudomonadota; class Betaproteobacteria; order Burkholderiales; family Burkholderiaceae; genus Paraburkholderia; species Paraburkholderia sp. BL10I2N1. The sequence continues at coordinate 212,217 of NZ_SNWA01000004.1, read as the reverse complement.
CTGGTGGAAAAACAGACGGAAGTCGACGTGCTTACCGAGGCACTCGACTACGCGCGGCATCGCCTCCTGAAGGCCGCCGATTAGCGGGTTTCATGGGTGGTGGCCCAGTCACCACCACGTCTCGCCGCAGTTTTACGGCGTGCTCTTCGCTGCGGGCATCGTCGGCATCATGATCACGAATCAGATCAACGCCAGACTGGCACCACGGTTCGGCAGTGATGCGCGCCGGCGCGCTCGGCGCGGCAATCGCGGGCGTGGTGCTGGCAATCAATGCGTGGACCGACTGGGGCGGACTACCGGGCCTTGTGATCCCCCTTTTCCTGTTCATCTCCGCGGCCGGCTTCATTGTCGCCAACTCGATCGCCGGTGCGCTCGGCACCTTCCCCGCGCGCGCCGGCGCCATGTCGGCGCTGATCGGCGCGATCCAGTACGGCACCGGCATCTTTGGATCGGCACTGGTCGGTTTTTTCGCCGACGGGACGCCCTGACCGATGGGCGGCGTGATCGCGCTGATGAGCATCATGAGTCTGCTTTGCGCAATGCTTCTCATACCGCCTCCCGTCGCGATATCCAGCGAAGCGACGGTGGCCAGATGAGCAACAGCGGGATCGCCGGATCAGACGATCCGCAGGGATGATTGCAACAACCACAGGAACATTGACGATGTCACAACGCACATGGTTTATCACGGGTGTCAGTAGCGGCTTTGGCCGCCAGCTCTCCGAACAGCTTCTCGAGCGCGGCGACCGCGTGATCGGAACCGTCCGCGACACAAGCAAGGTCCGCGACCTGCCCGCACGCTATCCGCAGACGTTCCACGCCGAAATACTGGACGTGACCAATACGGCGGCGGTCCGCGAAACGGTCAATCGTGCGTTCGACCAGCACCAGCGTATCGACGTCGTCATCAGCAACGCGGGCTATGGGCTGTTCGGCGCGGCCGAAGAACTGACCGACGAGCAGGTCGAGCATATGATCGCCACCAACCTGGTCGGCTCGATTCAACTAATCCGCGCGGCGCTGCCACACCTTCGCGTACAGGGTGGTGGACGCGTCATCCAGATCTCGTCTTACGGCGGATAGGTGGCCTTCCCGGGCAACTCGATGTACCACGCAACAAAATGGGGAATTGAAGGCTTCGTGGAGTCCGTGGCTCAGGAGGTCGAATCGTTCGGGATCGGTATGACGATCGTCGAACCGGGCGGTGCGCGCACCGAATTCCGCTGCGGCAGCGCACAGGTGGCGAAACTCATGCCCATTTACGACGCAACGCCCGCGCACAGTTTCCTCCGCATGCTCGATCCCGCGAGTGGTCTTGCGGCGGGCGATCCGGCTCGAATGGCGGCGTGCATCATCGAAAGCGTCGACATCGAGCCCGCGTCGTTGCGGATGATGCTCGGCTCCCAGGCGCTGGACAGCACCATCGCGACACTGCGCAAGCGAATCGCTGGCTTCGAAGCACAGTCAGAACTCGCAGCGTCCACCGACTTTCCTCCAGGTGAGTGAAGCGCATTTGCACCGCGCACCTGACGAAGAAGGAACTTTGCCTGTCGTTGCGCGGAACGACTGCGATATCGCTCCGGCAGGAATCCTTGCGTGTTTATAACGCCTTCCAACCCGTCCTGAAGATCAGGAATAGTTCATTGAACTGGGTGACCAGTTCAAAGGACAAAAGAAACGCCAGCATATAGGCAGGCCCCGGATAACCGTTCATCCATCGCAGGACCGGCCCAGCAAGACGTGTCCTGATAAAATCTCGCGTCGCGATACACGTGATGGCTACGCCGATGGCCGCTCCCGCGAGAACATCAGTCGGATAATGCAAACCAAGGTACACCCGCGGCAAGCATATGAAGATAGCTGTGTACAGCAGCGCGAGCGTACCGACGCGTCGTGAGACAAGAAAGATGCCCGTCGCAATCGACATCCATAGCATCGCATGGTCGCTAGGAAAGGAACTCCACGTGCGCACAACGGCGTCATGCAGGCCGACGGAGGGAAAGTCCAGGTGCAGTTCCGGGTTGTAGAGCGGCCGCTGCCGGAACGGCAAGCAATATGCGAGAAGTCTGCCGCTCGCAAGTGATAGAAGACCACTTGCGACGGTCGCGATGATCATCTCACGCTTCCATTCACTACGCGGACCCGGTTTGAACCACATCCACCACAACACGGGTATAAGGACGAGGCCCTTGAATATGACCTGGCCCGCTATCACCCTTATCGCGTGATTCATTGCCGCCGAGCGGAAGGCGTTGTGCGTCAGGAAGATCTGCACTGCTGTATCGAAACTGTTCATTGCGGCGCCGATATTTCGGTTCTCAGCAGTAGGTGCAACAGTCGGGGTAATGGATTGGAATTGGAACCGTCTTGAAGACTACCACGCCAGCATTCGGCTCGAGCAATAGATTCGTCAACGGAGCCGGAGCCGCGACGAGGCTATTTTCGCCAGCCGTGCCCGTAACCGCCGAAACCGATGCCGACATCGAGGGAAGGCGCTGCGTAGTACGCTGGCGCATATCCATAAGCAGGCGCAGGCGCATAACCGTACGGTGGAGCGACAATGCAGCCTGACAGGCTTGCCGCCAGCGCAACGACACACAAAAGTTTGATCATGTTTTTTCTCCGTGCGCGGATTTTAGATGGCGGAAGTATTCTGAATCGCAACGAAGTGTGTCCGAACGTAACCGGTCAGGCCCAGACCCTTGATCAGTTTGCCAAATGGCGTTTACGTGTTCGTCCGGTTGTGACGGTTTGCATTCGCCGTGAGCGCGACATGAACTGCCGTGGCGGGGTTGACGGCGTTCTCAGCAATGCGGAATGACGAGCAAGGTCTGGGCAACTGCCGTTCAGTTCGGGGCGGCGATTGGCCCCTTGTGTGGTGACGCCCGCAGACCGAATCGCGGAAGTTGAATCAACGAAGGTCATGGTGGACCGGTTCAATCTCAAGCCTGAAAGACTCATCGCCGAAACAGCGTATGGAGCGGCGCCGATGCCTAGCTGGCGTCGGAGAGGACTTTTTCGGATTCGGCGGAAGAGATCTTCTTCGTTGCATATCCTATTTTGACATCCTTATATGAACACGTCCGGCTCGTGTTCTGCGGTGGCACGGCGATGAGGTAGCCGCCATTCCACACCAGCTTGTAGTCCAGTTGGCGGCGGAACTCGAACCAGCCCTGATTGAGGATTGACTTGTTCAGGCCGGACTTGGCCCGAACGTTCTTGCCCGGTTGCCCGGTGTTGCCTGCCGCCGACCTGGACATGTTGCGCACCTGCAAGTCCTCGATACACACCATCGCGTGGTTTTGGCTGATCGTGATCGTGGCCTTGTGCAGGTAGTCGCGGCGAGCGTTGCCGATCCGGGAATGGATGCGCTGGACGCGGGCTTTCGCCTTCTTCCAGTTGCTGCTGAACTTTGTCTTGCGGCTCATGGCCCGCTGCGCGCGGCGCAGTCGGGCTTCGTGCCGCCTGAAGCTGTTGAGCGGCGCGAGGTCATTGCCGTCGCTCATCGTGGCAAAGCGGGTAATTCCCATGTCGATACCGACTGCGCTGGTGGCTTGCGGCAACGGCTGATCGACATCGCGCCCGGTCTGGATGCTTACATACCACTTGCCGCCGCTGGCCGACACCGTGACCTGCCTGAGCGTGCGGGGCACATCCCGGCTGTTGCGATAGCGCAGCCAGCCGAGCTTGGGCAGGAAGATGGGGCTGTTAGCCTGATCGAGCTTGACCTGCTTCGGGTCGGGGTAGCGAAAGCTGTCGCCTTGGCCCTTCTTCTTGAAGCGCGGGAAGTCGGCCCGTCTGGCAAAGAAGTTGGAATAGGCGCGCTCCAGATCCTCGAGCGTCTGCTGAAGCGGGTGTGTCGGCGCATCCCTGAGCCATGGCGTCTGCGGGCCATTACGCCATTCGGTGAGCAACCTGCACAGACCGGCATAGCCCAGCTTCTTCTCGCCCTGTTCGTAACGCTCCTTCAGCAACGCGAGCGCCTTGTTGAACACGAAGCGACACGCCCCGGCGAAGCGGAGCATGTCGCGCCGCTGTTCGCCGGTTGGCATGAGTTCGTATTTGAAGGCTTGGAGGCGATGCATGCGGATAGTATAGTTTGGTCTATGAGCACCGACAACGATATCCGGCGCGGAAGACACTGCGTTTTTCTGATGCATGTCCATTTGGTCTTCGTTACCAAATACCGCCGGGAAGTGTTCACCAGGGAAATGCTCGGCGACCTGCACAGCATCTTTTCCAGCGTCTGCGCCGACTTCGAGGCGGAACTGGTCGAGTTCGATGGCGAGGAAGATCACGTCCACCTGCTGGTGAACTACCCGCCGAAGGTGGCGGTCTCGGCGTTGGTGAACAGCCTGAAGGGCGTGTCCAGCCGGATGATCCGCAAAAGGAACTACCCGGGCATCCGCAAGAAGCTATGGGGCGGTGCGCTATGGTCGCCGTCCTACTTTGCCGGTAGCTGTGGAGGTGCGCCCATCGAAATCATCCGCCAATACATCGAACAGCAGCAGACGCCGCATTGACCGCTCAAAGGACGCCTATGGCGTCCGTGCTATCCTTCCCCGGCCTGAAGGCCTAGGCTTGCCGCGCACCGGGTCAATGCCGATCCAATTCGAGCGCTCAGCGCTCTTAATGTGTTGCGGGTGACGCTAGCCCCGCGACCTTGCGCTTAGGAGCAGCACATGACTACCGCCACGCTAGACGCTTATCGCCGGTTACAACAGCAGATTAGATCGGATATAAGTGCGCGCAAGGACGAACACAGGCGCCAGTTGAAAGACGCGCGAAAAAACGTTGCAGGGACGCTCGTACAACCGCTAAACCTGTTGGCGGACGGCGATTCGTGGTTCGACTATCCCGTGCCCTCGCTCGGGCACCTTCCTACCGACGTAATCGTATCGCTGACAGACCTGTTGAATCTCAATCCAAAGCCACTTAAGTTGGCGCATTACGCCGATGCTACAACCGCGTTACTCGGTACGTCGAAGCGCGACGTTTTGATTTCCACACTCAAGGATCCAGCGCACGCTCCTTTCGACGCGATTCTGTTTTCAGGCGGAGGCAACGATCTCGTCGGCGATGCGTTCAGGTTCTGGTTGAAGGACGCCGCGTCCGTCGGCGGAGATTTCACGCATGCCGTGAACTATGACGCACTGTCGGACATTGCCGATATCGTTCGGCGCGCATATCTAGACCTGATCGCCGTGCGCGATGCGTACGCTAACGGGTGCTATCTCGTCTTCCATCAATACGACTACGCTACGCCGACGAACGCATCCATTTGCGACGGACTCGTCGGACCATGGCTGCAACCCTCGTTCGTCGATCGAGGCTGGGCGTCCCCTCCCGTCGACGCGCAGTTCCTGGTGAACGGGCGTAGCGTCGTCGCGGAGATTCTTGGTTATTTTGCGAAGATGCTCGATGGCTTGTGTACTGCGACGAATAAGGTCGTGGTTGTGAAAACGCAGGGTACCTTGAATCCAGATACCGATTGGGCCAACGAATTGCATCCGGCGTACGACGGATTCGGGAAGATCGCCGGGAAGTTTCAGCAGGCGCTGCAGGCGGTGTTCGGGGAACGGGCGGCGGTGAACTAGGAAGCGTCGCGCGGGCGGCAGCGAAAGTTCGCTGTTGACGAAACCGAGGAACGCCCATACGCAGAATATCCCATTCCGGCTCCTCCATTCGCGCCACCGCGGCGGTCAGCCTCCAGACCGCTTACGACGTTTTGGCTGCAACTTCTGACCCTGCCAACTCTCTTCGTCGAGGAGACGGTCGAACAGCCTGTTGCGAGCCGAATCACCCAACGGCGACAGTCCCAACAGAGAGTGAAAGGCAAGGCCGCTGGCAGCAAAGTATCGCAACAACGACAGATCCAGGTCGGTCGCTTCATCTTGCAACGCCTTCATTTTCGCCGCGTCAGACGTCTTCATGTCTTCAAGCAAGGTTGGACTCTCGACAAGCGCTGCGAGAACTGCCCGTGCCACCGAATGCGGCTGATTGATGGATTCCCGATAAATTGCAATCTGGGCCGCGAGGTTCGGTTCGGCCTTCGATGCGCCTTCCTTCGCCATATAGTCACGGGCAATCTGCTCAAACTGCTGCCGCTGATATTCCAGCAGAGCGCAAAGCACCCCTTGCCTGGTGCGGAACTGATGTAGCAATCCGCCCTTGCTGATGCCACTTTCGCGCGACAACGAATCGAACGTAAGTCCACCGATTCCCTCCCGGGTCAGGATGATGAGGGCGGCATCAATTGCCTTCCTGCGGGAAATTTCCGAACGGGTCTGGTTATCCATTATCGATACTGATGACGTCGCGACGATTGCGGTGCTGGCCCGATGGCTGCCGCCTCGCTATGGTGTTTGGCAAGCAATTCGGTGCAGTGAATCTGCTTCGGCGAGCGGCCCCGCGGACCACCGGCGCAGGAGGCATTCGCTCTGAAGGGTGGAATTGTACCGCTTGTATCGCTCCGTGCGCAGCATAAACAATCCGGATAGACGGTTTACATCTGAATTCGGCGATGCTACTGTTCGGCCTCATTGGTTCTCGACTTACCTGGACGCCGCCCGGCACTCAATTTGTCTTTCAAGGAGCACAGAATGGTCATGAACAAACTCGTCCCGCGCCTTTTCATCGCCGCAGCGGTGTTGACCCTGTCGGGGTGCGCGGGTGTGCAGCCCGTCGCCTACACGGACATCGCATCGTCGTCGCAGCTGAAGCAGAACCGGGATGACGATTCGGGCAAGGAGCCCTACAAGTATGCCACCCCCGTGGTCTGGTCCCGATACACGCAGGTCATGCTGGACCCTGTTGTCGTGTATCAGGGCAACGACAACCAGTTCGGCGCCATGAAGGACGCCGACCGGGCCGCGCTTGCCGACTACATGGGAGAAACGTTCTCGAAGAAACTGGCGAAACGGTTCGACGTTGCCAAGCATGCCGGTCCCAACACCCTGCAGGTCAAGCTGACGCTAACCGGCGCCGAAACGACAACGCCGCTTGTCGGACAGTTCATGCATTTCGACCTCGCGGGCAATCTCTACAACGGTGTGCAGTCGATCCGCGGGGGCCAGGGGGCATTCAGCGGCTCGGTCTCCTACGCCGTGGAAGTCTATGACAGCGCCAGTGGCCAACTGCTGAAGGCATATGTTTCGAAGCAGTATCCGAACGCCATGAACCTGCCGGCGGCCTTCGGTTCCCTGAGTGCCGCAAAGACCGGCCTCGACAAGGGAGCCGATGCCCTTGTGTCACAGCTTCATTGACGGGATTGCTTTGCGTTGCATCGCTCGCGGTCCGAAGGTGATGCACGGCGGGCAACCGTCCCAACTTACCGGTCTGCGGAGCTCGGCACAGCGATAGGGCGGCTGGTTTGAATTACTGCGAGGTCTGTGCATGCACGCATTTGCCGACGTCGTTGTCTCATTCGCGCCCCCGCCTTTGATGGTCGCCATCGTGTTCTCGGTCGCATACCTGCTGGTAGGGATTCCGGTCCATTTCATGCGCGGCACAGCCGCAAGGGACGTATTCGGCACCCTGGCCGGGGTCTTCGCCGCCCTTGTCTATATCACGCTAGTCGTGGGCTTCTATCCCGATGTTCACACCGCTTCACGCTTGCGCCGCAGGTCTCTTCAGAAGGTTCGGACAATGCGCCCGCAGCATCAGGGAACCCTGCAAACCCGAGGTCAGACCAAGGCTTCCAGCCCGCAAAGTCTGAAGTACGAGGTTGTCGCGCGTCCGGACTCGATCGGCGGTGGCATCGCGCGCCGGATGAAACGCCTGCTGCGTTATCTGGGTACGGGCTACCTGCATGTTTGCCGGCTTGCGAGAGATGTATGCGACGTGGCCTCCGGAAGACTGTAAATGCGAAGTCGCCCGCTAACGTCAGCCCTGTGGCTTATCCCTCTTGCTGTCGCTTTGATCTGTCTTGCATTCCTCGCTCCCCTCCTCACACAACCGGGTCCTGAGGTCGCCGTCAGCTTTGTCACCGCCGAAGGGCTCGAGAGTGGCAAAACCCGCGTGCGCTACAAGGATGTTGAAATAGGCAAGCTGGCGGGACTGCAGCTGTCGGACGACCGGACACGCGTCCTCGCCGTCGTGCAACTCGAGGCGTCCGCCGAACGGTTCGCGATGTGCGGCACGCGATTCTGGGTAGTCCGTCCCCGGGTCGGCATGACGGGTGTCTCCGGGCTGGCCACAGTCATCTCAGGTCCATACATCGCAGTGGATGCTGGACGCTTTTCCACAAGATGCAGGGAGTTTGTCGGTTTGGAGACACCGCCTTCGGTTACCAGCGACCAGATCGGAGGAAGATTCGTTCTGCGCGCCGACTCCCTCGAATCGCTCAATGTGGGTTCGCCAATCTATTTTCGGCGCGTGCACGTGGGGCAGGTGCTCAACTATTCGTTAGCCAGAGACGGCACCGCGGTGGACGTCGATGTGTTCGTGAAGACACCATACGACCGTTACGTCACTTCGGGCACGCGATGGTGGCACGCGAGCGGAATCGACCTGCGATTCGATTCCAGCGGATTTAATCTGGACACCCAGTCCATAGCTACGCTCCTCTCCGGAGGCATTGCTTTCGACTTGCCTGAATCATCGGTTCCCGAGCGCCGCGCTACCGACGGCACCGTGTTCGCTCTTGCAGCAAGCAGGACCGAGGCCATGCACCGTGCCGACGATGGACCTGCCGCATCTGTGCGTATGAGGTTCAACGGCTCAGTGCGCGGATTATCAGTTGGCGCACCGGTCGACTTCGATGGCGTCGAATTGGGCGAGGTCACCGCAATCGACGTCGATTTCAATCCAACAGGTGTTCGCTTTGATATGGTTGTGACACTCAACCTGTACCCCTATCGTCTCGGGCGACGTTACAGGGAAGCACTCGGAAAAGGCTCAAGCGAGGCCGGCAAGGTGCTTCTGCACCAACTGGTTGCTCAAGGTCTGCGCGGGCAGTTGCGCACGGGGAGCCTCCTGACCGGCCAACGATATGTGGCGCTGGACTTTTTCCCGCACGCGCCGGCTGTCAGCATTGACACCCGGCGCACGCCGGTCGAACTGCCGACCGTGCCCAATACACTCGAGGAGCTTCAGGACAAACTCGCCAACATAGTGAACAGGCTCGACCGTGTCCCCTTCAAGGAGATCGCCATCAACCTCAACCAGAGTCTCGTGAACGCCAATTCCCTGTTCCGGCGAATCGACACGGAACTGGCTCCACAGGCACGCACAACACTGGCGGTTGCCGAGCAGTCGTTCAATGCTGCGAACGCCACGCTGCAGCAGAACTCTCCGATGCAGTCCGATATTCACGAGGCGTTAACTGAACTGCGCCGGACGCTTGCGAACCTGCATGCATTTTCGGATTACCTGGAACAGCATCCTGAATCTCTCATGTGGGGGAAATCGGCGGACACGCAGCGTTAGTCCACACCTTGACGGGTCGAGGTGGAATTGGCGAGAGTGCCCGGGCAGTATTCCTGCGTGAAGACGCCGGACGGGGCAAACAATGCGATTGCAGCTTCGGCATGAAGGAAGAACCAGGCCAGTTCACGGTCCGGTGCGGCCCTTCAAGCCCTCTGCAGAATGTCCACCGCCTTTTCGGCATCGTCCGACGAGTCGACCGCAAGATAGGCAATGAACTGTGTGCCAAGTACAGCGGCGGAAACGCCACGGAGGTTGATTCCTCCTTCTGCCAACATCTGGGTCAATTGCGCGATGATCCCCAGTTGGTCCAGACCCATTACACGGACGGAGTGGAGGCTCGGGGTAACGGCGAACCCCACCTGTGTCGCGGCACGGATCTCCCTCTCCCCCTGCAGCGGAGCGACAAACACGACCCCCTTTCCGGAAACTTCCGGCGTGCGACGTGCGACGACGAACTGCAAGTCAATGCCAGCATCCCGCAAAGCGCTTAATACTTGCGCAAGGCCACCCGGTTTGTCCTCGATGGTAGCCGCCCAAACATCGACGCGTTCTATGCTCAGTTCCATGGCAGTCCCTCCCGCCTGATGCACGTCCAAATCAAAATCTAGTTCACCAACGGTTCGCGAGCAAGGCCGGCAGCAGCAGCGACGCACGGGAATGCCGGGTTTCGCGCGCAATTGCAACGCAACTGACTTGGGCGACGGAGCAATCGAAAGATCGAAGCCCTTGAGCACGCTCGTCGGCCGAAGCTTTTCGTGATCGATCGTGCTTCCAGCAGGAAAGTCCGATAGTTCATTCCTGTCTCCTGCGTAGTTGTTGCGCTGCGCAATTCAGGTGTGTGGCTGGAGCCAGACCGCGTCTCAGCCTGCAGCGTTAGCATCGGCCTCGTTTCAAGGCTCGTTGCCGACACTTCACGATCGCTATGGCATCTCGACCTCGACGATGTCCGAAGCAATCAAGGGTTGGCTGTCTTGAGCCGAATGGAGTCTCGCCCAAGACGTCAAACTCAAGCGGCCGCGGCCTCGTCGTGGTATCGGCGATTGCTCAATCGATTGTCAGCCTGGAAGACGCCACACGCAATCCGCTTTCTCAGCAGCAACATGAGATTTACCCGGTAAAAGGCAAGCGTCTGCAGGGTAGGTATACGGGGCGCGCAAACTTGTGCGGCACCTTACAGACTACTTCGCGACCTGCGTGTGCCGCCCGGCCCGAACGTCCTGCACGCGCCGTTGTCTATGCACTCACAGCGCGGGACTTTTCGACCGAAGCCGATAAAGGAGACGATGACATGCGACATGCTGAACAACAACGCGTCTATGGTGTGCTGGTCGGCAGCGTGAAGGACGGCCAGATCGATCCAAGCGGACGAACACCGCACTACGAAATCTGGGTGCAGGGCAATGGCATGGACTATCGCGTCGCGGTCAACGTGATCTCTCAGGACGGGAGTGAGGTGATGGCCTATTTCGATCCCGACTACAGGTCGCCTGATCCGCATAAGCTCAATCTGGCGGCTCTCGCCAGTGGCACAGCAGGCTTTGCCCAACTGACAACGGGGCCTACCGGAACGGGCCTGGACTATCTGCGGGACAAGCTGTTTCCGCTCGACAAGATGTCGGTCATTCCGCCGGAGGGCGCCGGCGTCACGCTCAAGAACCTGCTCGATGGCCAGATCGAGCGCGCAAAAGCGGATACCGGCGCCGTCGCGATTGCCTTCGGTGAGTCGTTCCAGGATCCGACGCCCGATCAGACCTTCGGCTTTTCGCCCGAACGAGGTGTGCACGACATTCACCTGATGCAGGGCGACAGCGGCACGTTCGCCGGTGACGATCGCGTAAACGGCGACGGCGCCCTCTTCATCAGGTTCACTAGCGGAGAGACGGCGGCTTTATTCGTCCGTTTCAGTACACAGGATATTTCCGCTGCCGGCGGAGGAGCGGGAGGATCGTAGTCGCAGCGAAAATCACCCCTGCGGAGAAAGCATAAGCGCGTGGATGAATGCGGACATGACACGGCCAATCGAAATCCAGTCCGTCGCCATCGCAAAGCTTCGAACACCGACTGGAGTTAGACAGTGCTACCAGGCGAGGCTTTTCGCAGGGACCAGACAGCGACGACGAATGCGACCCACCCTGCCCGGATGGGTCGCTGCGTCGACGCGCGGCCCGATATTTTCGTGCCTTATCGACGGCGCGTGACAGTCACAAGTCGACCGTTTCTGCCGTTGATCAATTCCCCTCACAGACAGAGACCGGAGATGCGGCAACCTGATCAGGTGTTTTTGTCTCCGTCGGTGCCGTGCCGGATTCGCTACATAGCGTGCCTTGCTGCTGACTTTCGCGCATTCGCCGTAAGAGGTCCAGCGGGTCGAACGCTCAAACCCGAGCGAGCGTTTAACCCGCTATCAAGCAAAGGCAAGTCATCGCAATTTTGCATTGTCATTAATTTGCCTCGCTATTTAATAAGTTGAAACAAGGCACTCCGTAGACTAGAGTGGTCGGTAACTTCTATCTGCATACATATCCTAATCTCCAACACGAAAAGCGGATAACAGACTATCTCGTCACTGATCACGGTGACCCATGGTGGATCAGCTCTAACGTTGTGCCGGCCAGCAATCCGCACTAACCATGGCCGCTTTCCAATGCAAGCCAGCGCAATTTATCCTGATACAGATGCGCGAACGGGATATATAGCGATTTTTATTTTGCAAAAGACTCGACATTCTTTCGATCTGCGTGCCGCATATGAATTTATCGCGATTCGGGTTTTATTCCATGAAAGGGGATCACTATGCAATCCGCATACAAGGTGATTGGCAATGTGCGCTATGTTCGCCGCGCCCTGATTGTTTTCACTTTGGTCGCGGTCGCTGCATTCCAGCCTGCCGCAGGCCAAAGTCTCACCATCAAAGATCTCGGCGCGCTCCCCGGCGAATATAACTACAGCAACGCTCTCGGGATCAACGAGCGCGACCAGGTGGTCGGCTTCTCGATCACGGCGGGCGGGTACACGCACGCTTGTCTGTTTGAAAACGGGGTGGTGACCGACCTGGGCACGTTCCCCGGTGGCAGCTACAGCTCAGCTAACGCGATCAACAATCGCGGCCAGGTGGTCGGTTACTCGAGCACCGCACGCGGGGAAGACCACGCCTTTCTGTTCGAACACGGCGTAATGACCGATCTGGGTACGCTCCCCGGTGGCAACTTCAGCGTAGCTTCCGGGGTCAACGAGCACGGCCAGGTCGTCGGTTCCTCGTCCAACCTGCGCGGGTACGTTCACGCTGCCCTGTTTGAAAACGGAGTGGTGACCGATCTGGGTACGCTTCCCGGTGGCAGCGACAGCGGAGCTCTGGCGATCAACAATCGCGGCCAGGTGGTCGGCTATTCGTCCACCACAAGCGGGTACGCGCACGCATTTCTGTATGACCACGGGGTGATGACCGACCTCGGCACGCTCCAGGATACCGGACTCAGCCATGCTCAAGCGATCAACGATCGCAGCCAGGTGGTCGGCATATCGTCATCCGCAAGCGGGGACGTGCACGGTTTTCTGTATGAAAACGGGGTGATGACTGACCTGGGCACGCTCCCTGGTCGCAACAATAGTAACGCTTTCGGAATCAACAATCGTGGCCAGGTGGTCGGCGAGTCGGATGCCGGAACCAACCCGTACTTGCCGCACGCGTTTTTGTTTGAACACGGGGCGATGACCGACCTGGGCACGCTCCCTGGGGACAACTTCAGCGAAGGTGTCGGGATCACCGGGCGCGGCGACATCGCGGGCAACTCCACGTTGCACGCTATCCTGTGGACACGAGAAAAATGATTGCCGGTCTCTGGCTGCACAACTCTCGTCGTCTTCGAATTTGCTTTGAGCGTCGCGCCGACATTCACAAAGCATTCCTCAAACTCGGTTGCTTCCTCGCCTGCTGGAACATCTTCAGGCATACGGAGCAGTTTTTTGAAACGGTCTCAAGAGTCGGAACCGTCATGTGCGACCGTGTGGCGTCACAAAGCGGCGTTGGCCTGAACGGAAGCGGGTGCCGCTCTGGGCGACTGAAGCTTGCGTCTGCGATACAGGTGTGGCACCAGGCCACCGACGACGGCCCCAATAATCGCTGCGGTCAGGAGCAGCTTCGGCTGACTGAGTTTCGCGGCGAAATCCGGCGCCGATGCTTCCAGCAATGCAAACGTCATCCACTGTGCCGCGACGAATACCAAACACATTCCGGTGCTCTCTGCGGGACGCAACCATGCAGGAATGTTTTCTGGCGAGGCTGAGCGGTTATCGGCCGTCCAGGCAATTGCAACGGTTGCGATGAACGTCGTGACGAGCCATGGCGAACGCTGCACCGAAACTTCAAACGCCTTTCGAAATGCCCCAGGCGTCGAAATGGTCTGAAACAGATTTCCCGACTGGTCGAATACGAACCTGAACAACAGTGAAACGAAAAATGCCGCCACTACTGCTGCGAAAGCAGAAACGACATAGGCGGCGACGGGCCGGATCCCAACCTTGCCAATATCTGCGACGTTCCAGACAGCCTTCGGATATATCGCTGCGACGATGGCAATTCCATAGATGATGCTGACCAAAACGGCAGTACGGAAGTTCTGACCGAGCGGCGTAGGCTCGAAGAACCTTCTGGTAGCAAGCGTGATGAACATCATGGCGAGAAAGATCAGTCCTGTAATGAGCACGACCTCGTGCAATCCAAGCGCGTGTCTCGGCTTGTCAAGGTCTCTGAAGCCCATTTCAACAAGCCTCGCATAGCGTTGGCCGAACGACCATTCCGTCTCCAGCACGCCGGCGCTTACATAGTCGCAAAGCATTTCGTGCAAATCCTCGATGTCCTTGCGTACCTTCTTCTCCAGATGCCTGGCGAGCGGCGAGCCTCTCGCGTCATCGAGTTGAACGAGAACGCTCGCCTCGACGCTTTGCAGAGATTCAAAACGTCGCTCGATTTCAGCGAGCACATCTTTCCGGCTATCGGCAAAACGGAGAAAGCCCTTGGGCATCATGCCTGTCTTGATCGTCAAGTACAGCGCCGCTGTACACGCCCAGATTTGCGCGAGCGAGCCCAGCGGGGCATCGAGCCACTCAGGGTCGATGCCCTCCTCTTCCAGGTCGAGGCGCACTCTCACGAGGCGATCCTTGGACGGCTTGAACGCACTGCCCTTTAACCGCAGGCTTAACTCGCGGACTTCGAAGGGGATATTGCCGACGCGCTGAAACCACACCTTGATGATCTCGTCGACCCGTTGCAGGAATGGAGCGTTTGGCAGCAATGAGGTAAGAATCAGGGCGGCGAGCAGAGGACCAGGTGGCTGGTCGGCCATCCTGATTGCGGCACTGATCTGCAGTAAGTCGAAGATCTGTTTGGGAAGGTCGGTGCCCGCTCCCCCTAGCACGATGAAAAGAAGCAGCATGCTACCCGCGTAGCCCGTCTTCGCAAGCCAGTATTGCCAGAAGGTCGTTGTCGCGCGTGTAGGGCCGGGATTCTCGAAACGTCGGAATGCGTAAAAGCAGACGACGGCGCCGCCGAACAGCCATTGCAGCAGCAACCCTTGATCTGAAACCAGTTGCTCGTCCATGATTACTCTCCCCGATTCATTCCCGGGTCGCCAGGTGTCCTCTGACTGTATGACGGCCTTCTCAACGGACAAGACGACTTGTCAACGCGCCGTTTGAAATGATCCTGGCTTGAATTGCGAAAAATCACTGCGGGACAGGGATCCGGGACAAGCGCGGTCCCGTGGCTTACCGTGCCAGCGGCGCGATCGACCCCATTTCGATCGAATTCGGGCCGAAATCATAGTGACCTTTAATGAGTCTCTGATTATCGGAGAGCGGCGCAATGGTGCACGAGTTCGACAAGCTTTATGCGATCAGTGACCTGCATCTGGGAGGTGAGACCGGGCGCCGCGTATTTCCGGAAACTGATGCTGAGTTTTATTAATTAAAATGTCCGGCCGATTAAGATTAGCATGCTACCCCCTCCTTGCCGCAAGCCGGTCGATGGCCTTTTAGAAGGCCCGTTGCGCAAGCAAGCAGGCTCGGTGCGGTAAGCCGATCGGTTTGTAGCGCTGCGCGAGTGTTGATGCCTGTCAACGAATGAGGACGTTTGCCGATTGACGGCTCGTTGCCGCGCATCGACCATTTGATATTTCAACATCAGCGTCCCTTTGTGGCCGAACCCGGTCTGACATAAATCGGCCGGCGTGGTCGGGTCGTTGATCGGCTGCGACGGTCAGCAGCCGGACCCGTTGCTGTCACTCGACAGTTCACCTCGCCAACGCCCGCAACGAGGAGTAAATCGGACACTGCGCGACGGGCTACTCTAGAGCGGCCTTTGGGTCCGCACCATGCATTGGCGGCTCCCAACTCCTCGCTCACCGCCCCCGGTCCTTCAGTCTTCCGCCGAACTGGGGACGCTACACGCATTACCTTTGCCAGTCGCCCGAACTTGATGGCGCTGATGGTCAGTCATCTTCTTCCAGCGGCGGGTCTCTGATATCAGGTATGCAAGCCGCCGAAGCAGGGTCCGGTTCTGCCGTCGAAAGAGCACACTTCAATGCACGACGACTTGACGGCTATCGCTCAAGTCGCAATGCTGGTGCGCCGTGCTTCTGCAAGTGCATACATGCTCTAGCCGCTCTTCTGCAAGCCCTATACCACGTCAGCAGCGGTGAGGAAATCGCGTAATGAACTGACATTCGCAATGAATTTTTCATACATGTGTGGCTGCCGCGAACTAGTGTGTTTCTGTAGATGCATCTCTCGATGGGCGGCGGCGATTGGTGGTTTTGCGGTAGGGCCAGTCGTTTTCGAACATGGATCGACCGATCACAGCGCGAGAGTCATGGTGCCGGAGTTGTACAGCCGGTTGTAGCAAGGCGTTTTATTCTTTTCGTGAGGAACAAGAATGAAATCCGTTTCCAGACGCCTATCCCGTTTTGTTTCCCGGAATCTCGCAGGCAGCAGCGTCATCGCGCTCGCGTGCGCGATCGGCCCAGGCGCGCAAGCGCAAACGCTGGGATCGCTGGCCCAAGTGGCCGCGGGCGATCCGTTCAGCGCATGCACTGCCGACCAGCTTAACGCGCAGCAGTCCGCATTCGGGAGCGTCCTTTATCCAGCCACGTCAATCGAGCCCTGGGTGGCGGTCGATCCGACCGACACGTCGCGCCTCCTCGTCGGTCACCAGCAAGACCGCTGGGACGACGGTGGCGCACGCGGACTTGTCGGCGTTGCCTCCAATGATGCGGGGAGCACGTGGGCCAATACGATTCCGCCCGGCGTGACTGACTGCACCGGAGGGAAGTTCCGGCGCGCTTCCGATCCCTGGGTAGACTTCGCGCAAGACGGCACGGCCTTCTTCTTCTCGTTGGTGTTGGATCCCATGAAGCCGACGACCCCGTTTGGCGCGCGAAATAGCGGGATGCTGGTCAGCCGCTCTGTCGACCATGGCGCGACCTGGCAAGCACCGGTGACGCTGATCCGCACCAACTCGCCGCACGCGCTCAATGACAAGAACTCGCTCACCGCCGATCCGACGGCGAACGGTTACGTCTATGCGGTGTGGGACCAACTGAGCGTTTTCCCGCCAAGCCAGGCCGGCGATCAGTTGCTCGCGGGAAACGATGGTGTCGAAATCGCGCGTCAATTGCGTAACGCTGCAGCGGGTGGTGCCCCATCCTTCAAGTTCAATTTCACCGGCCCCAGCTTCTTCTCGCGATCCACCAACAACGGCGTGACCTGGAGCACGGCCGCCCCGATCTACCAACCGGGCACGAATGCACAGACGATCGACAACATCGTACGGGCGTTACCTGACGGGACCCTGCGCGACTTCTTCACCGCGATTAATGTCACACCGTCGGGTCTAAGCATCGGCTATATAACGTCCACGGATAAGGGCGCGAACTGGAGCGCGCCGGCGTTCATCAGCGATATTAAGGTGCGCGCAGCGGGAGTGGTCACCCCGGACACCGGCCAGCCGATACGCGATGCCTCCATTCTCTATAGTGTCGCTGTGAACCCGGTCACGGGGGCAATCTATCTCGCGTGGCAGGACAATCGCTTTTCTACAGCCACCTGCACCACGCCGGGTGCTGGGTCAATCGCGATCGGCGGGATCGTCTTCAGCGAGTCGGATAACGGCGGGGCCACCTGGTCGACGCCTGTAATGATCAACAAGACGCCGGCAAACAGCACAAACCCATGCCGTCAGCAAGCCTTCATCCCCGCAGTCGTGGCGTCGGGCGACGGCAAGACGGTCGTGGTGACCTACTACGACTTTCGTAACGACACGAACACACCTGTCGGCTTCGAGGGCACCGACTATTTCGCGCTCTTCTGCACCACAGGGTGTACGAACCCCGTCAACTGGGGCAATGAGCGGCAACTGACCACAGCCTCGTTCAACATACTGAATGCTCCGGTGGCGCGTGGCCATTTCCTCGGCGATTACATGGGCCTGGCTGCTAGCGGACACACGACCGTGTACCCGCTATTCGGTGTAGCTACGGGTCCCAACGTTACGGCCGAATACACCCGCCAAATCACATTGCCATGAGCGCAACGGGCGGCGAAGGGAGGTCGCCGCCCAGTACTCCGTGACGCGCCTTTTTTTATTCAAAAAAGGTCCGACCGCATTTGAATGCCAATCAGCCGTTTCAATGACCGCGCGCTAGCGCGAGCGAAGGACAGTTCCTGGCCGATCACTGCCTCACGCGTTCGACATAGATTGGCCGGCCCCTGCCGTTCTGCAATCGGCTGCAGTCAACCAAAAGGGGGCGCCGATGGCCTCGTCTCGACTGCTTCTCAGGGGAAGATCGGTGTCGTGGGCTCCGCGCCTTCGAGATCGGCCTTCGGAAAATGCTGCGCGACCATCTGCTCGATCTCTTGTTCTCGCGATCCAGGCACGTCGGCCATGATCAAGAGCTGGCCGTCACGTATGGCGCCACGAAAGCGCTCGAGTCGTGCATTCGGTTCGTCGACGCCGATCATCGTGGCCGTCCAGGCCCCGAAGCCGGCACCTGCCAACGTCAATGCCACGACGGCGCCGCCCGCAATTGCGAGCTCCGCGGGAGGAAACACCAGTGCCACGAGGCCGAGAAGCGCGCCGGTCGCACCGCCGAGCGCCACGCCGCGTTCGAGCGAGTGCACGACGTCGCTGCTTTGCAGCAAGGATGCCTCAGGTAGCTGTTCGAGTGCGACACTGTGATTCGCGAGGACATGGATATGTCGCCATGTGATCCGCGCCCGCAGCAAGTCGTCTACGATCGCCTTCGCCGTCGTCGTGTCAGGTACGAGGAAATAAAGACGTCTCATGTCGCTCTCCATCAATCAAGCACTCCCCCAACGGGTCCATACTGTTTTATCGTACGCCGATCGTGCTGGAATTCTTCTGGTCGACCATGGTGCTCAATGAAAGTCCGTGGCGACCGACCCACAAGATCGCGGCGATGGTGATGGGCCCGAGTGCGCTCGAACAGATGTCGCTCCTCAGCCGCTTTGCATTGCATCGCAGCAAGTGACTCCTCCATTCGCGCGATCCGTATATGGGGCGCGGTTCCCCCTTGCGCTGCCTTGCACGATGCAGAGGAGAGGACTACCTTTGCTATAGAGCCGCTTACAATGCTCAGCGAAGCGGTCCTGGCAGACGTGCCGGCGCAGACAGTACGAAGTACGGCAAGGCGGCACAACGATGCCAGGAGCCTTTTGTTAGCGGTTCCAGCGAGTGACACGCAGTGAGGTGGCCTATGGCGCTTGCGATTGCCCTGAGCCTGATCATCGTATTGGCGGTAGGGTTTCACTTTGCCAGTCCCTGGTGGATCACGCCGATCGCCTCGAACTGGGTGCGCATGGACGACATGCTGACGATCACGATCGTCATTACCGGCGCGCTCTTCATCGCGATCAACCTGTTCATCGTGATCGCACTGGTGCGCTACCGCCACCGCAGGGGTCATCGCGCTGCTTACGAGCCGCACAACAAGCGGCTGGAATGGTGGCTGATCGGCCTGACCTCTGTCGGCGTGGCAGCGTTGCTGGCACCGGGGCTCTTCGTCTACGCGGACTACGTACGGCCGCCGCCCAACGTGCTCCAGATGGAAGTGTTCGGCCAGCAATGGCAATGGCGCTTCCGCTTTGCCGGCCCCGGTGGCAAGCTGGGCACGACGGACGTGCGCTACATCAGCAACGACAACCCTTTCGGCCTGAACCCCGCCGACCCCAATGGCCGTGACAACTACCTGATCGAAACGCCCGAGGTGCACCTGCCGCTCAACCGGCCGATCCAGGTCCTGACACGGTCGCGCGACGTGCTGCACGACTTCTACGTACCGGCGTTCCGTGCGCGCATGAACATGGTGCCCGGCATGGTGACCACCTTCTGGTTCACGCCGACCAAGGCAGGGCGTTACGACATCCTGTGCGCGCAGCTTTGCGGTATCGGGCACTCCAACATGCGCGGCGTGGTGGTGGTGGAAGACGAAGCATCGTTCTCGCGCTGGCTGGCGCAGCAGAGCACGTTCGCGCAGCGGCAGCAGGCCACAGTGCAGGCCGCATCCGCCGCTGCAGGCGGCAGCGCCAAGGCGCTTGCCGACCAGGGCAAGACGCTCGCAGAGGGCAAGGGCTGCTTCGCCTGCCATACCGTGGACGGCAGTCCGCGCGTGGGCCCCACCTGGAAGGGCCTTTACGGCAAGACCGAAACGATGGCCGACGGCAGCACCGCGAAGGTGGACGAAGCCTATCTGCGCGCCTTCATCCGCAACCCGAAGGCCCGCGTCGTGAAGGGCTTCGCACCCATCATGCCGACCTTCGACCTGAGCGAGCAGGAGCTGACCGCGCTGGTGGCCTACATCGAATCGCAAGTCGGCCCGGCCGCCAGCAACGCAACCAATCCCTAGCGGAGCAGACGCAATGCCTTACGCGCACACTGACCACGCCCCACAAAGCTTCTGGACCCGCTATGTCTGGAGCCAGGACCACAAGGTCATCGCCGTGCAGTATTCGCTGACGGCCATCGCCATCGGCCTGGTCGGTCTTGTGTTGTCGGACCTGATGCGGTTGCAGCTCGGCTTTCCGGGCAAGTTCAGTTTCATCGACGCCAACCACTACTACCAGTTCGTCACCATGCACGGGATGATCATGGTGATTTACCTGCTGACGGCGCTGTTTCTGGGCGGCTTCGGCAACTACCTGATCCCGCTGATGTTGGGTGCGCGCGACATGGTGTTCCCGTTTCTCAACATGCTGAGCTACTGGGTCTACCTGCTGGCCGTGCTGGTGCTGGTGGCGAGCTTCTTCGTGCCAGGCGGGCCGACCGGCGCGGGCTGGACGCTGTATCCACCCCAGGCCATCCTGCCGGGCACGCCGGGCGTGGAATGGGGCATCGTGTTGATGCTGGTGTCGCTGGCGATCTTCATCGTCGCGGCAACGATGGGCGGCTTGAATTACGTCACCACCACGCTGCAGGCGCGCACGCGCGGCATGACGCTCATGCGCATGCCGCTCACGGTGTGGGGCATCTTCATCGCGACCATCCTGGCGCTGCTGGCGTTTCCGGCGCTGTTCGTCTCGGCGGTGATGATGCTGCTCGACAGGACGCTCGGCACCAGTTTCTTCATACCGGCCGTGGTGTCGATGGGGCAGACGCTCAAGCATGCCGGCGGCAGCCCGCTGCTGTTCCAGCACCTGTTCTGGTTCTTCGGGCATCCGGAGGTCTACATCGTCGCGCTGCCGGCTTTTGGCATCGCATCGGACCTCATCAGCACGCACGCGCGCAAGAGCATCTTCGGCTACAAGATGATGGTGTGGGCCATCATCGCAATCGGTGCGCTGAGCTTCGTGGTCTGGGCGCACCACATGTTCATCGCCGGCATGAATCCGTACTTCGGCTTCTTCTTTGCCACCACCACGCTCATCATCGCCATCCCGACCGCCCTCAAGGTCTACAACTGGGTGCTGACGCTGTGGCGCGGCGATATCCACCTGACCGTGCCGATGCTGTTTGCCATCGGCTTCATTAGCACCTTCGTCCTGGGTGGGCTGACCGGGCTCTATCTCGGCAACGTGAGCGTGGACATTCCACTGTCGAACACGTACTTCGTGGTCGCGCACTTCCATATGGTGATGGCCGTGTCGCCGATCCTGGTGGTGTTTGGCGGCATCTACCACTGGTATCCGAAGGTGACGGGCCGCATGCTCAACGACACGCTCGGGCGCGTGCACTTCTGGGTCACCTTCCTCGGCACCTATGCGATCTACTTCCCGATGCACTATCTCGGCATCCTGGGCATGCCGCGGCGGTATTACGCGTATGAAGGCTTCAGCTTCATTCCACAGTCGGCGCAGACGCTCAACACGTTCATCACCGTCGTTGCGCTGATCGTTGCAGTGGCGCAGTTGCTGTTCCTGTACAACCTGGCATGGAGCCTGGTGCGCGGCAAGCGTGCCGACAGCAACCCGTGGCGAGCCACCACGCTGGAATGGCAGACGCCGCAAACGCCGCCAGTGCATGGCAACTGGGGCGCCGCGCCGCCCGTCGTCTACCGCTGGGCGTACGAATACAGCCCGCCGGGGCAGCAGGAAGACTTCGTCCCGCAAAACCAGCCGCCTGAGACCGCGCCTGAACCGGCCCATCCGACGCTTCAACCTGGCGAGGCACGCGAATGACCACACTGCGCAGTTCCTTCGTGCCTGACGCGCCGCCTGTCGTGCCGAATGCGAGCCGCATCGGCCTGATCGTCTTCATGGCGGTGGCAACGACATTGTTTTCGCTGCTGCTGTTCGCCTATGCAATGCGTATGCGCGAGCCCGACTGGCAGCCGATCCCGCATCCGGCGCTGCTGTGGTGGAACACCGGCGCGCTGGTGTTGGCAAGCATTGCCATGCAGCGTGCCCGGCAGATTACCTTACACCGCGCGGCGTGGCTGGTGTCGGGCGGTGTGCTGGCGGCCGTGTTCGTAATCGGACAACTGGCCGCCTGGCGCATGCTGTCGGCGGCCGGGCAGACCGTCACCGTCAATCCTTCCAATAGCTTCCTCTACCTGCTCACCGGCCTGCACGGGTTGCATGTGCTGGGCGGGCTGGTGGCCTGGGCCGTGACGATCGCGCTTCTCCAGCGCGCGGACCCCTTCCGAACCCACCGCGCCATCGCGCTTTGCGCCATCTACTGGCATTTCCTGCTGGCTGTCTGGCTCGTGCTGCTGGCGGCGATGTGGTGGATCACCCCTGAGTTCGTCGCCGCCATCTGCGGGCCGGTGTATGGAGCCGCGCCATGACCACGCCCACGCTCCCCACCGAATCCGCTGGCACCACGCCCACCGACGCCGGGCCTGACGGCTGGCGCGGCATCGTCACGGACTGGTCGGCCGACCGCGAAGCCTTCAAGGTGCCGTGGGGCAAGGCGATGATGTGGATCTTCCTGCTATCGGACACCTTCATCTTCAGCAGCTTCCTGATCGGCTACATGACGGTACGCATGTCGACCACGGTGCCGTGGCCTGACACTTCCAAGGTGTTCGGGCTCACTGTGGGCGGCGTGGATGTGCCATTGCTGCTGATCGCCATCATGACGTTCATCCTGATCAGCAGCAGCGGCACCATGGCGATGGCTGTCAACTTTGGCTACCGGCGCAACGCAAAGCGCGCCGCCGCACTGTTGCTGGCGACCGCGCTGCTGGGCGCGACCTTCGTGTCGATGCAGGCCTTCGAATGGACCAAGCTGATCGTCCATGAAGGTATCCGCCCCTGGGGCAACCCGATGGGCGCGGCGCAGTTTGGCGCGTGCTTCTTCATGATTACCGGGTTCCACGGCTTTCACGTGACCTGCGGTGTGATCTACCTGCTGCTGATCGCACGCAAGGTCCTGCAGCCGGGGTTCACCGAGCACGGCAACTTCCAGATCGTTGAGATTGCCGGCTTGTACTGGCACTTCGTCGACCTGGTGTGGGTGTTCATCTTTGCGCTGTTCTATTTGTGGTGAGGCAGACCATGGACCACACCGATCCAGCCCATCGACCCGACGCCGCGCACGGCCAGCAGCATCCGATCGGCATCTACCTGAAGATCTGGGGCCTGCTGTTCGTACTGAGCACGATGTCGTACCTGGTGGATTACTTCCACGTGCAGGGCCTGCTGCGCTGGGTGCTGATCGTCGTGCTCATGATCGCCAAGGCCGGGCTGATCGTGTCGATTTTCATGCACATGATGTGGGAGCGGCTGGCGCTGGTGTACGCCATCCTGATGCCGCCCCTGGGCCTGCTGGTGCTAATGGTGCTGATGGCTGCCGAAGCGCATCACACCTTCGGCATGCGGGAACTCTTCTTCCACTGACCCCTGCGCCGACCGTACCTCAGGCGACGGCCGTTGCGTCCCTCGCTCCTCGAAGAGCTCGGCCTGAAGTCGTTCTGCAAAACGAGCGGCGGCAAGGGCCTGCCTGGAACGCACTGCTCTGAAAACAAAACGACCCGACAAATGCCGGGCCGTTTTTGTTTCCTGGCTCGCTGAAAATCTCAGCGAAAAACACCTTCGAATCAGGCGTGCTTCTCACTGAATTCGTTGAGCGGCACAGGCGGCTTGAGCGGATCGAAGTCGGCCCACCGCCCTTGTTGCCAGCGGCCGGTCGCGCGTTCGATTGCCGCGCCTCCCGCATCGCGCAGCACCCGTGCGGCGTCCAACTGGCTGTCCGGCGACACATGTACGGCCACCAGCACGCCGGAATCACGGGTTTCTTCGTCGCTGGCTTCACGCGTGCTCACGAGCGCGCCGACCAATGAACCGGCATACGCACTCACCCCGGCCGCGATCAGCAACACGATAGGCGGCGCCGAAAACACTGCGAAGATCCCGACGCCGACCATGGCGCCAACCACTGTGCCAATCGTGACGCCTATCCCGGCACCCTTCGGCGCCCCCCTCGCGTTTGCGTCGGTGATGGTCTCGAATCCGTGCTGGCCGCACGGATTGACGAAAAACAGCGTGACGTCCTCCT
Organism: Paraburkholderia sp. BL10I2N1; assembly: GCF_004361815.1. NCBI lineage: Bacteria > Pseudomonadati > Pseudomonadota > Betaproteobacteria > Burkholderiales > Burkholderiaceae > Paraburkholderia > Paraburkholderia sp. BL10I2N1. The sequence continues at coordinate 187,784 of NZ_SNWA01000004.1, read as the reverse complement.
CGACGAAACCGGCATTGAAGAGCCGTTGCGCCGCGTCTTCAGCGGCGGGGAATGTCGTGAAGCGTGCTGCGACGATGAGTGACATGTGGCCTCCTTCCATCGTTGACTAGCGGTTGCAGACTATACCGCCCCATCTCACCCGCGCCGAGACAGAGGTGCATGCGGTGGCACGCGCCGGGACTATGCCGTGGTGCCGCGATCGGGTTCCATGCCGTCCACTCTGAACAGTCCGCTATGTAACACTACTCCTTGCCGCCGTTCTGGTCGATCGTTTCCGCGCAAACCGAACGGATACGATTGCGGCCGTTGTCGAAAGCAGCCATTAAGGCGGATTCCAGCGCGGAATGGGCGCCGAAATGATCTTCCAGCGCCTCGGCGGTAATTGCCGCATTCAACCGGCTCGCCGTCGACGCGCGCCGTAAAGCGCACTGTCAGATTCGCTCGCGAGCTGGAGGACTATGTTAGCGTCGGCGTCAAATTCGTCCAAAACGGACGGTTTGAAATTCACATTGATGAAGCGATAACGTGGTCGTGACGCGCTGGTTCTGCGCCACGGCTGACCTCGGGAATCTATCTGGTCAGAATGCGGCAACCACAAGGGAAATAAGGGAAAGGAGCGAAGAAAAACCAGGTTGTAGATAAACCGGACCCGAAGAAGACGAACCAGGAAAAGTCAGTTCCACGCAGTGAGTTTCACACCGTCGGGTTTTGACGACATTCAAGTTGCCGATGACAGACTAGAATGAATTATTCGAATCAATCGGGAGACAAATTGTGCAACTTCACATGGATTCCCATCATTTCACGCACGGCCAGCTCGACTGGCGGGCAGCCGTGCTGGCAGGCGTCATCGCAGGCGCTGTGTTCCTGGCGTTAGGGGTTATCCTGATGGCACTGATGGCGGGCGGAAGTCTGCTGGAGCCCCCACGCATGGTCGCCGCGATCATGCTGGGACGAGGCGCATTGCAATCGCCGCAAGCAGTCTCAATTGGCATCGTGCTCGCGGCCTTTGTGGTGCATTTTGCCCTTGCCATCGTATTGGCGCTTATCCTCGGTCTGATCATGACGTCATTCAACCTTGACTCGAGCGTGGGGATGGCTTCACTGGCGGGTGGCGCTTTCGCTGTAGCCGTTTACCTGATTAATTTCTACGGCATGACACGGCTTTTTCCGTGGTTCGCAGAAGCGCGCAACTGGGCCAGCCTGTTCAGTCACATCGTCTTCGGTATCGTGGCGGCGAACCTGTACATGAGACTGGAGCGCAACACATCCCGCAGGGTGGAGGCGGGCGGCCCGTCGTAGTCCGGTGCCGTGCTGATCGACCGGTCTCCAGAGCAGATAAGGCTCGCCGCGCAACAACATGAGCACCTCGTCGAGATCGTCATGCTCTACCACTCCGGTGAAAGCGCCGGTCGACATGTGCGAGGGCTTACGAACGCAGAGAGACAGAGCGGCACGCGCATTGCGCGTCACGGATGGCTCCACGACGCGGGACTTTCGATCATGTACGCATACTTCAGACGGTCGTACGGGCCTGGCCCTTTCGACGGCGAGGGAGGTGTGCCGAGCCGCGAGTGGCGCATCAAGCGCAACTGCTCCCTCACGCCGCGGCAGTCGCTCGCCGCGATCGCGTTCCTCATGGCGCTCGTCCTCGCGATCGGCGTGGCAGCGGCATTCGCATTCGGCGTGTGGCTCGCGCTGCCCTTCTCGATGCTTTGCACCGTGGCCGTCGGCATCGCCTTTATCGCCTACTCCAGGCACGCGACGGACGGCGAGGTGCTGACGTTAGCGCCCCCGTTCGTGATCGTCGAAGTACACGAGGGCGGACGCCGCACGATGCATCGGATGAATGCGGCCCGCGTGGCCGTGTCTCTCGGCGACAGCGATGGCGCCGTCTACCTTTGCGACGGCTGGCAGCGTATTCCCGTCGGACGGCAACTGCCTGCCGCCGCCCGCACGGAGTTCGCGCGTCAATTGCGCCGCTTTATCGTGGCCGACTGTTGACATGCCGGCCGATAATCGCCCGGCATGTCTGATCGGCCTCACACCAACACGCCGAGCGCACCGACGATGCCGATGCCGCACGCGATGCTCACTCCAATGATCGGCGCCACGCGAAATGCGCCGCGCACTTGCTCTGCAGCGGGCAACACAGTGCCGCTCGCCAGCGCGATCAGCCTTCCTGCAACCAACGGCAGCAGCAAAGCGTTGAGCACCTGGGTGGCGATGTTGAGCGACTGAACGTCCGGCACGCGCGCGACGAACACCGCACTGCCGGTCACCGTAGACCCCGTAGAACCATCGCGCCTTGAACGGATGCAAGGCCAGTGAACGGCGCTAGCCTGCGATTTCACCGAAGCCCCGCGCGAGGGCGAGGGGCGACACAGCGCAGCCACCATCGTGGCGCCGAGCGCGCCCATACAAAGACCGCCCCGCCCAGCAGCGCATAAAGCGCGTCGGCGATCTGTCCGACGTCATGCAGCGGCACATGCCCGGCGTTCTTCGCTCCGCTATCGTGACCAGCACGGCCGCGGTCAGCAACTGGGTCAGCACGGCACCGAGCGCGGTGTCGCGACGCTCGGCATCGCTGTCTGCGGCCGACAGGCCCTTCGACGACCGCCGACGCTGATAGGGGGCGCTTCAGAAGACGGAAAGGAAAGCACATTAGCGACAGGTGATTGTCGCAAAACGACCCTGAACGGTCATCGGTCGGCCGATTGTGACCGTCCGTTCCACAGTCGACAGAAGACGCACGCGGCAAACCGCAGAGCCATCTCCCTGAGGAGGGCTCGCATCGAAACTGCCGGTCTTGATCGGAACCAGGATGGAAGGGAAGCACATATCGGAACCGGGGGAACGTTCACACCTTCAACGTCTGGCAGCAATGTCCGTTTGCGTCGTCAGCCGTGCACACCCCCAAGGATTCGCGTCCTACATCCTTGCGGCTTACCAGGTATATTTCACGCCACCGCGCGCGGCGAACTGATAATAACTTTGCGCGCCCCATTCGCCGGACACATTGGCCCAGCCCGTCCAACGCTTGCCAAGGTCAACATTCAGGCCCAGCTTGAGCTCAAATCGGTTAGACGGATAGAGACTGCCAACCGCTACCTGATTGAACGAGATGCTGCTGTTTGCCGTCGTATGCCACCAGTTGACCGTTGCATAGGGCTGTATCTTCCGGCCGTCGTCGTGCTGAAACATCCGCTGGAACCGCACGCCCAGCCGCGTGATCAGTCCGTTCGAATCGGCTCCGGTCACGCGCGTGCCATTAGGCTCGCTGATGTCACCTTCGTTGTAGCTCACGTAAATGATTTGCCCTTGCGGCTCGATCACCCAGTCGTGGGGCAAGGGAATCGCATAGCCACCTTCACCGGAAATGGCCCATCCCTGAGCGTTGTAATTCACAGTGGGCAGTTCGTTCCCTTCGACCCGGTTGCTGAACCAGCCATACTGGAACCAAGTATCGACGTAGGCGCCAAGCTTGTTCCTGTCGTTCTGATACCACGTCCCATAGGCGCCGAGGCTGAAGCCTTCCACCGTGCCATGTGCACGCGCCGGATTTCCCGCGGCTTCAGCATTACTGCTGGAATAACCGTAGGTGCCCATCAGACCCACGTGAATCCGGTCAGCGTCAGTGGCGAACTTCCATTTCGCCAGTTCGGCCCCGCCCTGAAGCTGGAAGGTGTTGCTGTCGATCTGGAAGTTGCCATCCTGGCTGTGACTTCCCTCCCAGTTCCCGACCACCCGTACCCACGCCGATCGCGGCTTGTCCTGCTCAGGGTCGAAGCCCTGGCCTTCGACGTACTGGGACTCGCCCAGCCGGTCGTGCAGGCTGTGCACGAACATCTGGCCGGCCAGATTCTGGTTGGCCAGGTAAGCGGCAACCTCCGGACGGAAAAGCGCCTGCGGCTGCGGCTGCGGCTGCGACGGCGGCTGCGGCTGTGTGGAGCCGCTCGATCCTGAAGGGGGCAGGGGCTGCTCCGAGCGCAAATACCAGTTGTCGTCGGCCGGGTCCGGACTGGAACCTCTGAACAGCCGATACTCATACGCGCCCGCCACTGCCCGTCCATCCAGCGTAAAGGCCGTGGGTGCGGTTGTGCCGCCATTGACCGCATCCACCACCAGAATGCCATTACCCGTCGTGAATGCCCCCGCACCGCCCGCATTCGTGATGTGCAGCTTTGCACTGCCGGTGGCGGGACCCCCGTCGATCACAAGCCTGTCAGATGGGGAACCGTCTCCCGCCAGCACGGTATAAAGCCCGATCGTGCCGCCCTGGCCGACCCAGTTGCTGGCCGTCAGGGTTCGTCCCGCACTCAGGGGCAGCGCGGCAGGCGCGGCAAAATTGATGGCACCCACCAGATTGACGCTGTCGACCTGGGAACTGGCCGTCATGTTCCAGGTGCTGGTCGCGTCGATGCTGACGGCTGTCGGGTCAATCCAGCCAGTCAGGACCGCGCCGTTTTGCAGGCTCAGGCGGGTGCCGCTGGTGCCCGTGATATTGCTGGCCAACTGCGCACCACCCACCACGCCATCGAGCACGAGCTCACCGCCTTCCAGCCGGGTGGCGCCCGTCCAGCCAGTCTGCCCGGTCAGGCTCAGACGGCCGGCGCCGCCCTTGACGAACTCGCCGGCGCCGCCAATCGCATTGGCCAGGGTCCAGTCGGTCGTGGTGTCGACATTAAGGGTGCCGGCATTGCTGATCGCCGCCGTACCCAGGTTGCTGGCGCTCGAGACGCTCAGGCGGGTGCCCGCCGCCGTGTTCCAGTTGCCCGACAGGGTGTTGCTGCCCGTTGCCGTCACGTCGGCGCCCGTGGTCAGGTTGACCGCGCCCGTGCCGGCAATGGCGTTGCCCAGCGTGCCCGTAGCGCCATTGAGCACCAATGCGCCGTTATCCATGATCGTGCCGCTGCCCAGGCCGCCCACGTTGTTCAGACTGATGGTGGCGCCGCTGGCGATAGCAGTGCTGGCGCTCAGGCCCGTGTTGGCCCCTTGCACACCCAGCGTGCCGCCGCCGAGGTTCAACTGGCCCGCACCGGTCAGCGTGCCCGCTGAGGTGCCGCCGTTGCCCACGCCCAGCGTGCCGCCATGCAGGTCCAGGGTCGAACCCGCTGCGCCATTGAGCGAACCGACCGTCTGGGTCTTGCCGTTCAGGTCGAACCCGGTGGTGCCGGCCAGGTTGAGCGCGCTCGTCTGGCCCAGGGCCTGGTCGCTGTCCGCCCGCAGCGTGCCCGAACTAACGCTCGTCTGGCCGCTGTAGTCGTTGCCCGAGTTCGACAGGGACAACGACCCCGTGCCTGCATCGATGGCCAGACTGCCCGTGCCCGTGATCCTCGCCGACATGTCCGCCGCGGTGCCGGTCGCTCCGCTATCCTGGGCCAGCACCAGAGTCTGACCCGCTTGCAGTTCCAGTTGCTTGAGGCCGTAGTTCAGGTACAGGCCATCCGCCGCCGCGCCCGTGGTCAGCCGGTAGTCGTAGCTTCCCTTGGCCACCGTGTTGCCGTTCTGGCTGATGTCGATCTGGCGCCCGGCCGTGATGGCATTGCCATTCTGGTCCACAGGAACGAGTGCTCCGGCGCTGCCGGTCACCGTGCCCGCACTGACCAGTCGTACGCCAACATTCGCGTCATCCTGCATCAGCAGGTTGAGCGCATTGTTCGTGTCCGGGGGGCTGGCGACATAAGGCATGGGCAGATTGATGCCCACCGCGCCGGCATGACTGACGTCCAGCGAGCCAGCCGTGATCAGGCTGGCCGCCGACGCCTGATCGGGTGCCGTGACATTGAACTGCACCGTGCCGCCATTGATGTTCAGGCCACGAATCGCCTGATTGCCATCGCCCACCCTGGTCACGTTGCCCGTGCCCACCTCCAGCGCGGCACCCGTCACGGCCGTCGTGTTAGTGCCCGACAGGGCGAAAGTGTTGTTCGTCAGTCTGAGCGTGCCGGCGAAGCTGCCGCCTGCACCGGGGCCGAACGAGAACGCCTGGTTGCCGCTGGATGCGTTCAGCGTGCCGGCACCGGTCAGGGCGTTGGCGAAGCTGAAGGCGCCCGTCGTCTGCACATTGACGGTGCCGGCGACATTGACCCCGCCGGTGCCGAGGTTGGCGGTACTGGTCGTGGCCGTGTTCGACACGGCCAGGGTGCCCGTCGCGGTCACGTTCCACTGGCCCGTGTAGGCGGCGCTGGCGCCCGTGATCGTGGCCTGTGCCCCGCTCACCGTGGTCGCGCCCGCGCCCGCCAGCACGTTGCCGAAGGTGCCGGCCGATGTGAAGGCCAGCTCCAGGCCGGTCGTGCCGGCCGGCCTGGTGATGGTTACTCGGCCCGTGCCGGCGCTGCTGGCGTTGGTCAGCACGATCGAGCCGTTCGTGATCGTGCTGCCGCCGCTGTAGGTGCTGGCGCCGCTCAGCGTGACACGGTTGTTGGCGATCTGCTGCACCGAGCCGGGGCCGGAAATCGCGCCGGCGATGCTGATATTGCTGTTGGTGCCGGTGTTGAAGAGGACCGCGCTGCTGGTGTTGTTGATGAAGATATCGCCGGCGAACGTAGTCCCTGGCCCACCGTTGCCGATCCGCAGGGTGCCCGCGTCGATGAAGGTGCCGCCGGTGTAGGTATTGGCGCCCGACAGCGCGAGGGCGAAGCCGGCGTTCGTCAGGCGGAGCGAGCCGGCGCCGGAAATCGGGCCGAATCGGACGACGGCGCCAGTCCGGTTGTAGACCAGCGTGCCGTTGTCGACGATGGCGGCATTCGCGCCGCTGCCCAGCTGGCCTGTGGCGCCGCCATTGCCAACCTGCACGGTCGTACCGGCCGAGATCGTCGTCGCGCCCTGGTAGTTATTGTTGGCGGTCACCACCAGAGTGCCGGGGCCGCTGGCGGTGAGCGACGCGCCATCGCCCGCGCTAGCGCTTGTAATCAGGCCGCTGAAGGTGGCGGTGACGCCCGCTGCCACGTCGATGCCACCGCCGCCGCCCGTACCCGGACCCAGCAAGACGTTGCGGTTCGTCGTGAAGCCAGCGCCCGTGATCGCCAGCGTGCCCCTGCTCGTGGCGTCGCCCAGCTGCAGACCGTTGGCCGACGCTGTGGGCGCCGCACCCAGATTGCTGTCGCTCGCCACCCGCAGTGTGCTGCCCTGGGTGACGTTGGTGCTGCGGTAGGTGCTGGCGGTGAAGAAGTTGCCGTTGGTGGTGTTGGCGTAGGTGTTGACGCCGCCCAGCACCACGGTGCCGCCGCCGTTGACGATGAGGGGGTTGCCGGTGCCGGCGATGACCGGGTTGATCGTCGCGGTGTTGCCGCTGCCCACGCTGATCGTCCGGCCGACTGTTGCGGCCGATGCGCCGTTGTTGATCGTCCCGCCCGTGAGCGTATAGCCGCCGACACTGAAATTCAGGTTCTGCACTGTCACCGGGGTAAGCAGGTTCACGGTCCCCGCGGCACCGCCGAATGTGGCATTGCGTCCCGCCGCGTTAGTCCACGGCGCGAGCGTCACGCCGTTGTACCAGGAACTGCTGGTGAGATCCCAGTTCCCGCTCCCCCCGGAATTCGCCCCCGAGGGGGACCAGCTGAACGCCTGGGCGTGAGCCTGTCCACAGCAGGCCAGCGCGATCACCGGTGGCAGCAGGGCCGCGCCGCGGCCGGCCTTCTCCCGCGTCTTCCTGCCGCCCGCTTTTGCCAGTTCGGATACGACCACCCAGGCCTGCGTGGCAACGCTCCAGATGATCCTGTACAAGCGGTTCATTCCCCTCCCTGGCCTTGGCCCGCCTGGCCGCGAAGCGCGTGTAGCGCTGCGTAGTGGGCGTCGGCTAGCGTTGAAACTGATCCGCGAGCTGAGGATTTCTGAAGCGAGTCGGCTCGAGCGACCTGTTAGCTATCTTTACCGCCCACGATTCGCGCATCAGGTGGGAGGACCAGAGCGATGGCCTGGCGATTAACGATGTATGTGCGGGCCGCAGCATTACCTCAGCTAATCGCACTTGTTCCTGTTTTTCGAATTGCTGGTCCGCATCGGCTTGCCAAGGTAGTCCGCCACCCAGATCAGGCAGCACAACGACAACTCAATATGGGCAAGGGAATGTAAGGATCACGATACGTAAACCAGCGGCAGTTGGCAAGGCCAGAGCACCATGAGGCTAACCCTCCAGCGGAATATGAGCGGAAGGATGAATTCAGGAGGCGAATACATGGCGGCCAACTCAAACTCTCAGCGGACGGCAAAGCCATCCGCTGGGGCGACCGATTGAATCCACATCGGGGAGCCTTATGGATGACACTTACTCAACTCCGGAGTTCTGAAGCAGTCCCTCCATCGAGAGGATCTGCTCCTGCAGCCCGGCCCCACGTCAAACGTTGAGCATCTGTTTTTGGGTAGAGGGAGTGGGAGCGCGAAGGCCCGCTACAGCCCGGAGATCCGGTTCGCAAACCGCTATAGCAGTCGCTGGCCAGTACCTGTTGAGGCAATCTACGATCATCCGCTTGATTGCAGGCGGCAGCCCGGTTCGGCCGGTGATGCGCCGTGCGTCGTCGCTCCACGATCGGCTGATAGCTGAGTGAAACCGGCACTCGAATGTCCGACGTATGCCTGATGGCGACAAGTAGCAGCCGCCCCTAACCGGACTCAAGTGAGGCATCATCCAACGTCCGTTTGCCGTCGAATATCGGTAGTTTGCGCACCCACGAGAGTAGATGGACGATGCGCTCAGGGATGAGTTGAAAAATAGGCGCCAGATACTATTCTTTACCGTGGCATCGTGATTCCGAGCGTTCGCCCCTCGCGTCGGTGCAGGTCTTCCATGCGGACAGTTACCACGGAACTTGCGAGATGATAAAACGGTTGTCGCTCATTTCAGCTTCTGTCGCGCTGGGCTGTATTGCTACAATCCTGCCCGTGCTGACCAGCATCTATGTCGCAGACGAAGATGCCGAACGTCGCGAGCAGGACGATCTGCAGCAATTGGCCGCGAAAGCCGTGATGCGCACGGAGCTTGTCACCTACCAGGCATTCGCCGCGATCGCCGACATGGAGGCGGTACCCGGCGGACCCTGCTCGCCCGCCTACATCGCTCAGCTTGCCCGCGTGATTTTCAACTATCGCTACGTGCAGGATGCGGGCGCTTACGGCGGCGGACAATACCTGTGCTCGCCGCTTGTGGGAGACGTTCGGGCGCAGCATCTGACAATGCCGCCGCCCAGTTGGCGAAGCAACGACGGCTATCTGATCTGGTTCCGGCAGAAGAACCCGCTCAGTGATGTACGTCAGGACATTCAGATCGGTCGCAATGGAAACTATGTCTCGATCGATCCGCAGTCCTATGTTGATCTTATCGACCCCGCCCGAAGACCGATTGCCGCGATCAATTTCGAGACAAACACGATATTGGCCTTGTCGTCCGGCGCGGATGGCAACGACATGCTCAACGCATGGAAACTTGCCGGGCACGTGAACAGCGAACAATGGCATTACGCTGTCGCCCGTTCGGCGACCCGCCCGCTCGGCGTGGTAGTCAAATCCCCACGTAGTAGCCTTCTGGGCAACTGGACCGGTTTGCTTGTGATGTGGCTATCGGTTGGTGTCATCGTTGGAGGCTTGCTCGGTTGGCTTGCATTCAGGCGGATCTCGCGACAGATCTCCTTCCCCGCAACATTAGAATGGGCTATCTCACGAAGAAGGATTGACGTGTATTTTCAACCGATCGTGAGCCTCACGAGCGGCGAATGCGTGGGCGTCGAAGCACTGGTCAGATGGCAATTGAATGGGCATTACATCTCGCCAGAAATCTTTGTTGCAGTTGCCGAGCAGAACGGCCTCATTCAACCGTTGACGGACCTCGTACTGGACAAGACGATTGACGAACTGTCGAAGCTTTTGCGCGCGCGTCCTTCGTTCTATGTTTCTATCAATGTGAGCAGCGAAGACTTGCGAACGCGCCGCTTCCTCTACGTCCTCACTGCCCGGCTGAAGGGAACGGGCATCCACCCCGCGCAGATCAGAATCGAAGCGACGGAGCGAAGCTTCATGGACGCCGACGCAACGCGGGAAACAATAGCGGCGTTCAGGAATGCCGGTCACCCGATCTATATTGACGATTTTGGAACTGGATATTCCAGCCTTTCGTATCTGCAAACCTTCACGGTCGACGTCCTGAAAATCGACAAGTCATTTATCGACACCATCGCACAGGACGCAGCGTCGAGCGTCGTCGCGCCTCATATCATCGAGATGGCACACGAACTGGGTGTGGAAATCGTGGCCGAGGGCGTCGAGCGCGATGTCCAGGTCGAATATCTTGTACAGAGAGGCGTCCAGTATGGACAGGGCTGGCTGTTCGCGAAGGCAATGCGTGTGAACGAACTCATCCTCTGGCTTAGTGAAAGCAGATCGACGCTTCAGCCGACAAACTAATACCCCGCGTACGCAATGAAACAGTGCGGCGCCGCGTATGCCAATACACGTACGAACTTCAACTGGCTAACAACAGCATCGACTTGTCGAGGCGTCAAAAGCGATCGTCGTCTATGCGTCGAACTGCGGACGTCCGCGCAATTTGTCTGGATGTCCGGAGCTGGCCGGGAAGCGCCTGTCGCGCCTACGCGCGCAATTGCAGCAGCGGTCGGCCGTCCTGCCTGATTGAACGACGATCGTCCGTCCGAACTCAGCATCCCATCAGGTTCCCGGGCCTAATATGATTTTCCGCTACGGTCGAGCGGCTCTCATCACATGCCCGGATTGACATCGTCGATCGCCGGCATGACGCAGTGAGCCCGGGAGGATTTCCATGCGAACGATCTGCGTGGTGTTTGTGCTATCCGCCTATTGCGCCGTGCCGGGTGCGGGCGTCTCATATGGACAGGCGTCCGTGCCCGCCATGCCTCCTGGCCAGCGCCCGGCACCGGTCGAGAAGAATCCTCCAGGCGACATTCCCGACAACCAGGTTTTCGTGCTCTACCGGTCGCCGCTTGGATTCTCGATCAAGGTGCCGGAGGGGTGGGCCCGTCGCGAAACAACGGATTCGGTCACGTTCACGGACAAGTACAACGTCGTGGGGATCATGGTGTCGCCGCGCGCGCAACGGCCGACACTCGAAGACCTCCGGACCGGCCAGGTCAGGGAACTGCAGGTGACCGGTCGGGCGATCAGTGTGTCTGCGCTCAAGTCGGTTGGTTTGCCGTCGGGCCGTGTATTCGTCGTGTCCTACAGATCGAACTCCGAGCGCAATCCGGTCACCAACAAGGAGATCAGGCTCGACAACGAACGCTATTTCTTCTGGAAAGACGGCAGGCTGGCGACGCTCACAGTATCCGCCCCGTCCGGGGCGGATAACGCCGACCAATGGCAACTGATGGCGAAGAGCTTCGGGTGGCAGTGACATGGCGATCCTCATCGCTTCGGACCTGTACCGGTTCTTCCACACGCGAGAATTCGAGACGCTCGCTTTGCGCGGTGTCAGTCTCGCGCTGGAGGCCGGCGAACTGGTCGCCGTCACGGGGCCGTCCGGGAGCGGCAAGTCGACACTGCTGGCCTGCCTCGCCGGGCTCGATGAGCCGGACGGCGGACATGTCGAGGTGCTCGGCAAGCGTCTCACGCGGCAGCCGGAAGTTGACCGGGCGCGCATTCGGGCCGAGGCCGTCGGCATGCTGCTGCAGTGCGGCAACCTTTTTTCGACGCTCACCGTTGCCGAGAACATCCTGCTGCCGATGCGGCTGGCCCGCTGTATCGACCCCGTTCGAATTGCGGAACTGCTGTTCCATGTCGGGCTCACGGAGCGCCGCGACGCGCGACCGGGGCAGCTGTCCGGGGGCGAGCTTGCACGCGCCGGACTCGCCGTCGCGCTCGCCGCCAGACCGAAGGTGTTGCTGGCAGACGAACCGACCGGCGAAGTCGATGCAGGCACGGAAGCCCGCATACTCGAACTTTTGCGGCGGGAGTGCGACGCTGGCACCGCGGTCCTCATCGCGACCCACAGCCCCGGCATCAGCTCTTGCGCCGATCGCATCATAAGACTGCGGGATGGGAGGGTTGCCCATGCCTGATGTCTTGGTCCGTGGCATCGATGTCACGCGGCGCTTCCAGCACGGCAACGTCCGGGTCGATGCGCTTCAGCCGGCTTCGTTCGCCGTGCGAGGCGGTGACCGGATTGCGATCGTCGGGCCATCCGGCAGCGGCAAGTCGACACTACTGCATCTGATTGCCGATCTCGACCGGCCGAGCAGCGGTGAGCTCACGTGGCCGGCACTGGGACTCCCGGGAACGCTGCGCCCGGCATGTATCGGCATCGTGTTCCAGGCGCCGAGCCTGCTCCCGGCGTTGAGCGCCGTGGAGAATGTCGAGCTTCTGCTGCGGCTCACCGGCAGAATGTCATCCCCTCGCCGCACCGCCATGCGGGCGCTGCATGCGGTCGGACTCGGCACCGTCGCTGGCAAATATCCGGACGAATTGTCGGGCGGCCAGGCACAACGGATTGCGGTCGCCCGTGCGATTGTCCTGCAACCGAAGCTCGTTCTCGCCGACGAGCCGACTGGACAGCTGGACCAGCGGACCGCGCAGGAGACAGTCGATGCATTACTTGCGGCGGTCGAGGGAACCGGTACAGCCATGGTCCTCGCCACCCACGACCCATCGATTGCACAGCGTATGAGTCTCACGTGGCACATCGAGCACGGACGCCTGCGCACGCCGGACACCGACTGCGGGCCGGCAGCCCCGGGATCCGACCCGAACGCGTCAGTCAAGGTGCGGCGATGATGCTCTGGCTCAGGGCGATCTTCGCCGGACAGGCGGGCCGGGTGGCCGGCACGGTCAGCGGTCTGGCGTTGACTGTCGGCCTGCTGGGGACGCTCGGGGCGTTTGTTGTATCGTCATCGGAGCGCATGGCGCGCAATGCCACTGCCAGCCTACCGGTCGACTGGCAAGTCCTGCTGGCGCCGGGCGCGGATGCGTCGGCGCTGATTCCAGCCGTGGCGGCCGCCACGCCCTGGTCGGCACTGCAGGTGGTGCAATACGCGGACACCTCAGGGTTCACGGCGACAGCTGGCGGGACCACGCAGACTACCGGTCCTGGCAAGGCGCTCGGGGTGGAGCCGGGCTACGCAGCTCGATTCCCCGCGCAGATCCGCTTGCTGCTCGGCTCGCCGGACGGCGTGCTGGTCCTGGCACAGACAGCGGCCAATCTGCACGTGTCGCCGGGCGATACGATCACGATTACGCGGGTCGCTGCGCCGCCGGTTGACGTCAGGGTCTCCGGCATCGTCGCATTGCCCAACGAGGACGCGATGTTCCAGGCAATCGGCACGCCGAAAGGTCTTGCGCCTCAGGCGCCGCCGGACAACGTGCTGGTCATGCCGGGCGATCTCTGGCATCGCGTATTCGATCCGCAGCGCGTGGCGCGTCCCGACACTGCAGCAACACAACTGCACGTACGGATCTCGCACGGGCACATGGCGGCGGATCCCGACACCGCGTTCATCGACGCGCAGAGAACCGCCAACAACTTTGAGGTGCGTGCGGCAGGGCGAGCCACAGTCGCGAACAACCTCGCAGCCCGACTCGACGCCGTACGAGCCGACGCGCTCTACGCAAAGATGCTGTTCCTCCTCCTGGGTGTCCCCGGCGTGGCACTGGCATTGCTCGTGACATTGGCTGTAGCAGACGCTGGATCGCAGCGCCGGCTTCGAGAGCAGGCGCTGCTCCGCATCCGCGGTGCGTCGATTTTGCAGATATTGCGGCTTGCGTGGCTGGAGGCGGCTGTGATGGGCGTCATGGGCGTGATAGCGGGCCTTGCACTTGCCGCCGCGTTTGCAGCTGCAGGGTGGCGAGCGACTGACCCGCGACTCGTCATGCCATGGTTTGCAGGCGCCGCGCTGCTCGGTTTCGCGGCGGCAGTTGCGGCCTTCCTGTTGCCGGCATGGCGCCACGCGACCGGCTCGACAGTACTGGAGGCGCGAGCCGTCAGCGGCCCACGCGCGGCACCCCGGTGGCAGCGCCTCTACCTGGATGTCGCGCTGCTGGCGATCGGCATCGTCGTGTTTCGCAGCATTAGCGGTCCAGGCTACCAACTGGTGCTTGCGCCCGAGGGCGTGCCGCAGACGTCGATCCGCTACGAGGCATTTATCGGGCCGTTATGCCTGTGGGTCGGCTCCGGTCTGCTGTGGCTCCGGCTTGTTCGGCTCGTACTGGGTCGCGCGAAGCCTGGCGTCAGGGCGGTGGTGGCACCGTTCGCGCACGACCTGGCGCCGTTGATCGCGGCCTCTCTGTCACGCCAGCGTGACCGCATTGCCAAAGGCGTGGCGCTAGTCTCGCTGGCTTTCGCGTTCGCGGCGTCGACGGCGATCTTCAATACCACGTACAACGCGCAGTCCCGAGTCGACGCGGAGCTGACCAACGGCGCCGACGTGACCGTGACGGGCACCACGGTACGGCCTGCGGCCGCGCTCCTCTCGCGGTTGCGGGCGATCCGCGGCGTGGCCGATGCCGAGCCGCTGATGCATCGCTATGCCTACGTCGGTGCGGACCTGCAGGATCTGCTTGGTATCGATCCGTTGCGGATCAGCCGGGCGACAACGCTTTCGGATACGTATTTCGCGAATCACGATGCAGCGAAGACGCTGGAGCAGCTGGCGCACACGCCCGATGGCATTCTGGTGTCCGAGGAGACCGTCACCGACTACCAGCTCAAGCCTGGCGACCAGTTGAACCTGCGGCTGCAGAACGTCGTCGATCACCGGTACCATGCGGTCACGTTTCGTTTCGTCGGCGTCGCTCGCGAATTTCCGACTGCACCGAAGGACTCGTTTCTCGTTGCGAACGCGTCGTATGTTGCACGGCACACGGGTTCCGACGCCGCCGAAGTGGTGCTGGTCCGCGCGCCCGCAGATGTGGACGGCGTCGCTCGCGCGGCGCGTGACATGACTGCCGCGACGCCGGAGCTCAAGATCACGACGCTTGGCGAGATTCACGCCTTCGTCAGCTCGAGCCTGACCGCGATCGACCTGGCCGGCATCACGGTTCTCGAACTGGCGTTTTCGGTGCTGATGATCGCCGGCGCGACCGGCCTGGTGCTGGGCCTCGGCCTGGCAGAGCGGCGGCGCAGCTTCACGATCCTGTCCGCGCTTGGCGCGCGCCCGGCGCAACTGGGAGGCTTTCTATGGAGTGAGGGATTGTTTGTCATCGTCAGCGGCGCAGTGATGGGACTCGGCACGGGCGCAGGCATTGCGGGCGCGCTGGTCGCGATACTGGCCGGTGTGTTTGACCCGCCGCCCGAAACGCTTTCGGTACCGTGGGTTTATCTGACGTTGACCGCCGTCACCGGTGTGGCGTGCGGAACGGTTGCGGTCGGCCTCGTACATGCGCTGTCGACGAAGCCCGACCTCGAAGCGTTACGAAGCGGATAGCGGACTCATTTTGTCGCGTGGTCGAGCACCATGGGTATCTGTCTGTCTCGACTCGCTGCGATCGGTTGAGCGACGGGGCCTGGCGGGCCCGGCGCCGCGGTTGCGTCGGATGCAACTTTGGTTGCATGACGCGCAATGCGTCCCAGAAACCGCCGACGCTTCAGCCAGTCGGCGTCCGCGTACCAGGTTATCCACAGCCTTGTGAACAAATTCTGTGTATAACCTGACGCGACGAAGCGTTGTGTGCGGGGATGCCACATAGGCGTTATCGCCGTGTCTGCCAATAACTGCGAGCGTCAGAACGTCAGGCCGATGGCCGTCGTGCGCCCGCCGTCTCGTCATTTGGACCGGGACGTTTAAATTGGCCGTAAGCAGACTCGCGGTCACCTCAGCGCTCCATCAGCGCCGCCTGTTGCGGGTTAAGCTTGCGCTAAGAATACAAGCCTATCCTGAGTTCATCGAACGCCCTGATGCCATTTCCGCTCACGCGGGTCGCAGGTTGACCCGTCTCCGCAGCCGCGCTTATGTGCGGACCGCCCTGGACGTGATGGCAGGCGCAGCGCGTTCGCTTCTCACGTCCACGTGGATGGTCAGCGTCGCACGGTCAACAAGGCATTTCGGTGCCCAATTGGCCCGAGGCGACAGCCATCCCTTATAGGGCCCGACAGTACGTCCGGGTCCATTTTTTTGTCTGCATGGAAAGGAGATTGCAGTCTGAACGCCCGCCGACGGCTGGGTCTGTCTGTTGGCGATCGGCAGGACACGACCCTGAGCTGTCATCCGTTTTTCCTGAAAACGGACATCGGACGAACGGTCCGGGCCTGCTGATCAGCCGAAGAATTCCACCGCGCCCGTTCCAATGTTGTACATTGCACCGGTAATCTTGATCCTGCTTTGGGTTTCCAGTTCTGCGAGCACCGGGCTATCCCTGCGAATGTCCGCCACTGTCAGCTCGACGTTCTTGCGTGCCACGGCGTCCACGAAATCGTAGTTCGTCGCGGAACGATCACCTGTGTAGGTCGTAGCCTCCACCGCGGGTTTGATCCTGGCCAATAGTCCGGTGAGATTGCCTAGTTCAGCGTTGGCGATCGCACCCTTGACGGCGCCACACTTTGTGTGACCCATCACCAGGACGACCTTTGCCCCAGCCAGTTTGCATGCGAACTCCATGCTGCCAAGAATGTCGTTGTTTTCGACGTTGCCCGCGACACGGCAATTGAAGATATCACCGATACCGAGGTCCATGATCACTTCAGCTGGCGCGCGCGAGTCGATACAACTAAGCAGCACGGCTGCGGGGTACTGCCCACTGGCGCTCGCCCTCTGCTCGTTCAGGTAATTGCGTGGTTTCCTCTCGCCCCTCTGGAAGCGCGCGTTCCCCCGCTTCATTGCCTCGATGATCTGCTCTGGCGTCATGCTGTCGCGCTGTGCCTTGGTCAACGCATCGGCGTGTGTCGGCCCTGAGAAGAGCCCACCACCGACAAGCCCGAGCACCGTCGCGGTACTGGCCAGCTTGAGAAAATTCCGGCGACCTGAGCCGCCATAGTGTCGGGGATATTCATCTATGTCGCACATGATTTGGCTACCTATTTGACAATTGACATCTATCCAATTCATCAAGCCGGGTCCTGGCCGAACCGGTCGGTCGCAAGGTTAATTAGCCGAATATAGACGATCGCTGACAGCGTTCAAGCGAAATGTAACGGTCAGGGACCGCTTATGGCCGCGCAGAGACCTGCCTACCCGGAGTGCCTCCGATCGGCCTATTGTGAAGCGCGAGGGGGCATCTTCGCGCGTCGCTGGTAGTGACGGATCTATTCTCCGAGTTGCCACCCGGTGAATTAACAGAAGTAGTAATTACAGCAGCATGGCCGGCACGCGAAGTGAAAGCTCTGTCGCCGGAACGGTGAGACTTTTATCCGCCCCAAGGTTTGCCTTTTGGGAAGCGGCCTCTTGATGAAGTTCGTTCGTGGCTTGCTGGGCAACTGACTTCATCGCCTACACTATAAGCGACACGTAGACAGCACCGTCCGCCACAAAGATGCGCCCATCTGTTTCCGGGAACGGGATGCCCCCGGCTCCGCCAACGATCCCCCGTGTACGACTGCGTGTCCCTTTGGGAGGAAAAGATCATGACTACGGCATGGAAAATGAAGGGGGACTATCTCAAGAGCTGCAATTGCATCGCTACCTGCCCCTGCGACACGATGGGCGTGCCCTATCCAGACAAGGGCTGCGAGGGGATGGCGGGCATGCGTATCACTGAGGGCTATTTCGGCGACGTCCGCCTGGAAGGTCTCATCTGGGCCGCTACCTACCACTGGCCCGGCGCGCTGCACGAGGGTAACGGCACGATGCAGCCGCTGATCGATGAGCGCGCCACCCCGGAACAGCGCGACGCGCTTCTGCAGATTCTTGGCGGACAACACGGTGGTACCTTCTTCGAGATTCTGGCATCGATCGTCACGACCTTCCTCGACCCGCAGTTTGTTCCCATCACGTTCGAGTTTGACAAGGCTCGTCGCAAAGCGCACGTGATTGTGCCGGGCATTCTGGATACCGAGTCCGCACCGCTCATCGTGCCCGCCACCAGCGAAGAGCAGCGGGTCGTAGTACAACTTCCGAATGGGTTTGAATACCGGGAGATGGAAGTTGCCCAGACCGTGACCTTAAAGGGGACCGGCGCGATAAAGTTCAACCACGCCGGCACCCACAGCTCGCTGGCTCAGGTGGAGCACACGCCAACAGGCCTCGCCGGCTGATTTCGAAGCTGTCCATTGGGGAACTATGGCTGTGGCGAGAAACACGCCGCTGGAAGCGCAGCCGGCCACTGAGCGTCGGATCATGGGGTCGCGATGTCGGCAGTCAGTCCCACAAGGAGCAACAGATGGCAGGAGATGCCAATAGATCGCGTAGGACCTTGCTTGGAGCCGTGAAGGACAGATCTCGGCAGTGTGAACTTCCGGCATGAAACGCCAGCGAATACGAATACCGCAGATAAAGCCCCTGCCGACTCATCCGCTCGCGCCACGCCAAACACCTCTCGCGACAGAATTCGCACGGTTCGTCGCATGCTCCTCGAAAACAATCCGGCCTCCGGACAGACTCCAGCCATCGAGTCCGCTCATCCTGCCAGGGGGCCAGCATGTCTACCGCTATCGCCGTGCATATAGCCGCTGCAACCCTTTCTGTCATACTGGGAACGGCCGTGCTTCTGACCGACAAGGGAACCCCGCGGCACAAGTGGCTCGGCCGTCTCTGGGTGGCGGCGATGTTCGCCACTACGCTCAGTTCGTTCGACATCCGGGAATTGAATCCGGGGCATTTTTCCTGGGTGCACGGGCTGTCGTTACTGACGTTTGTAAGCCTCGGGCGAGCGATCTGGGCTATCCGGCAAGGCAACGTTCACGGTCACCAACTCGCCATGCGCGGATCGTTCATCGGCCTCGTCCTGGCCGGTATCGCCGCAGTGGCTACGCCGCACCGTTTGCTGAATATCGTCGTGACGGGATGGATCGCATGATTCCTGGCAGCAACGTCAGATTTCCCGATGCGTCCGCCGGACTGCCTGTCCCGGCGAAACAACTGCTGGCCGAGTTTGCCCGCGAGGCCGTGCTCGTCGTCATTGGCAACGCATTGATTGCGGCTGGCCTTACCGCAGTCGGCATCGGCAAAAGCCTCGGAGAAAACCTTGTCTTCAGCGAGGCGATCGGGCTGTCGATCATGCTGCTGCTCCACGTCGGCCGCTTTCATCTTCAGCGCAGGAACGCGCTCACTGCGCCCAGGCTTGCCATCGTGATGGTCGTCGCCATCATCGCAGGCGCCGCGATTGGGCGGGTCGTTGCGAGCGCGCTGCTCGGCCTCGACATCGGCAAGACGTTCGCCACCAAAGAAATTGCTACGACTGGCTGGATCGCGCTGGTCGCGACGCTGCTGGTGACCTGGTATGGCTGGTCGCGAGCCCGGATCGCCGGTCTGAGCGAGCAGGTGGCTCGCACTGCGTGGCTGCAGGAAGCCGCCGAAAAAACCGCGCTGCGTGCCCGTCTACAGGCATTGCAGGCGCAGATTGAGCCGCACTTTCTCTTCAACACGCTGGCGACCCTCGATAGCTTGATCGTGTCCGATCCGCAGCGCGCACGCGCACTGCTCGTGAGTCTCAACCGGTTTTTGCGGGCAACGCTGGAAGCGTCGAGAACCGAAAGCGAGACCCTGTCGGTTCAGTTTGCGGTGCTGGACTCGATGCTTGCCGTGCACGCGATGCGCCTTGGCCCGAGACTCGCGTATTCGCTCGATCTTCCGGTCGATTGCACAAATCTGGCGGTGCCGCCGATGCTGCTGCAACCTCTCGTCGAAAACGCACTGAAGCATGGTATCCAGGCCGCGGTGGCAGGCGGACGGATCGAGGTGCGGGCAAAGCGCGGCGAACAGGACGTCGAACTCACCGTCACCGACACGGGCCCCGGCTTCGGTGCCACGCCGGGTACGCACGGCACAGGCATCGGACTCGCAAACGTGCGGGACCGGCTTGTCGCGCTCTATGGCGAGCGCGCTTCGCTGACCCTCATAGAGAACGCACCGCACGGTATTGTTGCGAGAGTCCTGCTACCGGCGGACGATGCTCATCGACTGGAAGGGGTTGGGAGCGCATGAAGATCCGACAGCCACGCACCGCGGCACAGCATAACGACGGCAAGTTTCGTTCGCCGGAGGTGTCTCGCGCTCCCACTGCGCTGATCGCCGAGGACGAACCGCCGATTGCTGCCGCGCTTCAGCGGGAGCTGGCAGCGGCGTGGCCTGAGTTGCAGATCGTCGCGACGGTCGGCAACGGCCACGCTGCCATCGAGCAAATTGGCGCATTGCAACCGGACGTTGCGTTCCTCGACATCTCGATGCCGGGCGCGACCGGTCTCGATGTTGCGCGCGCGTGCGCGAATCTCGCGGCTCCGCCGCAGATCGTGTTCGTGACCGCGTACGACGAGTACGCGCTGGACGCGTTTGACGCCGCCGCCATCGACTATCTTCTGAAGCCTGTCGATGCCGCGCGGCTCGCGCGCACGGTCGACCGGTTACGGGTACAGCTTGCCCGTGCGCCAACGGATGGGGCGCCCGGCGCGCAGGTGCAGGCGGATCTGCAACGCCTGCTCGGTCAGTTGGAGCAGATCACGCGCGGCGTCCAACTAGGGAACCGCACGCAGGACACGGGACGCAATGCGCCGCTACGCTATCTGCGCGCATCCAGCGGACGTGACATCAGGATCGTGCCGGTGGAAGAGGTGTTGTACTTCGAGGCTGCCGACAAGTATGTCGTGATCACGACGCGCACTGGAGAACTGCTGATTCGCACGAGCCTCAAGGAACTGTGCGTGCAACTAGACCCGGCGCGCTTCTGGCAGGTGCACCGAAGCACTGTGGTGAATGTCGACCAGGTGGAAAGCGCATCCGTCAGCGCACTAGGGACAATGTCACTCAAGCTGCGCGGCCACAGTGGCGCGGTTACGGTTAGCAAACAATACGCCCATCTGTTCCGGCAGATGTGAAGCGGCAAGCGTTGACGGTGACGTGTTGAGTACGCACATGGCGCTTGCGCTTCAGTGGAGATCGGGAATCAAACGTGATGTGCGCGCGCAGTACGCGTCATACCGCGGCCGAACTGCGAGCACCGTGAGCAGTACACGCATATCTCTGCATCTTGTGCAAGACAGCGGGCTTGTGTGGGCTCGCGGCACGATGCGGGACCGCCAGACTTGCCCTCGCGTTGCGTCGCGCCTCGCGCGGGCACGCCCTTGGTCAAGCGAATCGCGACAGGCGCCTGCGAGCCGCCATCAGGCCATGGGATCGTGCTCGAGGTCCGTATGCCATTTTGTCAGGAGATCCCGGTACCAGGTCTGCCTGTCGTCATCCAGACGGATGACCAGCACCTGCCAGTCGCTCGAATCTCGGTCGAGATCGGCCAGGTTGAGCCTGTCATGAATGTTGCCGATCGGCTCGCTACTTCTCGACTCGCTGCTTTTCCGCTCTTCCTTTTCCACCACGAGGGATCTGGCCTCGGATGCCGTGCCCATGTAGACGTGCGATGACGGCATGACGTCCCTCGGCGGAGCGCTCCCGTGGGCAATTTCGTCCTTCAACCTCTGCAGCACGCCCTTGCAGCCGCGCTCGCGGCACTTGTTGAAGACGGTCGATTCCTGCACCCTGTCGCAAACGCTGCACTTCCAGGCCTTCTCGAGTTTTCCAACGCAACCGCGCTGGTTGCACTTGCCGCTGGTGGTCTTCTTCTGGATGGCATGACAGGTCTTGCAGATCCTCAGCATCGTGTTCTCAGATTGATTCGATATGCATGAGACTTCCCGCCTGGACGCGCGCCGCAAGATAGCAATCTTCGGGTGGTGTCGAGACACCCTCGCCCTTCCATTGCCGAGTCCGCTTTCGAGGAAGCGTCGCTCGTGCTTGCGGTTTAATGGCTATGGGCCATGCGAGCTTTACTACATCGTACGGTTCCTTATCAGTGTCGCTGTCAGTGAGGCGAAGATCCCACTGGATCTGTTATAGGCTAAATCCCCAGACGCGCAGTAGGAGAGGCTGGAACATTTCGAGAAAAGCGTGCCGCGCCTGCGTTGATCGAGTTTTTGCGCAGGACTGGCACGAACGATCCGCTTTCTGTCGACCCGGAAGATCAGTGGCCACCCAATGCGGGTGGCCATCGGCCGCGCAGGCATGGTCGATCGATCATCAACAGCTGCACTTCCATTGTGGCTGCTGCAGTGTCATGCCATGCTGCCCCTTGTACGCGGCGACGGGTGGCGACGCCCATCCATCCAGCATCTGCGGTGCAAGCCGGTATATCTCGATGCCGAGTGGTCGGCACACCTCCAGCGGATCGCGTGCGTCCGGCCCCCACATCGGCAACGAGAGATCGCCGCCCGGACAGGTCGACAGCGCGCACAGCAAGTCGATCTCGGCAAAGAATTCGAGGTAGTCCCCCTTCTTTGCTGGGCACGCTTTCATGAAATATTTGTCTTCGAGATTCAGGCCGGTGCACTGGAAGACGTTGAGCACATCATGGACGTCGTATTCGGTCAATCCGTACGGAGCGATCGCGCGTGTGAGGTTGGAGTGGCAATGGAAATGGAAATCTTCGCCGGTCAGCATCCGGTTTACATAGGGATCGCACCGCGTACCGAGCAGGTCGTGGACACGGCCACCATGCTCGTCGACGCCGTAGTCGGCCAGGCTGTCATCCGTGATCGTCACCATCGGGCGCAGGAACGGTAGCGTCGACCACAGACGGTCGAACGTGCTCACATGCGCCTGCTGCAACTGGCGCGTGCGCGAGGCCCACATGCGCTCGCGCGGGTTGTGCAGGCTCCACATATTGAGGTCCGCCACCTGCGGCCCTTCGATCGTCACGATGCGAAACACATGGCCGGCCGGCACGGTCCACGCCTGACCCGAGCGGATCGGCACGACGATCGATTCGACCAGCGTGCGGGTGTCGTGCTGTGAAGCGACGCGTTGATAGAACGCCTTATCGACGTCGAGTGCGGAACCCTTGGTGGATTGATAGGCGGCAGGGTAGTTCAACATGTTGAATGCTCCTAGATGAGACTAACGTGCAGTCCGCACCCGGTCAAGCGGTGACAAACGGGCGGCGGTGTTCGATGTCGGGTGAAATGAATCAAAGATAGTCGAACAACGCGTGCCATGGAGCAAAATATGTTCGGGTGCAAAATTTGTAGCTTGGATCCCGAACATTCATATCGATCAAGAACGCGCGCAACTGCTGGTGGCCCCTGCAGAACTGCGGAGGCGAGGTGAATCGTTGGTGCGGTATGCCTGACAGGTTTCCCCTCCCGGTTCCGACTGGATGGCCGCGGATCAGCACGAAAAACATCGTGCACTTTTTGGCCTGGAATCGGACATCACCCAATGCCGCCATGAACCAGTCGAAGAGGCATATATGTAATGGGAATTTATCTGTTGAAAAGCTACGAATCGATCGCCCGGAATGGCGAGCCCGATACGGTGACCATCGACAAAAGCGGCACCAATCGCGCCGCGCTCGAAACGATCAAGCGACGAACGCGACCAATGCCGGGGTTCAAAAGGTTCCGCTGTGGCAAACCTTCCGTCTTCTATTCCCCGCTATTTTCCTGACTGCATGCCATCCCCTCGCATCGCTCCGACAGCGCTTCGTCAAGAACGACCTCCAACCGGTTTGCAACCACCCGGACCGGGAAAGTCCTCAGGCGCAATCCGCCTGATCCCGGCATGCCGCCAGTTGTTACATCGAAACGCAAACCGTGTGCCGGGCAATGCAGCACCGTCCCCTCCAGCTGACCGTTCGCGAGCGAAGCTCCGTTGTGCGGACATGAGTTGTCGATGGCACTGACCGTGCCGTCGATATTGAACAGTGCGATGCTGCGGCCATCCGCGAACACCAGCTTGCGCTGGCCGGGCGCGAGCTCATCAATTGAGCCCGCTTGCAGGCAACGTGTCATGTCTAGTATTCCTTCGCCATTTTCGTCACTGACTCTCTGAGGGCACACATGATCGCGTGCAACATCGCCTCAGAAGATTGCGCCCCCGACAGTGAGAATCTGCCGTTGAACACGAAGTACGGAACGCCGTCCACACCGCGTTGAGCCTCGAGCGAGCGCCGCTCGGGCAGGCGACTCCCATCCGGCTGCTCCCGCAGGTGCAGAAGCCACGCATCGCGATCCAGACCGCATTCGGCACCGATCTGCGCGAGCACACCCGGATCGGAGATGTTCTCTCCATGCACGAAGTAGGCCGCAAACAGTCGCTCGACAACCGCGGCCTGCCCGGCGGCAATGCCCTGCGCGCGCGCCCAGGCGAAGAGTCTGTGCGCACCGGTTGTATTGGGCAGCAGTTCGATCCGGTCGAATGCAAACCTGACGCCGGCGGCGTCGCCGGCGCGTTGCACCTGGGCACGGCGCGCGGCGACGGCCTCGGGACTGCCAAGGCGAGCAACATAAAACGACTGGTAAGGAATACCGCTCGCGGGTGTATCGGGAAGAAGCTGGTGAGATATCCACGATACTTCGACGCGCACATCCGGCCGCACTTCGGCAAGCTGACGGATAGCCGCCTCCAGATTGCGTTTCCCAATCAGGCACCACGGGCAAATGAAATCGAAATAGACTTCGACCGTCAACCCGCGAGGTTCGCCAGCGGCAGCGCCCCGCTCCAAATCATCCAAGTTCACTGATCAACGTCTCCGCCTGCGGCCATGGGCCATAACCCGCTGCGGGGTTCAGGTGCCCAACTTCGCCAAGGTCGACGAGGCGGCTGCCCCAATCGGCGGCCATCGCCGCAACACGGTCAAACTGCGCGAGCGGATCGTTGCGGCTCGCCCCGACTATGCTCGGGAACGGCAACGGCAGACGCGGACATGGCAACCAACCGTTCGCGGCCAGCACCTCGTGCGTGGGGTAGCCGTCCGGCAGCGGCTGCTCCAAATCGGCAGGCGTAGCGAGCAGCGCACCTTGAATCGGCCGGTTGTGTCGTTGCGCCCAGTGCACCGTAATCATCACACCCGCGCTGTGTGCGACGAGAATCACCGGACCGGCGATCTTCGCGAGGGCTTCGTCCAGCGCGGCAACGCGAGCGGCACAACTGAGCTTGTCGTGTTCGAGCGGCGGCACCGACACCGCCTTCGGTAACTTCTGCTCGAGCAACGTCTGCCAGTGTTCAGCGACATGATCGCGCAGACCGGGCACGATAAGAACAACAGGTTTCGTGTCTAGCGTCATGCAGTTCATCCATTCAGATCAGTACGGCTTGTCGCCGATAATGCCCGCGCGCTCCATCTTGCGATGGCAAGGCGGATAGTCCATCACGGCGTAATGCTGCGTGCTGCGGTTATCCCAGATAGCAATGCTGTTGGGCTGCCAGCGCCAACGCACCTGGTACTCCGGGATGCTCGCCTGGCTGACGAGATAGCGCAGCAGGTCGGACGCGCCAGGGTTCGCATCCTGGCCGAAGCGCACCCGTTCCGGTGTGTGGTAGTTCGTGAAGTGCGTTGTGAACGCATTGACGAACAGCACCTTCTCGCCCGTCTCGGGGTGCGTGCGCACGACCGGATGTTCCGCATCAGGAAACTGCGCCTTGAGCGCGAGCCGCTTCTCGATCGGCATGACCGCGCCGAAACTGGCCTCGATACTGTGGCGCGCGCGCAGGTCCGCAATCTGGTTCTTGACGTGCTCGGGCAGGTTCTCGTACGCGAGGACCATGTTGGCCCACATTGTGTCGCCGCCTACCGGCGGACATTCGACACATCGCAGCACGGCACCGAATTGTGGCGCTTCGCGCCAGGTGGCGTCCGCGTGCCACGCGTTTTCGTAGCGGTCGTTGGGCTGGTCGGGTGTCTTGTAGATTCGCACGAGACCTGGATACTCCGGATCGCTGCCTGCGACGGGGTGATCTTCGAGTTCGCCAAAGCGCCGCGCGAAAGTGACGTGCTCCGATCGCGTGATGTTCTGATCGCGCAGGAACAGCACACGGTGCTTGAGCAGCGCGGAGCGGATTTCGCCGAACAGGCCGTCGTCATGGATCGCATCCGCGAGATTGACGCCAGTAATTTCAGCGCCGATCGCGTAGGTGACTTGTTCAATACGCATGGCGTGCCCCTCAGATGACGAAGACAGACGAGCCCGTCGTCTTGCGAGCTTCGAGATCGCGATGCGCTTGTGCCGCATCCTCGAGCGCATAGCGCTGGTTGATCTCGATCCGGATCCCGCCTGCTGCGACGTGCCCGAAAATTTCACCGGCCAGATCGGCCTTCTCGGCCGGGTCCGCAATGTAGTCGGCCAGCGCCGGACGCGTCAGGTACACCGAACCCTTCATGGCCAGCAACTGCGGATTGAATGGAGGGATCGGGCCGGACGCCGTGCCGACACAGACGACGAGGCCGCGTCGCTTGACGGAGTCGAGCGACGCCTCGAAGGTATCCTTGCCGACGCTGTCGAGCACCACGTTCACGCCGACGCCATCGGTCAACTCGCGAACGCGTTTGGCCACATCCTCACGCCCGTAGTAGATGATGTGATCGCAGCCGTGCGCGCGCGCGACTTCGCCCTTGGACTCGTTCGATACGGTCCCGATGACGGTCAGACCAAGCAGCTTCGCCCATTGCGACACGATCAGTCCGACGCCTCCGGCGGCCGCGTGCAGCAGGATCGTGTCGCCTGGCTTGTAGTCGTACACGCGGCGCATCAGATAGGCCGAGGTCAGGCCGCGCATCGTCATGCCAGCGGCCGTCTCGCATGAGATGCCGTCCGGCAACTTGATGAGCGGCGCTGCCGGGATCAGGCGTTCGGTGCTATAGGCGCCGAGTGTGTTCACAAAGCCGGTGTACGTGACGCGGTCGCCTACGGCAACGCTGGTCACGTCGGGACCGATGGCTTCGACCACACCCGCGGCCTCGACACCCATGCCGGAAGGCAGCGGCACCGGATACAGACCGGTGCGGAAGTATGTGTCGGCGAAGTTCAGGCCGACAGCCTCATGGCGCAAGCGGACCTGCCCAGGACCGGGCTCCCCTACTTCGACGCTCTCATAACGCAAGACCTCCGGACCACCGGTTTCATGGAAGCGAACAGCTTTCGCCATGGTTCATTCTCCAGTTGATTACTCAATTACAAAAAAGCCTCGTCTGCCCCAGGAATATCAGATCCCGTCAGCCGACGACAATGACGGGGGGCAGTGGCTCGAGGGCGCCCCGCGTTGCACGTCTGCGTACTGACGCGGGGCTCGAGCCGGCGACTGGCCGTGTTACGGTGCGGCCTGTTCCCGCAATGCGTTGACGCGTTCGAGGTCGCGGGCATAGTTGCGCCAGCCGACGAAAAACGCGATGGTTGCAATGAGGGGCGCCAGAGGCACGATCTGCATCGCACCAAGCAGGCCGATGCGATCGGCGATGATTCCCGTCAGCACAGCGGCGGGTGCGAGACCCAGCAGGTTGTTCGCCAACGTCAGCGTCGCGAATGCCGACGCATGAATCGACGGCGGCGTGAGATTGGCCACCACGGCACCCGAGGGGCCCGTGGCGCCAGCGCTGAAGAACATGCCAACACCAATCAGCACGAGTTGCAACGGGCCCACCGGCAGACGAAACGCCAGTCCCATCAAGACGAAGCACGCCAGACAGAACGCAATCGCCGTGAGCCACTTTCGTTGGGGCACCTTCCGGTTGAGACGATCGGCGAGGTTCCCGCAGACGATCATGCCAAGGCCAGTCACCAGCACGAACAAGGCCGCACACATGGCCGCCTTGCCAGGCGCCATGCCGTAATAGCGGTTCAGGAAGCTCGGCATCCACGCCCACACGGCCGCCGGGACGAGCAGATGGATACCGCTGCCCACATAGGCGCACACGACGGACCGGGTGGAGAACAGCCCCTTCATCACCGCACGCAAGCTCATGCGCACGCCAAGGCTGGTCGAGCGTCCGACGCCCGCGGGTTGCAGCGAAGCGAGCCTTTCTTCCGTCACGACGAAGCGGTAGAGGACAACCAGCGAGAAACCCAGACAGGCCATGGCGGCGAACGACCAGCGCCAGCCGAGGGTCGTCGCGACGGCGCCACCGAGCGCCATGCCCAGCACCGAACCGAATGCCCCACCCGCCATGAAGGCGCCTGTGAGCGTCGCGCGCAGCCGCACCGGGAAGATGCTCAGTACCACGGCAATGCCAACGCTGCCGTAAGCCGCCTCGCCAATACCGACGAAAGCGCGCGCGAGCAACATCTCGCCATAGTTGGTGGAGATGGCGCATGCCAGCGTCGCAAGACTCCACATCACCGCCATCAGCGTGATGCTCTTGACCCGGCCCCAACGGTCCGCAAGTACGGACAGCGGAAAGGTGAGCACACCGACCATAAGCGCAACGACGCTGCTGAGCGAGCCGAGGCGCGTATCGGAGAGACTCCACGCGGCCTTGAGAAACGGAAATACGGCATTCAGAACCTGCCGCGACATGTAGTCGGAAAGCAGCAGACCGACGGTCAGTGCAAAAACCACCCATGCGTACGGCCGCACATCCGATTTCGCGGCCAAAACTTCGCCCGTGGTGGGCTCGGCATGCTGCATAAGCATGATCATCTCCTTGGCGCCTAGCGCCGTGCGGTCCGCTTTGCCGAAATGGGCTATGCGGCCGTCTATTTTTTGTCTGTTACCCTACACCGAGGTAACCGGTTCCGTCGCCCGACACCGTGTGGCAACGCCACCCGGATGTCGGGCATCAGTGTGTTACGCCGCGCGCAACGGCAGGTTTCTGACACCCGTCGCACGATTCGGCGCCATGCCGTTGGCGGCGAGCGTCTCGTCGATCGTCTCGTACTGCACGTCGATACGATAGATCTTGCGCGCCTCCTTGCCGGTGGCGATCTCACGACCCAACTCGTGTGCCACGCGCACGCACTGTTCGATCTGCTGCACCGAGGTCATCCGTTTACCGTGCTGATCGACAATCGTATCCTCGATACCGCAGCGCGGGTGCAGGCCCATCGCCATCGCCATCATGTTGAACGGCAACACGTTCTTCAGCAGCGACTCCGCCGTCATCGTGCAGCCATCCGGCGCACGGTGCACGAAGTTAAAGAAGTTGAACGGATTCGGACCATCAAAGCCACCGCCGATGCCAATCCACGTCAGGTTCAACGGCCCCTTGTACGCGCCCTTGCGCACGAGACGATCGAGCGTCTCCAGCGCATGAATGCCCGTGAGCTGGAAGTGCGGCTGAACGTTCGCGGCCTGCAGGCGGCGCAGGTGCTCCTCTACCCACGCCGGACCAGCCGGTACGGTCATCTCGCTGTAGGCGGCCTGATACGCCGGGTGTGCGAGGGAAGTGCCTTCCAGATACTCGGGATAGAGCAACTCCATGATATTCATCTGCGTGGTGTTGATCGCCACCGTCACCTGGTCCGGCTTCGGATCGAGGTCGGCCAGCATGTGGCGCGTATCGTCCGACAGCCATTTTGCAGCCTGCCCTTCGTCTTCCGGCGCGAACGAGATCGAACCGCCCACCTGAATGATCATGTCAGGCACTGCGGCACGCACGCCAGCGATCAGTTCATTGAACTTCGACAGGCGCTTCGAGCCCTTGCCGTCCAGTTCACGCACGTGCAGATGCAGGACCGTCGCGCCCGCGTTGTAGCAGTCGACGGCCTTCTGGATCTGTTCTTCCATCGTCACGGGAATGTCTTCCGGGAAGTCTTCCGGCATCCATTCCGGGCCATACGGTGCGGCGGTGATGACGACTTTGTCCTGATTCTCAGGGTGCAGCGAATCGTCGAGAAATTGCATCTCATCCTCCAGAGGTGATTGATGACCTTCCCATCGGTCACGCGGATTCGCGTCAGGACCACGGGAAATATTGAACACGATGGAGTCACACAATACGGGAACGAGGCGCTACACTTTTCTTTTTACGCGCCACCGTTTTATGATTTCGCGCCAGTAAGTGTTAACACCGACCTCGACATATGCCCGTGAGCGTCATGTCGAGGTGCCTGCCACGTGTTCCTGAAGTGCCTACGAACATGGTTTGTCGAGATCTCAATTCGATCAGGCAGACGCAGGAGATCACTTACGATTTTCAGCATAGATCGTGTGTGAGTTAGCGAGCGGAGATACCTGATGCAAACAATGCTGAGGTCGGCGTCCATGAGTGGCTACTTTGACGTGACAAGACGACTCGGACTGAACCCGTTCGAGCTTGTCCAGCTGGTGGGACTCGATGCCGCAGCGCTCGCCAACCCCGACGACCACGTTCCCGTCTCCGCCGCCTGCCGCTTGCTGGAACTGACGGCACAAAAGGCAAAGTGTCCAACCCTGGGGCTGCGGATGGCAGAGACACGCCAGCAGTTCGGTACTGGCGTGGTCAACGTGTTGCTTGCACACAAGCGCACCTTGCGCGAGGTACTGTTTGCGGCCGCGCAGTATCGACACCTGCTCAACGAAGCGCTGGCTGTCTACGTCGAAACGACGGGCGATACGGTGACCATTCGGGAAGAAATCGTGGTTGAACCCGGCACGCCCACCACTCAGGCGATCGAACTGGCTATTGGCGTGCTGACGCGACATTCGAGCGCACTGTTGGGGGCACACTGGAATCCGTGGGGCGTCCATTTCACGCACCAGGCACCTAAGGACCTGACCTTTCATCGACGCTTTTTCGGCTGTCCACTGACCTTCGGCAGTGATTTCAATGGAGTGGTTTGCGCCGCAGCGGATCTGGACTACCCGAATCCAGGCGCCGACCCTGAACTGGTGCGTTATGCCGAAAGCCTGATCAATCCGCACAATGCCTCGAAGACCGATTCGATAGCACTTGACGTACGCCAGGCGATCTACCTGCTGCTCCCGCTCGAGCAGGCCACGGTCGAGCCAGTAGCCCGTCATTTGGGGCTAAGTGTGCGCACCATGCAGCGTCAACTCAAATCGGTGAACACCAGCTTCAGCGATCTTGTAGAGGACGTGCGCCATGATCTGGCCGAGCGATACATGAGCAACCCTGGTTATCCCATTGGACGGGTCGCTGCGTTATTGGGCTATACCCAACAGGGATCGTTCACGGCCTGGTTTGCCTCTCGCTTTCAAATGACACCTCGTGAGTGGCGAGTTCGTCACACGAAATGATTGCGTGCCGGCTCCTGCCGTTCCGCTTGCCGCCACCCGCGACCCGAAGTGTGCCAATCGCGAGGCGGATTTCTTTTTGCAGGGGCTTTCTCTCCCGGCGGCCCACGTCGTCCCCCGTACTGCGTTCGCGCCCATGTCAGACTCCTGGGAGGATTGCAAGGCATGCCAATGGCACGACCCAGTCAAGGCTCAGTCAAGGCACAGAAACGGGCCATGATTGTCCATCCAGTCGTAGTGTTCGCTTGCGGCAGTCCACGCCCAGCGTGGCGACGGCTGAAACGAGGCGCCACGTGTGCAATGTTTTTCGCCCGAATGGACGTCATGCTCCTGACCGTCATCAGGTGTTTCATCGGAGATTGCGGGTTTTGCCATGCCTGATTCGTAGCTCATCTTCACGCTCCAATTGAAAAAAGACGGGTGTCAGGCGCACGACACGCTGCACACCTGATTGCATTCCTGCATGGCCGATCGCTCGAACGGATACCCTGTACCCGACGGTCACCTCGCATCAGATTGAAGTCTTTCATCCCTCATGGACTTCGATGCATGGCCGATACCCGATGCCCGATAACTCAAGCTCGAGGCGAATATCCCGCAAAATCGACGTGCCAACCCCTCCCATTAATGGAGGGGAACCGGGAATCACACCTCAGCCACTGAACCTTCTTACGACTAGAGGCGGGTCGCAGTTCCGTCTCCTCTAGCGCGCCGACGAGGCGCGCTTGCAGCGTGTAGACATACTCTTGATATCGCCTTGCGGGTTCCCCTCTATCTCGCGGAACATATTTCCGCTGCTGTTTCTGGGCATGACTGAACGCCCACATACAAGCACATACACGCGGTCATTCATCTGGTATGCAGATCAAAACGGCACGCTTTGTCAATACAACGGCAGGTTTAGATACCGGAATCAAACGCCTTGACAGTACGATAGCCAATCCTGACGGACGGACGGATCGGACCCACTGGCCGATTCAGATTCGTCTGCGTACCACAAGATTGTCGAAGCGGGCAAACCCGGCCCCGGCATATGGAAGAACGATGAACGAGCTAAACGGATACGACTTTGAAGACCTGCAGCCTGGCATGAGCGCCCGCTTTGCCAAAACCATCACGGAAGCAGACATCCTGCTGTTCGCCGGGGCATCGGGAGACATCAACGCGGTTCACATCAACGAGCAATTTGCGCAAACGACGTGCTTCAAGGGACGCATTGCGCACGGCATGCTGACCGCGAGCATCATCTCCGCGACGATCGCCGGCCAGCTGCCGGGTCCTGGCACGATCTATCTTGGACAGAACCTGCGCTTCAAGGCGCCCGTTCGTCCAGGCGACACGGTTCAGGCAGAGGTGATCGTCAAGGAACTGATTCCCGAAAGGCGTCGCGTGGTGTTATCCACCATCTGCACGGTCGGCGGCAAGGTAGTCATCGATGGCGATGCCGTGGTCATGCCGTCTTCGCGTGGCGGTGAGGCCTGCGAGCGCACCGCTTCGGCGGCGAATAACGGGTAGTGGTGGGGTTCAGAATGAAAATGCTGTTCAGCGTGCCCGACGAGTTCGCCATGGGCTGGTTCAAGGCCGGATTCAATTTCTGGCGATCGCTTCCGCTAGCGGGTGGGCATGGCGATGCGGTACTCGACGCCGAAGGCAAGGAGATTTATCGTGCGTCATCTGGCGCGCAAAACGTCGTCATGCACGCGAGCGTCAATTTCTGGCGACAGCAAGCGGAGCTTTGGAGCAGCGCCCTGGCAGGTGCGATCGGCGCGCAGCCGGGCCTGAAGTCCGTGGCCGAACCCGAGCGCGGCGACCGGCGGTTTCACACGGAAGACTGGTCCGGCAATGGCTGGCACAATCTGCTGAAGCAAAACTACCTGATCAATGCCAGGATGCTTGAAGACGTGGTGGAAGCGAGCACGCTGGACGATAAGGAAAAGCACAAGCTCCGCTTTTTCACACGCCAGTTTATCGACCTGACGAGCCCTTCGAATTTTCCTGCCACCAACCCGGAAGTGATCCGGCATGCCCTCGACTCAGGGGGTAGCAGCCTGCTGGCAGGTCTGACGCATCTGCTGGAGGATATGAAGCAGGGCGCCATTTCAATCACGGATCAAAGCGCGTTCGAAGTGGGCCGGTCCGTCGCGGTATCCGATGGCGCGGTGGTATACGAGAACGAGCTGTTCCAGTTGATCCAGTATGCGCCGCTCACACCGAAGGTCGCGCACCGTCCGCTCGTGATCGTGCCGCCGTGCATCAACAAGTTCTACATCCTGGACCTCCAACCGGATAACTCCTTCGTGCGCTTTGCCTGCGAACAGGGGCTCACGGTCTTCCTGGTCTCCTGGCGCAATCCGGATGAAACGATGGCGCATACCGATTGGGATGCTTACCTCGGCCAAGGCGTCATGAAGGCGCTCGATGTGGCACGCGCAATCAGCGGTGCCGACAAGGTCAACGCATTGGGCTGGTGTGTCGGCGGCACGATGCTGTCGTCCGCACTCGCCGTGATGCGCGCAAACGGCGACGAGTCGGTGGCCAGTCTGACGTTGTTGACGGCGTTGCTCGACTTCAGCGAACCCGGTGATCTGGGTGTATTCATTGACGAGCTGGGGGTGTCGACGCGCGAGCAGACGATCGGCAGCGGGGGGCTCTACCCCGGGCGTGAACTCGGATTCGTATTTCAGTCGCTGCGCGCCAATGACCTGATCTGGCCGTACGTCATCAACAACTACCTGAAAGGCAAAACACCGGCCGCATTCGATCTGCTTTACTGGAACGCGGACACGACCAACCTGCCTGGTCCGATGTATAGCTGGTATCTGCGCAACATGTACCTCGAGAACAATCTCTGCGTGCCGCGCAAGCTGACCATGTGCGGCACCGAAGTGGATCTCGGATGCATCGATATGCCGAGCTACCTGCTTGCAACGGAGGAAGATCACATCGTTCCATGGCAATCGGCCTGGCGCTCGACGCATCTGTTGGGCGGCAAAACCGAATTCGTGCTGGGCGCAAGCGGTCATATCGCTGGCGTCATCAATCCGGCGTCGAAGAACAAGCGCAGCTACTGGGCGGGTGGGACTTCCGGAAGCAACGCAGAAGAATGGCGCACATCCGCCAGGAAACAGGCGGGTAGCTGGTGGAATCACTGGATTGGCTGGGTCAGGCAGCACGCAGGTGACGAAGTGGGAGCCCGCACGACGCTGGGCAGTTCAAGTCACATGCCGATCGAACCCGCGCCCGGCCGGTATGTGACAGTTCGCGCAGGCTGATTCCCGTCACGCCCCTCACAGCGGCTGGCACTTCCAGACAATCGAGTGAAGCGGCGAAAGCCGCTTCGCCGCTCTGGAAGCAGCGGCCGCGAACACGCCCTGCCCGACCTGCCTGAGGTTTAACCGGCAGCCTTGCACGCGCCCGAATACGCTAAAAGCTCACCGCTAACCCGAACGACACGCCATGCACATTGTGTCCAAATACATATCTCACGATTGCGCGCGTGCGGGTGATGATGATTGGATATTTGCTGCTGTCCAGTTCGAGCCCGACGCCCAACGACGTGAGGTCGTTGAACCCAAGCACCCCGGCACTGTCACCAAAATAGTGTGAGTAAGCGGTTTCGAGCACGTAGCGGATCGGTCGGTCAAGTGCGTGCCAACCCGTCGGCGCGCGCCAGCGCGCCCATACGCTGAACTGCTGCGCCATGGCCGAACCCTGCACAGCCTCGGAAGTCCCACCGAAACTACGCAGATAGATATCGGTCGCGCGCAATTCGACATCGATCTCATAGTTTTCACGGTAGTGCTCGTAATCGAGCATCAGCGATCCGCCATAGCCGTATGCGTCCAGCGATCCGTTGTCGAGAAACTGGAGATTGCTGTCCGTGACGTGATTGATGATCGACTGCCCCACCCTCAGATCGCTCGAGACGCGTCCAATGGTGCCATTCAGGATGGGGCGAAACACCAGCTCATCCGTGATGCGGAAATCCCAGCCAATCCCGATTGTGCTGCTGAAGGTGTTCCATCGGGTCGGCAATGGTCGCTGCTCGGCGCCATCCGTGGCGATGAAGGTCGGGTCATAACGACTGTACGCGAGCGTACCCTCCAAATACAACGGAAAGGACCTGCTGAGTGTGAAGCCGCCTCCGAGTTGCGTCTGGCCAAAGCCAGGATTGCCGGTGGAGCCGTTGTTGATCGACAGTGAGCTGGTGGTCACATCGGGGACCGTCGTATACGTCATGATGGACAGCACAGCATCAGCATGCTGCTTTACATTTCCTCCGATAACGGTACGGTTCGACAGGCCGTTCAACGTTACCTGCGCGTGCGACTGGACGGACAGCAAAGCCGCGACGAGGCCAGCGCACGCCACACATGACGCGCGACATGACCACGGCCAGAACATCCCCCGGCTTGTCAGACTACGTGGCCAACCTTCCAGCACTCGGCAGGCTGACTCCATGGTCCTGACGCGCATACACACTCCCATCAGTTGCGGTACCTTGCAGCCCTCCTTGAGCCGCCGGTCTTTCACTTCCCAGGGCGCGACGAAGTCAGTGCTGTGCGCCGGACCGGTGAGCGGCTTCCTGGACACCCCGGACTGCTGCGGCGGTGAGCAGGCCTGTCATGAGCATGCCGATCACGCCAAGCAATACCGCATCTATTCGCCCGAACGTCGTGGTGGGTACCACGTCGCCGTATCCGATTGTCAGCGCCGTGATAGCGCAAAAGTACACGGTCTGCCCCAACGGCGAGGGTGTTCGATTCACCGTCTCAACCGGACCACCGTAGTAGTACATTCCGAGCGTCAATAGAACACACAGCACCAGCAGGCCTGCGAGGATCAGACGCAGGAACCACAGGGTCACGCCAAATTCCCGCACGATCTCACGGGCCCGCACGGGGGCAGCCGCATCGCCTGTTGCCTTATTCATGGAGAATACCTCTCGGGACGTACTTAACTGCCTGAACGCGAATTGCCGAAACGCCGATTGCGCGTACTGTCGTCATTGACGCCGCACTCCATCCGGCGCGTCACTGTACTCGCCTGCGATACTCGAAAATCTGAAGCATCAGGCACGCGTAAACGGTCACAGCCACAAAGAGCCCCATACGCACCGCGAACGCCCTGTAGACGTCTTTGCCCGCCGCGCTGTCCTCTACGGATTGACCAAGCAGGATGATCATCGTGACCAGGCTGTTAAGCCAGAAACCCGGCGAATACCGGGTCGGGCTGATGCGATAGAGCTTGCGCCCAACCAGCAAGCCGAACAGCAACATCCACAGAAAAAACATCCAGAGATGAACGAAGAACCGGAGCGAAAACCAGAATGCGATCGCGAGCAGGCCGCCCGTCAGCGTGGAGCCGAGCAACTCGCGCGCGGCACCCCGGGCCGTCGTGCCGCAGCTTTGTCTGCCGAGGCTCACTGACTTCATGATGATCGGCATGTAGCCGGCTGGATCGCTCATGGCAAGCAGCCAGGCAGGCATGACGACAAGCGCAGCGCGCAGGGCGATCCGGCTCGCCGGATCGCCCTGCGCGTTGCGCGCCGCGGGCTCCGGCCGAGCATTCATGGGTTCGGGAAACAGCCAGTGCGTCAATGCCAGCATCAGCACCGCGAGCAACAGGCCTTTTACCAGCGCGCCGACGACGGTCATGGCCAGCTGGAAGTCAGCCGTACCTGCGGCGGAAATCATCGTCAGTCCCGCCACCAGAAAGGTCGCAACCAGGTTGTTCCCGCCGCGCAGGCCATAGCGGAACGCGAGGAACAGTGCGAGCCCGATCAGCAGCACACCAGCAGCCGGGTAATAGCGCAGCACCGGCACAAGCAGCAGGCCAGTGCCCGTCGTCAGCGCGACGACCAGCGCGAAAGCCACGCCTGTCTTGAACGACATCGGCCGGTTCTGCGTCGCGAGCAGAAACACGGCGAACACCGGCGCGACCACGGGAATGGGCAGGTCCAGCGCGAAACTGGTCGCGAGACACAGTGCCGTGCCGATTGCGAACCGTAGCGTACGGCGACTAAGGCGCTGCTGGAACTCCATCTGCATAATTCTCTCAGTAGAGGTACGAAAGCAGGCTCATCACATACAGGAACATTCGGCCGAGCGGATTGAGCGGATTGCCCTCCGTCGGAAACGCCATCACTTCAGCCTGCCCGCCCACCCGAATGTTGCGTAGTCGCGCATTTTCGCCTTTCGCGAACTCGACGATGACCGGAAAGCGTTGCGCTGGGCGCAGCCAGTCACGGCTGTTCTGGACAGTGGGCAGGGTTCCCGGCGGCGTGCTCTGGCCCACGCTCACACCGTATCCGATGCTGCGCAACCGCCCTTCGAATATCTCGCCGGGCAGCGCGTCCAGCGCGATGGCCACAGGCATGCCCGGCCGAAGGTGGCCAAGATTGTTTTCGGTCATATCCGCGCTGACCCAGACGTCGTGAATGGCGATCAGCGTCATGACCGGGTTGCCCGCCGCCGCGAACTGGCCGACTTCAGTGCGCAGATCCGTGATGACGCCAGCTGAGCGCGCCCTGATCCGGGTATTGGCAAGATCGAGCTCCGCTTTTTCCAGCGCAGCGGCGGCGCTGCGCAGCTGCGCATTCTCCGCGTCGGTGCCGCCTTGCTGTTCGCGCGCGCGCTCCACTTCGGCACGGGCGGCAGCAACCTGGCTCTGGGCCTGCTCGTGGGT
This sequence comes from Paraburkholderia sp. BL10I2N1, assembly GCF_004361815.1. NCBI lineage: Bacteria > Pseudomonadati > Pseudomonadota > Betaproteobacteria > Burkholderiales > Burkholderiaceae > Paraburkholderia > Paraburkholderia sp. BL10I2N1. The sequence goes on along the minus strand of NZ_SNWA01000004.1, from coordinate 150,060 downwards.
CGCACGCGCGACTTCCAGGCGTCGCAGCGAAACCGTGCCCTCGTCTTCCCGGTAAAGCCGTTCGAGCCGGTCGCTGTCCTGACGCGCCTTGACCTCGTTCGCGATGGCCGCCCGCAACGAAGCGAGTGCCGAATCGATACCGGCCGTGCTCGCGCCGATCTGCCGGCGCGTCGACTCGAGGTCGGCCCGCGCGCGATCGACGGAGATGCGGTACTGCGTGTTATCGACCTCGAACAGCACGTCGCCCGCGTTGACTTCCTGGTTGTTGTGGACGAGCACACGTGTCACCCGTCCCGAAGCTTCCGCGGCGACGGGCACGACGTAGGCCTGAACGCGCGCCTGTTGCGTATAAGGCGTGAAGCGGTCGGCGAGCAGATACCAGATCAGGCTCACGACGATCAGGCCGACGACCCACTTCACGGCCTTGCCCGATGAGTCGGCGGCAGGCGCCGGCGAATCCGGCGGCGGGGTGGTGGTGGGCGTGGGCGTGTCGCTCATCGGGACGGACCTGCGGAAGGGCTGGCGGTGACGGACGGCGCATCCGGTTCGTTCAGCAAGTCGCCCCAGTCGGTGCGTTGCTGCATTTGCTGGCGGGTCGCCGGATCGACGAGCGGCCCCTCGCCGTACCAGCCTCCACCGACCGCCTTATAGAGCGCGATCAGACTGCCCACGGCGTTGCTGCGGTTGACGATGTAAGCATCCTGTTGAGCGAACAGCGCGCGCTGCGCATCGAGGACGCGCTGGAAGTCGGAGTACCCTTCCCGATATATCGTGTTGGCAAGGGTCAACGAGCGCCGCGCAGCGCCTTGCGCGTCACTTAGGATACTGTCGCGCTGCAACGCCGCGATGAGCGACGTCGCTGCGTCGTCGGCTTCGCGCGCGGCCTCGCGCACGGTGTTCTGATAGGCAACGATCAACTGCTGCAGGCGGGCATCCTGCACGCGCACGTTGTTCTTGATCTTGCCGTGATCGAACAGATTCCACGTGACGCTCGGGCCGCCCGCCACGCCGAGCGTGTTTGGTGAGCCCGAGAGCGAGCTGGCGCTCCATCCCAGAGAGCCCACCAACGATATGGACGGGTACAGGTCCGCCTTCGCCACGCCGATCAGCGCAGACTGCGCAGCCATCTGAAACTCGGCCGCGCGAACATCGGGGCGGCGCAGCAGCAGACTGGCCGGCACGTCCTGCAGCACGGCGCGATCGACTAGCGGAATCCAGCCTTCCTTGCCCGACTGCGCATCGAGCTCCGGCAATGGGCCCGGTGGCCGGCCAAGCAGCACGGACAGCGCATGACGCGCGAGCACGATCTGGCTCTCGAGGTCGGGGACGCTGGAGAGCGTGCCGAGATACTGCGTCTTCGCCTGCTGAAGATCGAGTTCGTCGCTTTCCCCGCTCTTGAAGAGCCGCTGCGTGATCTCATAACTGCGCTTTTGCAACTGGGCGTTCTCGCGCGCGATGCGTAGCCGCGCCTCTGCCGTGCGCAGTGTGTAATACGTATCGGCAACCTGCGCGTGCAGCAAGACCAATACGTCGTCGCGGTTGGCCTGGGAGGCGAAAAACGCGGCGTCGGCCGACTCGATCGCGCGGCTGAAACGCCCCCAGAAATCCAGCTCCCAACCAATGCTGAAACTCGCACCGTACTGCCAGTAGCCGCCGGAGCGAGGGTTGAATCCACCGGAGCGTTTGCGCGCGGAATAAAGCACGTCGGCGTTGGCCTGCTGTACCTGTGGGTAACGTCCTGCCTCTGCGATGCCCAATTGGGCGCGCGCCTCGATGACCCGCAGGCCGGCAATCTTCAGGTCGCCGTTGTGCTCATCTGCCTCGGCAATCAGACGGTCGAGATTCTGGTCCGCGAAAACCTGCCACCACTGCCGCGCGTCGGGTTGCGTTGCCTGCTCCGTGGTCTGCTCGATCGAGGCGCTGCTCCAGTGCTCGCTCCAGCTCTCGTGCTGCGGTTGAAAGTCCGGTCCCACGCGCATGCATCCACTCAGGCAGCCTGCCCCAAGCAGTACCGCCATCCCGTATGGACGCATGAAAGGGGACACGGAACCGTCTCCACAGCTTCAGGACTGCTTTTGTTCCTCGACGCTCTGGCGCTCCGGCTGGTCTCTCACCCAGCGCCAGAACAGCTGATAACCCACCGCGAGCATGACGGGACCGATGAAGAGGCCGATCACGCCACCCGTCACCATGCCGCCGAGCGCGCCGATCAGCACCACGGGCATCGGCACCGCGACGCCACGGCCGAGCAGCAAGGGTTTGAGCACGTTATCTGCCAGACCCGCGATGAAAACATAGACCGAGAAGACAATCGTCCCCGTGCTGACCCCCTCCGTGACGATCACGAAGATGATGACGGGAACCGTGATCAGCGTGGCGGGCAACTGCATGATGCCGATCAGCAGCACGGCGAGCGCGAGCAAACCCGCGCCGGGAATACCCATGACGATAAACGCGACGCCAATCAGCAACATCTGGATGAACGCAATACCGACCACGCCCTGGGCGACCGCGCGGATGGTGGACGTGCACAGATCGGCAATTTGCACGCCGTTCTCAGGACCGGAGATACGCGAGAAGATCTGCACCGCGCTGTTGTAGCCTGTCTCGCCATGTGCCATGAAAATGCCCGCGACGATCAGGGCGACGAAGAAAATCAGCAGCCCCGCGCTAAGGCCGGTGACAGTGCCGAGCAAGGCGAGGCCGAAGTCCTTGAGTTGCGGTGCAAACCGCTGCGCGAGACCGGTGAGATCCGTCGAGGCTTGCTGCCAGAAGTCATACACGCGATGACCGACCAGCGGCCAGCTGGCGATCGATTCGGCAGGCGGTGGAATACGGAAGCTGCCGCTCTTGAAGATCTCCATCCCTCTCTCGATCGAGTCGGCTACGGCGACGCCCAGCAAATACGTCGGCACGAGAATGATGACAAACGAGACAAGGATGATCAGGGTGGCGACCATACCTTCCTTGTTGGCGAATCGGCTTCGGAGTCTGACCTGCAACGGATAAAGCGTGATCGCGAGGATCAGCGCCCAGACCATCAGGTTGAGGAATGGTACGAAGACCCGGAAACAGAACACGGCCAGAACGGCAATCAGCCCTGCACGGATCAACGCGTCGAGCAAGTCTCGGGAAAGTGTCCTGGGGGCAGTCGGGGTGGGCAGCATCGGTTGTCTCCTCGCGGGTCGCCGCGAGGGGATCCCGACGGCAAACCAGGCTTGCCAGGAACCCGCGATGGCCTCGACTGAGCCACACCGCTGTTACCGGCGCTTTCGGGGTAAAACGTCACCAGAAACCATGTACAAGAAAAACCGTCCGTCGCGATCCGCTATTGAGGCGAGCCCGCCTGAATGACCGCGGCTATATCGTGGCTCACCGCACCAAGCGCCCTGTCGGCCGCCGACACCAGGGCGTCGTTGCCGTGCCCGTCCATCTGCTGGCGGACAAGCGACCTCCCGACGACGGGTACCGATTTGCCCGGCGCAACCAGTGCCCACAATGCCTCGATCGTCACCGCCTCACCGGGCGTCGCATCAAAACGCATCACGTCCACCCTTACGCGCCATGTATTGGCCGGATCCATGCCCGCATCGAATACCGATACGCGGTCCGATCCCAGCAACCTGGCGAGATCGCCGGCAATCGCACGCGCGATGTTTGCCTTGAGCGGTTCACCCCACCGGGCGAATTCGTCGAGCGCCACCTGGTTGTCGCCCACAAGGGTCACAATCTGGGGCCGATCGACCACGCCGGGGATGGTCACCGCACTGATCACGACCTGGACAGGCTTAGCCGGCGCCGTCGACACCATCGGCGCCAGTGCGGCATCGGACTTCAGCGTGTAGAAGCTCGCCGTCGGCGAACTGCCGCAGGCGCCCAGCAACACGCCTGAGAGCACGACGAGGATGACCAGAGCAGTGCGCGTCACGGTTTGTTCTCCGACTTGCCGCGTACGAGTGCCTCAGGATGTCGTTCGAGGTAGTCCGCCAGCGTGCGGACGGCGGCGGCCGTCTGCGCCAGTTGGCCCATAGCATCGGAAACGTTCTGCTGCAGTTCGGAATCCGGCTGCAGGGCACTGTTGGCCGAATTCATCACCCCATGTGCGGCATTCAGGGTGTCCTTCGCTGGAGGCACAATATCCTTGTCGACATGGGTGAGCAACGCATTGGCGCTCTGCAGGGCCTGTTGCGTGTTCTTGCCGATCGCGTCGAACGGAATCGTATTCAGTTTCGTCATCAGGCGCGACATGGAATCCTGAAGGGTTTGCAGTGTGCCTGGAACGGTCGGAAATTCAGCTGGATCCTTGCTCCAGTCGATTTTCGCTTTCGGCGCATCCGGGAAAAAGTCGATGGCAAGATAAAGCTGACCGGTCAGCAGGTTGCCGGTCCTCAATTGAAGGCGCATGCCCCTTGCGACCAGATAATCCGCAAATTCGTGCGCGTTCTCCGTCTCGACGGCCGGGCCGCCGGTCGGGCCGCTCTCATACCGGTTCGTGAAGCGTTCGGGATAGTATGCGACTTCAACCACGATACTCAGCTTCCTGGTTTCGCGGGAGAATCGGGTATAGATGCCGGTTACCTCGCCAACCGTGATTCCGCGAAAATCGAGCGGCGCGCCGATCGTCAATCCACGTACCGAATCGGTGAATTCCGCGACGTACCGGGTGACGATGCGGTCGTGGCGCTTCATGGCATCAACAAAGCGCCCGAACAACGTGAAGGTGGTCCCCACCGCGGCTGGCGGCTGGTCGATCGAATGATCCGGCGTGTCGAATGCGACGCCACCAATAAGGATCGACGCGATCGATTGCATGTTGACCCGCACGCCGTCGGTATCGAGCGCCACGTCCACCCCGCTCGCATGCCAGAAGCGCGTATCGGGTCTGACGAACCTGTCATAGGGCGCATTGATGAAGGCGTGCAACGTTACGCTCCTGCCGTCCGGATCGAGACTGAAGGACGTGATCTGTCCCACCTGCAGCCGGCGGTAAAAAATCGGCGTGCCGACATCCAGCGAGCCCATGTCCGGGCTTTTGAGCACGAAATCCCGGCCGGGTACATCGCTCGCAATCACAGGTGGAATCTCAAGGCCGGTGAATTTGTCGCGCGCCTTCGGCGAGGCTCCCGCGTCCATGCCGACGAACGAGCCGGACAGGAGTGTCCCGAGGCCTGACACCGTGCCGCCTGAGATGCGCGGACGCACGACCCAGAAATGCGTGTCGTCGACGAGCAGATCCGACGCATCCTTGACGACCTCCGCGGTTGCAACCACATGCTTGTGATCTTTCGAGAGGGTCACTCCCTTGATGACTCCGATATCGACGTCCTTGAACTTGATCTTCGTCTTGCCTGCCTCCAGTCCTTCTCCGGTCTTGAATGTAATGGTGATCGTCGGCCCCTGTTCGAGGACCGACTTGACGGCGAGCCACCCGCCGATCAGGACGGCGACGATCGGCACGAGCCATACCACCTGGAACCGCCAGCGCGCGCGTGGCGCGGGTATGGCTTCAGGGAGATCGGGCAGGTCAGGAGGTTTCCGGGGATCGGACATGATCTTGCTTCGCTGCGTCCCAGATGAGGCGCGGGTCGAACGACATGGCGGCGAACATCGTCAGCACGACGACGGCGCCGAACGCAATGGCGGCAGGACCCGCCTGGATGGTAGCCAGCGCCTTGAACTGGACGAGAGCGACCAGCATCGTAATGACGTAGATATCGAGCATCGACCAGCGCCCGACCAGTTCGACCACCCGGTAGATGCGCGTGCGCTGTTCGGGGCTCCAGGAGGAGTGAAGCCGGGTCGAGATCGCCAGGAAGGCGATGGCGATAATCTTCAGCATCGGGACCGCGATGCTCGCGATGAACACCACGAGCGCGAGTGGCCACGAACCGGACGTCCACAGGTAGACGACGCCGCTCAGGATCGTATCCTTCTGGGCGCCGAACAGCGAACTGGTGTACATCACCGGCAAGGCATTGGCCGGCACGTATAGCACCATCGCGGCGAACAGCAACGCCCACGTGCGCGTCAGGCTATCCGCCTTGCGGCGATGCATCGAGGCACCGCAGCGAGGACAGCGCAGTTCATGCGCGTGCGCGGGCACCTTCGCCAGCAAGCCGCAGTCATGACACTGAACCAGCCCGCACTCCGACGCGCTCACCCAGTCATGCAGCACAGGGCGCGCGTCGTGCGGCTGGCCACCGGTATGCTGCAGCGTAGCGATGCGCGCCCACAGTTCGCGTGAATCGAACGACGCAGCCGCGGCGGCGAGCACCAGCATCAGCGCGCCGAACGACCACAGTCCGACGTCGACCACGACGCTGGCGATGTGGGCCAGCTTGACGAGCGCAACCAGCAGGCCAAGGATCAGCACCTCGGTCATGCCCCACGGCTGGATGACGCGAGACAGCCGGAACACGGGCGCAGCCCCCCAGGGCACGCGGTTCAGCCGCAACGGCACCAGCATCCACAGGATCGACGCGGCCTGCAGAAAAGGGGTGAGCACCGTGGTGGCGAAGACGAGCCCCGCGAGCGGCCACATCCCGTCCTTGTAGAGCACGACTACTGCCCCAATCAGGGTCGTCTCGACCACCGTGCCGTTCACCGACAGCCCGACAATCGGATACGCGTTGGCGATCAGCAGCAGCACGCTCGCCCCCAGCGCAAGCGCAAACGCACGGTCGAGCGCGTTGGCGCGATTGCGGTAAAGCTCCCCATGACAGCGTCGACAACGCAGCACGCCCCCTTCGGGAACCTCTGCATCCAACTGCAGCAGGTCGCATTCATGGCATGCAAGAAGGCCGGCGCGGTTCATGGCTGAGCCTCCGATGCCGGCACACCCGCCACCGGCTGGGCAGGAGCCGGCGGCTGCGTCATCTCCTCCGCCTTGACGACCCAGCCGCCGCCCATCGCCTTGTACAGGCTAACGAATGACGTCAGCTCGGCACCCTGTGTCTGCGCATAGGTCAACTGCGCGTTAAACAGACTCCGCTCGGCGTCGAGCACCTCGATGTAGCTCGTATACCCGCCTTCGTAGCGCAGCCGCGCCAGGTGCGCGTAGGTTGTGAGCGAGGTCACCTGGTCGGCCTGCACGCTCAGTTGCTCGCGTGACTTCTGCAGGGTGATGAGCGCATCCGCGACTTCCTGGAACGCAACCTGGATCGCCTTCCGATAGGAGAAGAGCGCTTCCTGTTGACGCGCCTCCGCCTGGTGGACCTGCCCTGCGATGTTGCCGCCGGTGAAGATCGGCAGCGATACCGAACCGGCAAACGACCACACGCGAGCCGGCCCGGTGAAGAGCTTCGAGAATTCCGTGCTGACCGAGCCGAACAGCCCCGTCAGCGAGATCGACGGAAAATACAACGCACGCGCGGCACCGATCAGTGCGTTTTCCGCCACCAGGTTCTGCTCGGCCTGCAGCACGTCCGGACGGCGTTCGAGGAGATCGGACGGCAAACCGGCGGGAATCGTAGGCGCGGCTAGTGCATCCAGTTCCCGACCACGCACGATGGGCTCGGGGTTGCGTCCGAGCAGCACGGCAAGTGCGTCTTCCTGCACCGCGATCTGAGATTCGAGCTGCGGAATGGTGGCCAGCGCCGCCTGATATTCGGACTGGCTCTGCGCCAGTTCCATCTGCGATACTTCGCCGCCGTGGAAGCGCAGCGTGAACACGTGGACCGAATCGGCCCGGCTCTCAACGGTGGCTTTCGCGATTTCGAGCTGCCGGTCGAGGCTGCGCAGATTGATATAGGACGAAGCGACCGAAGCCACCAGCGTGAGGATCGTCCCGCGGCGGCCCTCTTCGCTCGCCAGCAGGTTCGCCCGCGCCGCTTCGGTCTCGCGCCGGATCCGACCGAACAGATCGATTTCCCACGATGCCGACACGGACGCGTCGAACAGGTTGTAGACCGGACTGACACCGGCCGGTATTGGCGTCGCCCCGACCTCCGTCGCGCGCTGACGTGAAGCATCGAAGTTCGCCCCGACCTGGGGAAACAACCCGGAACGGGTACTCACGAACTGGCCGCGAAATTCTTCGACGCGTGCGGCGGCAACCTTGACGTCGAGGTTATCGGCGAGCGCAGCGGCAATCAGGTCATTGAGGACGGGATCCTGAAACTGCTCCCACCACGCGGTGTTGGCGGTGTCGGTTGTCTCCTGAATGGTGAAGCGGAAGTTGGCCGGCACATCGACCTTGGGCCGCACGTAGTCCGGTCCGAGCAGACAGCCATTCAATGTGAGCACGAGGAGCGGTGCGAGAAGGCGCGCGAATGCCGTTGCACGCATGTCAGTCACCCTCATGCTGCGCAGACGGCGTGGCCTTCGGTGCGCCCGGACCGCCCGCTGGCGGCGTCGCGCCGCCCGGGGTGTCGGCACCCGGCCCTGGCTTCGTCTTCGGGCCGCCCTTGCGTGACGACAGGGACTCGAGCAGGAAGTAGAACATCGGGATGAAGAAGACCGCGATGACGGTCGCGCCGAGCATCCCGCCGATCACACCGGTCCCGATCGAGTGCCGGCTGTTCGCCGATGCGCCAACCGCGATGGCAAGCGGCACGCAGCCGAGAATGAAGGCGAGCGACGTCATCACAATCGGGCGTAGCCGCTCTTCGGACGCACGCACAGTCGCATCCAGCACCGACGCGCCCGCTTCGCGGTTGATGACGGCGAACTCGAAGATCAGAATCGCGTTCTTCGCGGCGAGCGCGACCAGCATGGTGAGGCCGATCTGGAAGTAGATGTCGTTGTTGAGACCGCGCATCATGATGGCGAGCAACGCGCCGAACAGCGCGAACGGTACCGCCATGATCACACCGATCGGCAACGACCACTTTTCGTACTGCGCAGCGAGGATCAGGAACACCATCACGAGCCCGAATACGAACACCGCGCCGGAGGTTCCGCCGGATTTTCGCGCTTCGTAGGCCTCACCGCTCCACGCGACGCCGTAGCCGGGCGGCATCGCGGTGGCAAGCTCTTCCAGCGTGCTGATCACCTGGCCCGAACTGTAGCCTGGCGCGGCATTCGCTGTAACGAGGACGGCCGGGAAATTGTTGAAACGGGTAATCAGATCGGGACCTGTGACATACCGGTACGTCGCGACCGCCCTGAGCGGGACCATCGCACCGGTCTTGCTGCGCACGAAGATCTGGTCAAGATCCTGAGGCTTGAGACGGTATGTCGGATCGGCTTGCAGGATCACCTGCCATAGCCGGCTCGAACGGTTGAACTGCGACACATAAAGCGAACCGAACATCGTCTGCATCGAGCTGTAGACATCCTCGATCGGCACCCCGAGCGTCTGCGCCCTCTCCCGATCGACCTCGACCAGCAACTGCTGCGACGAAGCATTGAAGGTCGTCGTGACGCGTGAGAGTTCGGGCCGCTTCCTCGCCTTCTCGATGAACTGCTGGACGACCCCGGCGAGCTGGGCAATCGTCGCGTCGCCCTGACTCTGGATCCACACTTCAGTGCCGCCCGTCGTGCCGAGGCCCGGGATGGACGGTGGATTGACCGGAACCACAATCCCGGCCGAGATCTGCGACAAGGTCTTGTAGGCGTCCAGCAGCACGGTTCTTGCGTTCTGCGTCGCGCGGTTCGCCCGCGTGTAGCGCTCGTCGAAACTCTTCAGGCCGACGAAGAAGGTGCTGGCGTTATTCTTGTTCTGCACGTCGAGCAGGCTGTATCCGTCGACCGTCGTGATGCTGCCGACGGCATCCTGTTTCATGAAGTACTCGGTGACCTGATCGGACACGGCCCCCGTGCGATCGAGACTCGCGGCATCCGGCATCTGGACCGCGCCAAGCAGATAGCCCTGGTCCTCTGGCGGAAGGAAAGCACCGGGGATCGACTTCATCATGACCACGGTCAGCACGATCATGCCGCCAATTAGCAGAAGAGCCAGCACGAAGCGCTTGATGACGAACTGGATCGCGCGCGAATAACTCGCCGTCAGCCGCGCGAACGAATTTTCAAACCAGCGGAAAAAGCCCTTCTTCTCCTTATGCGCGCTCTTGAGCAGCAGCGCGGCCAGCGACGGCGACAACGTCAATGCGACGATGCCCGAGATCACCACCGAAATCGCGATCGTGATCGCGAACTGCTTGTACAACTGCCCCGTAATGCCGCTCACGAACGCCACCGGCACAAACACCGCGCACAGCACGAGCACAATCGCGATCACCGGCCCCGCCACCTCGTCCATCGCCACTTTGGCCGCGTCCTTCGGATTGAGCTTGCGCACGGTCATCGTGCGCTCGACATTCTCGATCACCACGATCGCATCGTCGACCACGATGCCGATGGCGAGCACCATCCCGAACAGCGTCAGCATGTTGATCGAGAACCCCAGCAGCGCCATGCCCATGGCGGTGCCGACAATCGAAATAGGCACCGCCAGCACCGGGATCAAGGTCGCCCGCAAGCTTTGCAGGAAGACGAACACGACGATCACCACCAGCACCAGCGCTTCGAAGAACGTGTGGACCACGTCGGAGATGGACGCCCGCGTGAACTCGGTGGTGTCCATCGCAATTTCGTATTTGATCCCCTCCGGAAACGACTTGCCAAGTTCGGCGAGCGCGGCGCGCACCTGCTTCGAGACGTCGAGCGCGTTGGCGCCCGGTTGCTGGTAGACCGCGATGATCGTGGCGGGCTTGCCCTGAAAACGGCTGCGAATCGAGTAATCCTTCTGCCCCAGCTCGGCCCGGCCTACGTCCTTGAGCCGCACGATGGCCGACCCTTCGCTGGCGGCACGCAGGATGATGTTCTCGAACTGCGCCGGCTCCGCGAGACGGCCCGTGGTCGTGACCGCGAACGACTGTTCAACGGGTTCGCCCGTCGGCGACTGCCCGATGCGTCCGACCGCGAACTGCTGGTTCTGGTTCGCGACCGCGTTTTGCACATCGGTCGCCGTGATGGCGAGTTGCGCCATGCGGTCGGGCTTGAGCCAGATGCGCATCGCGTAATCAGGCGTACCGAAGATACTCGACTGGTTGGCGCCTGGAATCCGCTTGAGGGCATCGAGCACATAGATGTTCGCGTAGTTGGCGATGTACGTGCTGTCGAAGCGCTGGTCCGGCGAGTAGATCGCGATAACCATCATGAACGCCGACGACTTCTTCTGCACCTGCACGCCCTGCGCCTGAACGGACTGCGGCAGTTGCGGCAGCGCCAGGTTCACGCGGTTCTGCACGTCGACCTGCGCGAGTTGCGGATTGGTGCCGATTTCGAAGAACGCGTTGATCGTCAGATTGCCGGTGGATGAACTCGACGAGTTCATGTAGATCATGTTGTCCGCGCCGTTCACCTGTTGCTCGATTGGCGCAGCCACGTTGTTCGCGACAACGTCCGCACTCGCCCCCGGATAAGTGGTCGAAATTGTGATCTGCGGCGGCGTGATGTCCGGATACTGGGCGACGGGCAGCGCGAGCATCGTCAATGCACCGCCCAGGGTGATGACGATCGAGATCACGGACGCGAAGATCGGTCGGTCGATGCAGAAGTGGGAGATGCTCATCGCAGCCGTCCTTCACTGGGGCGCGCTGGCGCCGGAGGCTGGCGCCGGCGGGGCTTCGACTGACGGCGCGGCGGATGTCGCGGATGCGCCTGCCTGAGTGCCTGCCTGAGTGCCTGCCGGTTGCGCCGGGCCGCCCGAGCCCGACAGCCGCTGGACGATCTTGAGCTGCGTATCGGGCGTGACGCGGATCGCACCGTCAACCACGACGCGCTCGCCGGCCTTCAGTCCGTCGATGACGAACCAGTCATCGCCATGCCATTCGCCAACTTCGACGACCCGCTGATGGCCCTTCGACTCGTTGTCCACCACCCAGACAAAGTGACTTTTCGAGCCTTGCAGCACCGCGCGCTGAGGCACGAGAATCGCGTTCGGCCGGATCGCTCCGCCCACGCGCGCCCGCACGAACTGTCCCGGACGCAACACCGCTTTGGGATTGTCGAACACGGCTCGCACCAGAAAGGTCCCCGTTTCCGTGCTGAAAGCGGGATTGGCGAAGTCGATAGAGCCGCGTTCCGAATAGAGCGAGCCGTCCGCGAGGACGAGCGACACGGTGAACTCTTTATTCGGCGGGAAGCGCAGCAGTCCTGCGGCAATCTGGTCCCGGTATCTCAGCATTTCATTCTCGGAGATGCTGAAATTCACCCACATCGGATTGAGCTGATACACGGTGGTCAGCAACCCTGACTGGGTCGCCGTGACATAGCTGCCGTCCTGTTGCTTCGCAAAGCTCGACAGGCCGGTCAGAGGGGATTTGATGTTCGTATAGCTGAGATTCAGCTCGGCGGTCTCCACTTCGCCCTTGGCGGCGATGACGGCCGCGGCGGCCTGCGCCTCGCCGCCGATAGCATCATCGAGATCCTTCTTGCTCAACGCGTTCTGCGCGACCAGCGGTTGCACACGGGCGAGATTGGCCTTCGCCACCTGGTACCTCGCCTGCTGCTGGGCCAGTTGCCCTTTTGCCGTCTGCAACGCGGCCTCGAACGGCTTGGGGTCCATCAGAAACATGGTCTGGCCCACCTTCACCAGTGCCCCTTCGTCATACGTGCGCCGCTCGAGAAAGCCGTCCACGCGGGCGCGGATCTGGACTTCACGCGAACTCTCGGTCTGCGCGGTGAATTCGAATTCGACCGGTGTATCCCGCGGCGTGACCGTCATCACCGTGACCTCGGGCGCACTGGCTACCGGCGGCGCTTCCTTCTTGCCGCATCCGGCGACGAGCGTGAGCAGCGCGATAAGCAGCGTCAAGGCCACTGTGCCAGGCGGCATGGCCCTCCAACGCCACGGATGCGGGCTTCGAACGAGAAGAAGTAGCCGTGGGAGTAGCGGCACCGGCGTGCCGTGAACAGCAACCTGGCGCGCCCGCGTCGGATCGCTGGCCGCGCCAGCCAGTCTCTCAGGGGCCCGCGCCGGCCGCCCCGGCAGCGCGGCTGTAGCGGAGGCAGTATTCATCGCGTGATCCAACTGAGTGCGTCCGGGTTCTTCATATCCGTGTTCTCCGGATGGCGTCAGCGTGGCTGACGGCTGCGTGAATTCCAGTGTGGTCACCCCGTGAAGCCAGGACAATCAGACTTTGGTCCCATATGACCATGGCGTGCGCCGTCCCGCCCCATCGGAGCGAGGAGAAAATGGCGTCAGGGCGTGGGCGGGAGCCCCATCGCGCCCTGAACGATGCGAATCAGGACAGAACCGTTGAAGGGCTTGCGCAGGTAACCGACGGCGCCTGCCGCCAGTGCCTGCTCACGCGCGAGCGCGTCGTCGCCAGCCGTGATCATGATGACTGGCATCCCGCGGCCCACCAACTGGTGCTGAATCTCCAGGCCGTTGGTACCGGGCATCTGGATGTCGAGGATCACACAGTCCGGCTGGTACGAAGGCAGGGACGACAGCGTGTCCAGAAACGCCTCACCGCTGGTGAATACCTCCGCCTCTATGCCAACCGACCTCAACAGGCGCTTGATCGCCCTTCCGACAGATTCGTCATCGTCGACAACGGCCGCAGTTGGTTTGAGGTTACCCATAGGGGGCTTCCGGACCTTTCAGTCGGTCTCGCAAGGATAATCCTGCAGACCAAGCCTAGCGGACTCGCGTAAAAACGGGAATAGGACTTTGGTCCACCGCCCTCGATGGATCGCGTGTGACTACCGACGGTACCGGGCGCGACCGGACGCCGATGGGTATCCACGTGCGACAAGGGGTAGTCCGAAGGAAATGACGAGGAACACAGGCCTGATCCGCACAGGCACGCGGGCGCGATGCCTGGTTCAGACGACGCATGCTCGTGCCGCACTATTGGCCTGCGCCTTTCGTCGGTGCAAAGTCGGCCTTTTCGGCGAGACGAACCAGCTCGGCAAGCGAACCGGCTTTCATCTTTTCCATCACCCGTGCGCGATGAATCTTGATCGTCTTTTCTGCCGCGCCCAGCTCGCTTGCAACCTGCTTGTTCAAATAGCCCGCCACCACGAGCGTCATCACTTCGCGCTCGCGCGGCGTGAGATGATCGAGCCGGTTCTGAATGTCCGCCCGTTTCGCGCGCGACTCGAACATCTGCCGCGCCCGTTCGAGCGCCTGTTCGAGCACGTCGAGCAGGACGCTTTCACTGACCGGCTTTGGCAGAAAGTCTGTCGCGCCCGCCTTCATTGCATCGACAGCGGAATTCAGGTCGCTGTGCCCGGACATGAATATGATGGGCAGCCACTCATGCAATTGGCGTTGCAGCGCCAGTCCACTCAGACCCGGAAGTTGCAGGTCGAGCAGCAGACAGGCCGGGTGGCCCTCGAGATCGGCCCGTGCAATAAACGCCTCCGCGCTGTCGAACGTCTCCACGCGATACCCGGCTGAGCGAATCAGTCGTCCGAGGGCGATGCGCACGTGTTCGTCGTCATCGACGACGAACACCACTGAAGCGGGTCCGCTCACTGGGTCTGGCGCGTGTCCGGAGCCTTCAGCCGCGCTCGCTGATGGAAGCAGGACGTGGAACGTTGCGCCCCGGTCGCTGTTGCTTTCGGCCCACAGGCGTCCGTGGTGCATCGAGACGATCGAGCGGCTGATCGGCAGGCCAAGCCCCAGCCCTTGCGGCTTCGATGTGGTGAAAGGCTTGAATACCTCGCTGATCTGATCCGCAATCAGGCCAGGGCCGCGATCGCTCACCGTGATTTTGACCCCCTCTCCTTGCGGCGCGGCACTGATTTTCACCGACACCAGGCGATCCTCCGCACGGCATCCCTCTATTGCGTCGAACGCGTTCAGCAGCAGATTGATCATGACTTGCTGCAACTGGATGTTGTCGCCGCGCACCGTCGGCACATTCCTGGCGACATCCAGCGTCACGCGTACGCCCCGCATCACCGCATCGCGACGCAAGAGGTGCATCACCCCGCGGACGAGGTTGCCCAGATCGAGCGGCAGCGTCTCGGGAGTGCCCCTCTTGACGAAGTGCCGCAGCTTGCGGACGATTTCAGTGGCCCGCCAGCCATCGGCCACGATGTCCGCCAATGCTTCTCGCAAGTCGGAGAGATCGCTCGGGGTCGACTCCAGGAATCGCTGCGCAGACTGTGCGTTGCTCAGGATGGCGGTAAGAGGCTGGTTGACCTCATACGCAAGAACGGCCGCCATCTCGCCCAGCTCGGATAGGGACGCAAGATGCGCCCTTTGCAGGTCAGCATGACGGGCTTTCTCCTGCTCACACGGGTCGACCATCATCATCACGATCCACAGGGATGCGTCATCAGGTGCGTATCGCGTGCATTTCATGCTGACCGCACGTTCGCCTCCATCCTTGCACCTTGCGATGGCCGTTCGTAACTCACCGGAGTCTGCCAGGCCATCACACGGTGCGCCGGGTGCAAACGGTCCGGATCGGTCTTTCGCGTCATTGTCGGCCATGCGGGGAAACAATTGGGCGAAGGACATGCCGCCCAGCTCCTTCGATGTATAGCCGAAAAGCGCCACCGCACGTTCATTGACCAGTACTACCCTGAGAGCCTTGTCAATGACGATCACCGCACTGGGCACCATGTCGAGCAATGGCTTCAGGCCATCGGCTCCAGGGTGGAGTGTCGCTCCTTCGGGGCGACGGCCCGACCAGGGGTATCCAGCCAGCGTCGCAGACACCGGATAGTGCTCGCCCGGCCGGGCAGGCCATGAGTTCGTGAACCACCCAAAAGTTGACACGACTTCCGTCACTACATTGGCTTGATCCTGCGTGGGGATATTCATGACCGGACTCTCCGTGCTGTGCCTTGCGGTGTCGGGCAGCAACATTTTATTCGCAGCAGGCCTGCGGCTATTCATGCCGCATCGCCCCGAACACCTGACTGATCAATCCAGCAATGATCCCTGAACGGACCCGGTATTGAAGTGTCCGCCCACAACTGGCGTGAGCGTCACGCTTCCGCGTCTGTTAGTAATATATGAAATTTATTGGGACTATTGGAATTCAGCCCGTTATTCTGAAAAATCCTCTGCCTTGCCTTGTCTGGTGTGTCAGGTCAAAACAGTCGAGAAATCCGCTGTTTTCTCGGGACGCTTACTAACATCTTCCGCACGCTGTTCGAAAAGACACGGCCTCCCGGCAGAAGCCACGGGAAGCCGCGGAATACTTCAAATGGTGGATGTGCCGTTGAGATGCAGAAAATGCATGCACGGCACCCTCGAAGGTCAGGCGCAAAGCGAAACAGCCCGCCTGTTCTGAGTCGCGTGCGCAGCCGCTCTCAGAACTTCTCGGGCACGTACTTGTACGGGTAGTCTGGATCTTCATAGCCTCGCGATTTCTGTCGCGGCGGCAAGGAAACCTTCTCGCGTGGGACGGCTTGATAAGGAATCTGGCTCAGCAGATGAGTGATCAGATTCAGGCGCGCGCGCTTCTTGTCGTTCGACACCACGACATGCCACGGTGCGAATTCGGTATCCGTCATCACAAACATTTCATCGCGCGCGCGCGAGTAGTCGTACCAGTGGCGATAGGATTCGAGGTCCATTGGCGACAGCTTCCATATCTTCCGCTCGTCGTGCATCCGCGATTCGAGCCGCCGGGTCTGTTCTTCGGGGCTCACCTCCAGCCAGTACTTGATCAGGATGACACCTGACTGGATGACTGCATGTTCGACAAGCGGCACGACCCGCAGAAACTCCTGCACCTGATCGTTCGTGCAGAAGCCCATCACGCGCTCGACCCCCGCCCGGTTGTACCAACTGCGGTCGAACAGGATGATCTCGCCCGCCGCGGGCAGATGCGGCAAATAGCGCTGAATGTACATCTGGCTCTTTTCCCGCTCGGTCGGTGCCGGCAGCGCGACGACGCGGAAGATGCGCGGACTGACGCGTTCGGTGATCGCCTTGATCGTGCCGCCCTTGCCTGCGCCATCGCGCCCTTCGAATATCACGCAGACCTTCGCGCCGCTCTTCACCACCCACTCCTGAAGCTTGACCAGTTCGGCATGGAGCCGCGCCAGTTCCTTCAGATAGGTCTTGTTGTCGACCTTTTGTGCGTGCTTCGGGCCGTTTGTCTTCCCCTCATCTGCCGTTCTGGACATGATCTCGCCTCCCTGCCTTCTGGTCGCAGCCGGATTGCATACCTTGACGACTATTGTCGCCGGGTGGCCGGCGGGCAATAGGACCTTAGGCTGATGATGCCGTGCAGCCTGATCCTCTACCTATGGGATCTCGATCGCTTGCGCCAACATCAAGGAGACAAGCCATCGATACCGATCCGGTCAGGCGATCCTGCTGCATCGGGGCAAGCCGCTCGATCCCTCACAGGTTGAGCCGGGTGACCTTGGCGCCGTTCACTGACGCATCCGCCATCAGACCGGTATTGGTGAGCACAAGGGCCACCACCTGCGAGGAAGCGGAAGTCGTATCGATTGAACCGTTCGCGCCCACTTTCACAACCGATACCGCGACGTCGCCGCCGGCCGACCAGCCAGCCGAGCTCTGGAAGTTCGCAAGCGCATCGTGCGTCATGAAGAGGAAAATGATGGCGGTCGACTGGGCCCCGGCCTGGAATCCAAAGGACGCCGCCGCTGTGCTGTAGTAGCCAACCGTCTTGCCACCGACACGCAACGCGCCTTCGCCATACGCGGCGCCAACGATGAAGGCCGCCTTCTTCACATCCGGGAACACCAGGATCCCCTGGGCCTTCGCGGCGAGTTCGTGTGAACCGCCTACCTGCGCGAAAAGCCGTGACAAGGTGCCATCAACACTCGCGTCGATCGCCTGACGCTTCGAGGCATCGGTTTCAGGGCTCTTGCCGCTGCCTGAGGTCGCGGTGCAACCCGCAAGGGTCAAACTCGCAGCGGCTGTGGCCGCCGCGGTCTTCAGCACAAAGTTCCGTCTGTTCATTATCGTTCTCCATTGTGGTTCCGAGGCGAATCCCCGGCGTGTGGGCCTAACCACTGCATCCTTCGATCCGGTTCCAGCTTGCTGTCGGACAGTCGGGCGCAACAAGCTTCGTCGCGACTTCCGATAAGACGCGCTTCATGGATTCATCTGCTGTATGACGTAAGCTTGCACCGCGTGCCACTCCTGCTTCGGGCAACATGGGATGTTGTAACGGCGGGATAGGCATAGGCGCGGCAAGGGGCCATGATATGGGTCAAGGCTGTCCGGGTAGATGTTGGCTGACAAGCGCGGCGCGCGGCCTTTTCCCCGGGGTTCCTCCGGCAGAAACAGGCGGGATCGGACACCGGCCAGGTCACCCTTAGCGGACGCCTCGCGCGTGACACGCTGATGCCCAGACAACCCGTCACATCCCTCTCCCAGACGATGTCTCCATCTCGCGCCTCTCAGCCAGCGGCAGCCACGCGGAACATGCCGGACGGTCACGTTACCGGCGACTGCTGGTCTTCACCTGATTACATAATGGCATGCCGGCGGATTGCGGGAATCGGACTTTAGTCTTACGACCCTCGAATACCCGCGCCTCCGGCAGTCTATCGTCATCCTGATCAAATTGAAGACCTGTACATCGAGAGGGGTAACGGGAAATGCCACTGAAGATCCGAACGCTGCTCCACTTGTCAGGTTGAGCGGCGTGTCGGATCACGCGATTACGCACACGCCCGCTCACCGCAGCGTGCGCTCAACGCCTATTTAACTGTGTAACCGCGCCCCGACATGCAAGCGCCCCAGGCTCGATAAAAGGTATCCATTGCCCCTTGGGTCTGCGCCTGGCTATTAGCCGCGGCGGCCTGCTGATTGTTGCGAGCCCGCGCCCCGCCCACCATCGTGCCGCCCACCGCGCCAATCGCGGCACCCTTGCCTGCATCGCCCGCGATTGCACCGATCGCCGCGCCGCCGGCCGCGCCACGCGCGGCGCCCCTGAGGCGTTCACCGCCGCCCACCGTCGGGCCTGAAGGCGGCGGCGGGGTCGCGGCCACTGCCGCTGGATCGATGCCCGTGTTGCTCTTCGCCCACGAATAGCATGCGCCTTCATCCTGCTGCTGCTGGTTTTGGCTTTGCCCTTTGGCGGGATAGGCGACCGGCCTCGCGTGCACGACGGAGCCGAACAGCACGCCGTTCACGATGGCCGCGCAAATGCAGCATTTCCTGTAAGTGTTCACAGCAACTCCTCAATTGTGCGCGCGATGACCGCATCACATCGCGTGCTAGTGCCCCTCGTGCCATTCAACCGGCAACCTGTGTGCGGTGCCGTTGACGCATATCGTGCGGAGTGGCGCTGACGGCTTCGCCGCCACGCTGAAAGCCCGAAGTCTGTCAGCGATCCTCAGCGACCTGTGCAGCCCGCGTATACCCTGCCTGCCGCAAAACGCTTCCGCGCGCCCCGCCATGCGCGGAGCAAACCCGGAGAAACCACGGTTCTCCTTTCATGATTGCGTTCCGCCTCCAGCGAAGACAATGGGACCATGGTCTTATCCGCCAGACGAGGCACTGTCGGCGCCGCATCGAGTCAAGTATCGCTCGAATCTCGAGGCGATTACACAGCGGATCGTCAGAACCTGCAATCACCAAGGCCCGAAGAGAGCGACTGCAAGACAGGATCGCGGCTACTACAAGAGCGAGGCGATAATCGCTTGCCATGAGGCCGGAACAAGCGTGTTCGTTCCAAAGAAGTGACATCGAGCGCAACGGCTCGTGGCCGCTTCGGCATGGTCGGAGATCGCTTCTCAGGCGTCCACGGACGTCGATGCTGCATGCACCTGGACCAAAGTCCGATGTCCGCCCCCCCTCGCACGGGCTACGCTGGAACAGCGACATACGATTGTCGGCGTCAACGCGTCCGCGTCCGGACAAGGAGAGCTCAATGAAGAACGGAACAATTCTGGTCATCGCCGCCCTGGTGGCCATCACGCCAGCCGCATCGGCACAGGCGCAAACCACCATGGAAATGTCAAAAGCGATGGGTCAGGCCACCATCAAGGGCACCACCCGCGTGACGGCCACGGTGGAGAACATCGATCCCGCAACGAGAACTGTCGTGCTGAAAGGCAATAACGGCAAGATCGTCGAAGTGGAGGTTGGCGAAGAGGCGCGCAACTTCGACCAGCTCAAGGTGGGCGACGTCGTCACGGTCGTTTACCGGGAATCGCTCAGCCTGAGCCTCAAGAAAAACAGCGGCGCCCCGGCCTCAGTCGAAGAGCAGCCGTCGATGGAGCGCACGCCCGAGGGTGCCAAACCCGGCGGCACCCTGGGCCGCCAATTGACTATCGTCGCTGACGTCGTCGCGGTCCACCCCCAAAGCAGGATGGTCACGTTGAAAGGTCCCAAGGGCAACACGGTAGATCTGCATGTGGAAGACCCTGCGCAGTTCGCCAACATCAAGAAGGGTGATCAGGTGCAGGCGGTGTACACCGAAGCGCTCGCCATTTCCGTGGAGCCGGCCATGAAGAAGTAGCGGGCCCTCGCCGGCCCTGGCCATCGCGGGCGGCCGGTTCGAGGGTTCGGCATGGTTCGGCGTGCATCCGGTCTCCGATGCGGGCGTCGGCACAACCCTTGCCGGTTCGATCTGCCGCGCCGGCTACAGCGCCCGCATGGCCGCGTCGATATGCAATCCCGCCGGCAGCAACTCGGCGCGAGGATAGCGCACGAGTGCAAAGGCGCGCATTTGCGGCGGATTGCCGGGAAGGCGCGCGATGTCGAATTCAATCTCATGACCGCCTTGCGTGACGTTCTCCTGCACCACGTTCATCAGATCGATGCGTACCCGCTTCTTCGTTACGTAAAGGTGGGTGGACGGATCGGACAGCACCTTACAGACGCGCTCGAGTTCAAGTTCGATCAAGTCCGTCGGCACCCTGAGGGCCGCGAGATTGCTGGCGTTTTCTTCGATCCTCGCCTGCACGCGGGCCAGTTCCTCCGCATCGTCCTCCGGCTCTTCCCCCACCATCGAGCCCACGCCGACGCCGCCCTGGCTCTGTAGCAAGGCCAGCCGTTCACGCAGCAGTTCGCGGCCCTGCGCCACCAGTTCACGACGATCGGCATCCAGCATTTCCAGCCCTTCGAGCGCCAGCTGATCGACCAGCAGCCGTCGGATTTCCTGACGAAGCTCGGCCTCCGTGCGCCCGCAGATTCTCGCGCGATGGTCGCGGAAGCAAAGTGTGGTCTGCGCGACATCGCTGCGGATCGTATCGCCTTCGAGCGCGACACCCAGCACATGACGCTCGGTCATCGCCATCCCCAGCACCGCATACGCTTGCGCCGAATCAGGATACCGTTCGAAATGCGCGCGCAGCTCTCTTGAGCGGCTGAATGCGCGCGGTATATCGTCGGACGTCGCGAAGAAAGCGCGGATGCACGGATCCGACGACCAGGCCGAGACGCTCGCGTCGTGCGGCGCCGGCAAGCCCCCGACCAGGCTGTCTTCGTAGCGCACCGATATCGTCACCGCCTCGGCAAGTCGCTCGCGGTAGCGCTGCGCCATCTGCAACCGCGGATTGATCGCAAGGATGCGTTCGATCGCCTCCATGACCCGTTCGCTTTCCTGTTGCAAGGCCCGTTCTTCACCGCGATGAAGCAGCCAGTCGAGGATACCCATATGCCTCCCGTCAGGTCATTGCGTCGGACCGGCCGGTCATGACGTGCACCTCAGGATCATCCTGTCCGTCGCGGCGCGAGAAGCTGGTCACACTCGACGACTGTAGACGAGCGGCGCCGCATGGACAAGGAAGTAATCAGCGTGGACTGGCGCACGGGCTCAGAGAACACCCCGCACGAACCTGGGCGGTCAGACGCGGGGAGACATACGTTGACGACGTCGTCGTGTGTCATCACGCGCGGATCCTGGCGGGTTGTAAGACTAAAGTCCGATTCCCCCATTCCACCGCCATGCCATCATGTAATCCGTCGGAAACTGGGAGTCGCCGGCAACGTGACCGCCCGACATGGCCAGACTCACGCACCGCGGATTCGCCTCGGAACCACGACGGAGAACGATAATGAACAGACGGAACTTTGTGCTGAAGACCGCGGCGGCCACAGCCGCTGCGAGTTTGACCCTTGCGGGTTGCACCGCGACCACAGGCAGCGGCAAGAGCCCTGAAACCGATGCCGCGCGGCGTCAGGCGATCGACGCGAGTGTCGATGGCACCTTGTCACGGCTCTTCGCGCAGGTAGGCGGTTCACGCGAACTCGCCGCGAAGGCCCAGGGGATCCTGGTGTTCCCGGATGTGAAGAAGGCGGCCTTTATCGTTGGCGCCGAGTATGGCGAAGGCGCATTGCGTGTCGGTGGCAAGACGGTCGGCTACTACAGCACAACGGCGGCGTCCTTTGGATTCCAGGCCGGGGCCCAGTCGACCGCCGTCATTTTCCTCTTCATGACCCATGATGCGCTCACCAACTTCCAGAGCTCGTCTGGCTGGGCGGTGGGCGGTAACGTGACGGTATCGGTTGTGAAAGTGGGCGCGAACGGTGCAATCGACACGACCTCCGCCTCCTCGCAGGTGGTGGCCCTTGTGCTCACCAATACCGGTCTGATGGCGGATGCGTCAGTGAACGGCGCCAAGGTCACCCGGCTCAGCCTGTGACGGATTCAACAACGTCGAGATGGTCGCAGCCGGGAAGATCGGCATCGAGAAGATTCGATTGCTGCCAGTATTCATTTGATTTGATGCAGGTCTCGGGGCCTCGTCCATGGGAGATCACATCATGCCAGGAAGGACCCCTGGTTTTGCACCGTGGTAGCTGCGATGCTTCTGGCAACCTTGTCGGAAGCGTCCTGGGCTACGGAGCAGGCGCAACAACGCCGTGCCGGGCGTGACGTCCGCCAGGAGACGCGGCAGGGTTCACGACACACCAAGCAGGAATGCCGCGCCACCAACCAGCAAAGCAATTCACAGCGCCGGCAGGATAAAAGGCAAACCAGGCAGCAGGGGCGTCAGACGGCCCGGGATATCAAGTATTGAGCAGAGAGCGCTAAACAAGACGTGACGCCACAAAGGACAGGATCGCTGCCCTCCGCCGGGGGCCGCATACCGGGACAGGAATTTGTACGCTGCAGGGCGTCGCGTTCAGCCGAGGGAAACAGCGATGACTCTATGGGGCAAGCGACAATCTCACGCGGTCAGGGACAATGTCATTCGAGTCCGGTCCGTAACGGGCGAGGGTGTCGCCTTCCGGCGCCTCCTGCTCATCAGTGTCTGCGCCTCGTTGCTGCCACTGGCAGGATGCCCCTACTACGCGGTGCCTGCCGGAACCGTCGTCACCAGACCAGCCAGCTTCGACCGATCCTTCTCCGCCGCGTCGGGCGCAATGCACGACGAAGGGCTGGCGATTACGGTCCAGGACCCAGGCAGCGGCACCGTCGTCGGCGGAATAAACGGCAGCACCGTAACGGCGAGCGTACGCCAGCAAGCAGATGGCAGCGTTGTCGTGCAGTTCAACTCATCTGATGCACGCGATCCCACACTGCTCGATCGCATCTCACGCAGCTACGATCGGCGTATGGGACGCTGAACGCCCTTTTTTCCGGGGACGACCACGAATGAGGTAAATCGGTTGGGTATTTGCGTAACAAGAGCTGTCGGATGTTCTAACATCAAATCGGGTAGATCTTGCACGATCATGCATAGGATTCTGTCATTCGACGTCGTTCGCAGCAGGCCTGATTAGTTCAGGTACCTGTCAACCAGTCTGAAGGAGCGGCCATGTCCCAGTGGAATCACCGATGGGCCACAGCGCTATGCTTGTGGCTGCTTGTCGCGCTGACCGTGGGGGCGGGCGTTGCGCGTGCCCAAACCCAGCCGGAGTCGGCGCCCGAGCCGTTCAAGCCGGAAGAAATCGAGGCGCTGGTCGCGCCGATCGCCCTGTACCCCGACTCCGTGCTTTCGCAAGTCCTGATGGCGTCGACCTATCCGCTGGAAATCGTGCAGGCCGCGCGCTGGGTCAAGGCCAACCCGAACGTCAAAGGCGACGCGGCCGTAAAGGCCGTCGAAAACCAGTCATGGGACGTCAGCGTGAAATCGATGGTTGCTTTCCCGCAAATTCTCGAACCGATGAACGACAAGCTCGACTGGACCCAGAAGCTCGGCGACGCATTCCTGGCGCAGCAAAAAGACGTGTTCGCCGCCGTGCAGCGCTTGCGCGCCCGCGCCAAGGATTCGGGCAACCTCAAGTCGAACGAGCAGCAAAACGTGGTCGTCGAGCCAGCGCCCGCTGGCGGGCAGACCATCGTGAAAATCGAGCCGGCCAACCCGGAGGTCATCTACGTGCCGGCCTATAACCCGACCGTGGTGTACGGCGCGTGGCCTGCTCCCGCCTATCCGCCGACCTACTGGCCGCCGCCCCCGGCCTACTATCCGGGCGGGGCACTGATGACGGGATTCGCGTGGGGAGTCGGGCTGGCTGCCGCCGGTGCGATCTTCAGCAACTGCAACTGGGGCGGCGGCGACGTGAATATCAACGTCAACAAAGCCGCGAACATCTCTCGCAACTTCGACCGTTCCAAGGTACAGGGAGGGACCTGGAAGCACGACGGCAGCCATCGCCAGGGCGTCGCCTACCGCGACAATGCGACCCGCCAGCAGTACTCGCGCAACGTTTCGGGCGCTGAAGGACGGAACGATTTCCGTGGCCGCGATACCGGGGCGGGAGGACGCGCCAATACAGCCGACCGAGGCGCGGCCGCGGGCAATCTCGCGGGAACGGCGGACCGGTCGAATGCCGGTAATCGCGCAGCGACCGCGGACCGGTCGAATGCCGGGAATCGCGCGGCGACTGCGGACAGGTCGAACGCAGGCAATCGCGCAGCGACCGCGGACAGGTCGAATGCCGGGAACCTTGGCGGCGCGTCGAACCGCGCGGGCACCAACGACTTTTCACGTGCGAGCAGCCCCGCGGGCGGCGCGGGTGGCGGCGGCTTCAGTGGGGGTCGCGACAACGCATTTCAGGGCGTGGGCTCCGGCGGCGCGACACAACGCAGCGCCGACCGCGGACGCTCCAGCATGCAGGGCTCGAGCGTCAACCGACCGAGCGGCGGCGCCAGCATGCGGGGTGGTGGTGGTGGCGGCGGCGCACGCGCTGGAAGACGCTAGGGAGATCAGAACATGACATCACCGTCACGATTTCGTCCGGGTGCAATGACGGGTGCGCTACGCACCGTCGCCGTTGCGTGCGTGCTGGGTCTCGGCGTCCTGCCTGCGGCTCACGCCGAGAAAGACTTCAGTTCTCCAGATGCGGCGATGAACGCATTGGGCGAGGCCGTCACCAACAACGAAGAAGCCACGCTGCAATCCATTTTCGGCCATGACTTTCGCAACCTGATTCCACCCGCCGACGCTGAATTACGCGGCCGCTTCCTCGATGCATGGGGCAAGTCGCACGCAGTGGAACAGATCGACGACCACCATGCGCGTATTGCAGTCGGTGACGACGGCTGGACCCTCCCGATTCCGCTCGTGAAGAACGCCCATGGATGGCATTTCGACATGCAGGCGGGCGCCAAGGAAATGCGGCTGCGCCGCATCGGCCGCAATGAGCTCGCCGTCATAGAGACGATGCTGGCGGTCTACGACGCGCAGCGTGAATACGCGCAGACCGATCATGACGGCACTGGCCTGATTTCGTATGCGTCGAAGCTGTCGAGTTCGCCGGGGAAACAGGACGGCCTGTACTGGCCGACGCCGCCGGATGCACCACCGAGTCCCCTCGGGGCCGCCTTCATCCAGGAGACCACGCGTAACGCTGGAGCCGCCGGATACCACGGCTATCACTACAGGCTGCTCACGTCGCAGGGCCCGCACGCGCCAGGCGGCGCTTACGACTATCTCGCGCACGGCAAGCTGTTTGGCGGCTTTGCCGTCATTGCGTGGCCGGTGAAGTATGGGGACACCGGCATCAAGAGCTTCATGGTGAGTCACGCGGGCCAGGTCTACGAGCGCGACCTCGGCCCCGATAGCGAGGCGAAAGCGAAGGCCATGCCGTCGTTCGATCCCGGGCCGGGCTGGGCGAAGGTGCAGCCACAGCCTTAATATAGAGCATGGCGCTGGCCCGGCTGCCCGCTGGCAGCCGGAGCCCGCCATCGTCCGCCCATCCGGCCTGCAATAACCTGTCCGCCTCCGCCTTCCGACGAGGCAACTCCCTTTCTCTCCCCACGTTCACAGGGCCAACCGACGCATAGAGCGCTTCAGTACCGGGAGGCAACATGAAACGTTGCGCCTCTTGCCTTGCTACGCTGATCGTCACACTGGCGGCCGCGACGGCGGCCAGTTCCGCGATACGTCGTGATCCCGACTACGGTCCGCTGCCAGCCAATCCCGCCTTCGCGGCAGCACCGACCGACGCCCGACGGGAGGACCTGGGGGCCATCCTTTCCGGGAGTGGCATTGACCCGGACTCGAACAAGGCCCGCATTATTCTCGGATGGGTGCAGAAGATCCAGCGGGACCCCGTTATCGCCACGGGCATCTCAGGTGGAGCGCGGCGCATCGGACGGATCTTTCTCGATCCGGCAGCGCGCAACGAGCTCATGTCGAGCGGGATCGCGCGTCTTGCGCCCGCGGATCGTCTCGAGTACGTCAAGCTGATCGCGAAATTTCTCGACGAACTGGTCCCCGTCAACTGCTATGGCCTCGCTGACATGAGCGCCGTCATGAACCGCGTCTCGCTGCGCGAGATGTCGGAATCCGATGTCGACCAGTACTTCAGCCTGATCTACAAGATTCTGGTCAGCGATGCGTCGAATGCGCCTGTATCTTTCCCGACACCGCAGCAGTATGCCGCTGCGGTGCGTCAACTCACGCGCACGCTGATCGCCGAACTTCAGGGCGACCAGACGGACATCGAGCGATTCGCGCTCTATTCGTCCAATCCGTCGCTGGCAACGCCGTTGGATGTGTGCTGGACGACGCGAGTGACCTTGCACGCGATCATCGCGATGCCTGACCCCGAACGGGATCTTGTGCTGCTTCGGGCCATGGGGCCGCAAGGCGGGCGCGATCCCACTTCGGCGCGGCGCCTGGGAACACCGGGCGCAGCCGGGCCATTGCCTGCATCATCGAAGCCTGGCACGCTCAACGCGCCGTAGCGCGTGCGCATCGACGGCCCCTTCTCGCTGTCTCTGCAAGCGCTCGCTCAGCGAGCGTGCCCGACAGCGCTACGAAACCGGATAAAACCGGATTCCGGGCTCACGCACGCTGATCCTCGTACCCGCGGTGCCTTGCGTGATCGCGACGATGTCCGGAAGCGCGCCGATCACGGCGTCCTTGCCGGTCTTTCGCGCGAATTCGTTGGCCGCCTGCACCTTGGGTCCCATCGAACCCGCCGCAAAGCCCAGTTTTTCGAGTTCGTCGGGATGCGCCGCGGCAATGGCTTTTTGCGTCGGCTTGCCCCAGTCGACATAGGCTGCGTTGACATCGGTCGCGATAACCAGCAGGTCGGCCTCGAGCTCCTGTGCAAGCAACGCGGAGCACAGGTCCTTGTCGATCACAGCCTCCACACCGTGCAGCTTGCGATTCTCGTCGTAGCAGGTCGGGATACCACCGCCGCCTGCACAAATGACCACTGTGCCTTTTTCGAGCAGCCATTTGACCGGACGAATTTCGAAGATCCGCTGTGGCCGCGGGCTCGCGACAACACGACGATACTTGTCGCCGTCCTCTGCGATGCTCCACCCCTTTCCCTGCACGAGCCGCTGCGCATCTTCCTTCGAATACACCGGCCCGATCGGCTTGGTTGGATGCTGGAACGCGGGGTCGGCGGAATCGACTTCGACCTGGGTCAGGATCGTCGCAAACGGGACTTCGAATGGCAGAAGATTGCCCAGTTCCTGCTCGATCATGTAGCCGATCATTCCTTCCGTCTCGGCACCGAGCACGTCGAGTGGATACGGCGAAACTTCCTTATATGCCGCGCCTTGCAGCGCCAGCAACCCAACCTGCGGACCATTGCCATGCGCGATGACCAGTTCGTTGCCCGTTGCCACCTGGGCAATCTGCCCGACGGCAACCTTGACGTTCTCGCGCTGCTGGCTATCCGTCATGGGCTGACCGCGCTGCAACAGCGCGTTTCCGCCCAGCGCAATGACGAGGCGCATGATGTACCCTCCTGCACAACGCGTCGCTGCAGCACGCGTGTGCCACAGCGACGAACATGGGCCGAAGCCGATACGCTCAGATATCAGCCAGCGTCGAAACGAGGATCGCCTTGATCGTATGCATGCGGTTCTCCGCCTGCTCGAATGCAATGTTGTAATCCGACTCGAAAACGTCATCCGTCACTTCGATGCCATTCGCCAGATCAGGATGGCGCTCCGCAATCTGCTGACCGACCTTGGTTTCGCAATTGTGGAACGCGGGCAAGCAGTGCATGAACTTCGTTCGCGGGTTGCCTGTCGCCTCGAGAAGCGCCCGGTTCACCTGATACGGCAGTAACGCCTTGATTCTTTCGTCCCAGGCTTCGACCGGCTCGCCCATCGACACCCACACATCGGTGTGGATGAAATCGACCATCTTCACTGCTTCCTTCGGATCCTCGGTGAGCGCCATGCGGGCCCCGCTCTCCTTCGCAAACTGCTGACACGCGGCAATGTGCTCCTCGTTCGGCCATAGCGACTTCGGCGCCGCAATACGCACGTCCATGCCGAGCTTCGCGCCGATCAGCAGCAGGGAATTCCCCATGTTATTGCGCGCATCGCCGAGATAGGCATAGCTGATGTCGTGCAGCGGCTTGTCGGCGTATTCGCGCATCGTCAGGACATCGGCGAGCATTTGCGTCGGATGGTATTCGTCCGTCAGGCCGTTGAAGACGGGCACGCCCGCGTAACGTGCGAGTTCCTCAACGATTTCCTGACTGAAGCCACGGTATTCGATCGCGTCGAACATCCGGCCCAGCACGCGCGCCGTATCCTTCATGCTCTCCTTGTGGCCGATCTGGGACGACGTCGGATCGATATAGGTCACGTGCGCCCCCTGATCATGCGCCGCGACTTCAAACGCGCAGCGGGTACGGGTGGATGTCTTCTCGAAGATCAGCGCAATGTTCTTCTGCTGCAAATGCTGCTGCTCCGTGCCCGAGTATTTCGCACGTTTGAGATCGCGTGACAGATCCAGCAGATAGCGCAGTTCACGGCCACTGTGATGCATCAGGCTGAGAAAGCTGCGGTTTCGCAAATTGAAAGCCATGAATTGTCTCCGTCTATTGGACGGCCGCGCCGATTCCGCGGCGCAGCACAACTACCTCAGTAATCGACAGCATCGCGCGAGATCGGGCAGGTCATGCAATGCCCGCCGCCGCGTCCGCGCCCAAGCTCGCTGGCGGCGATCGTGATCACTTCGATCCCGGCTTTGCGCAGAAGCGTATTCGTGAACGTATTCCGGTCATAGCCGACAACGACGCCGGGTTCGACACAGACCATGTTGTTGCCGTCGTCCCACTGCTCCCGCTCTGCAGCAAACCGGTTCCCTCCGGTTTCGACGACACGGAGTTCCTTGAGACCCAAAGCATCCCCGACGGCTTTGACGAAGGGTTTGTCCTCACGCTGGATGCTCATCCCATAGCGCGTTGTATCGTCGGGCCGGATCGTGAACGTGACGATCTGGCCGACCACTTCCGGGAAAATCGTCACGAGATCACGGTCACAGAAGCTGAACACCGTGTCGAGATGCATCGCCGCCCTTGACTTTGGCATGCCCGCGACCAGCACTTGCTGCGCCGCACCTTTCTCGAACAGCGATCGTGCAAGTTGACCGATCGCCTGACGCGAGGTGCGTTCGCCCATACCGACCAGCACAACGCCTTTACCAATTGGCATCACGTCGCCGCCTTCGAGCGTCGATGCGCCGTGATCCTTGTCAGGATCGCCATACCAGATCTCGAAGCTTGCGTTGGCGAATGTCGGGTGAAACTTGTAGATCGCTGCTTCGAGCAGCGTTTCTTGCCGCCGCGCGGGCCAATACATCGGATTGAGCGTCACGCCGCCGTAGATCCAGCAGGTCGTATCGCGCGTAAAAACCATGTTCGGCAACGGCGCGAGCAGGAAGTTGGAGTAATTCATGTACTCGCGAAACAGCTTCATAACAGGCGCATCGCTGCCAGGGATGTCCTCGATCGACACGCCGCCGATCAGAAATTCGGCGAGCTTGCGCGAGTCCAGTTCGTTCATCCAGGCACGCACTTCATCAGTCAGGCCTATGCCCACGCTGTCGTCGCTGATCCTACGATCCAGCACCCATTTACGGGCTTCCGGATTGTCCATCGTCTGCGCCAGAAGGTTGTGCACATCCAGCACTTCCACCCCGCGATCACGCATCTTGCTCACAAAATCAAAATGATCGCGCTTTGCCTGGTTCACCCAGATCACATCATCGAACAGCAGCTCGTCGCAATTGCTAGGCGTCAATCGTTGATGGGCAAGCCCTGGCGCGGAAACCATCACCATGCGCAGCTTGCCAACCTCGGAGTACGCTCCGAGCCTCGTGACTTCCGTATTCATCGTGTTCTCCCAAATTCAAATCAGAGCGTGAGGTATCCGATGTAGGGATCGACGGCTGCCGCTTTTGCTGCGATCGACACAGCGGCAAGCGGCAAAATCAGCAACAAGTACGTGATAGAGGCTTAAACCCGGAAATTTCGCGCTGCGTCATGGAACGAACCCTTAGCATATGTGCCTCGGTCGATTCAAAGCGGGGAGATTCCGTTTGCTTCCGTTTTCTTTCGTTCGCATTTGCGACGAGATCCCCTAACATACCGTGGGTATGCGTTAAGCCCGTTTTTATTTATGCAGTTGCATGTCAATACGCCGCGGCATTCTATCGAATGCTGACGAAAGACCTGTCATTTAAATATTCTGCTAAGTAGTACTTTTTATGTAACCAGCACATCATATGCAAAAAATTATCGTTTATAAAAACCCATTGTTCAAGATGCCTGCTTGTTTCGCCTTTCATTCGTTCTGCACCCATTGATTCTACCTATACGTCATCACTGGCCGTCATCACCGTGTCCGTCAGCATCAGTCTGGAAAATTACACGGTCTTTTCCGGATTTCGCTCTCCATATGGGTGCGCTTGTCCAAGTACAACTTCCGGACAGCGACAGGATGCGAAGCGAATGTCACGATGGCGCAACGGATAACGGAAAATGTGAGCGTGCCTGCACCAGCGTGCGATGACAGAAACATGACATGAGGCCGCCTGCATAGAGAAATGACGGCTTGTTTAGACGACATGTTGCGCCGCCACACGTGCACCGCATATTAGAAACGGCGCGAAGAGCCGATACGCATACACCCCTCGTAGCTTGCGATTCGCATAAGGGGATTAACCGGAAAATCCATTAATTGGTGTCAATACCTGAGATCGCGATCATTCGGCGGTCGGTAGCAACTGCGAATGATAATCAAACACCTTTGATCGCCATACTCAGACGATATCTGCAACACACTTTCGTCATCCGAACCTTATAGGACAAGTCTGAAGTATCAACATAACCTTATCCTGACGGATGAACCGTTTGTAACTGCGCGAGCGACCCGCGTCACGCTTTTTGCACACGTTTTTCTATAAGACCTCATTTTCAAAAACTTGCATTTAGCCAAAAGCTCGCCAACTATATATAAGTAGTACATGAGATGCCCGGTACATCAACGCACCTTTGGTGGTCCGCTACCGGACATCGACAAAATGCGAGAGACCCGCCCAAAGGTATCGACATGCCGCGCGCTGCCACGTGTGATCCACCCTCCCATCACTCTTCGGCCGAGAAATAGCATGCACGCGCTGCCGAATGCTGCCGCCGTATGAGCCTGTGCCCGTGGTCTGGTTGTGAGCAACCCGCCTCGGCTATGGACCAATCTGACTCGCGAATCTCGCTGACGAAGGAGTAGTCATGGTCTCTGGACATATGAAGGCGCCGATCATCCCGATACCCTTTCACAATCTCCTGAAGGTGGTCGCGATCGTGGACCGAAACGACGCGCAGACCAGCGAGTTGCTGGAACACATCACAGCGGAGCATT
Source organism: Paraburkholderia sp. BL10I2N1 (assembly GCF_004361815.1). NCBI lineage: Bacteria > Pseudomonadati > Pseudomonadota > Betaproteobacteria > Burkholderiales > Burkholderiaceae > Paraburkholderia > Paraburkholderia sp. BL10I2N1. Next base: position 118,141 of record NZ_SNWA01000004.1, on the reverse strand, counting down.
TCCGCGTCGAAGTCACTGAAAGCCTGACACGGGACGTCAACGAAGACGCCGACGTAGGCGCCTACATCGTGTTGATCGATGGCCCCCGCCTCGAAGCAGCGCGCAAGCTTGCCGCCTCCGTGCGCTCGCTGGGGTTCCGCACGCCACTCTGGGCGCTTGCGAACTCGCACCGTCTGTCGAATCTCGCGGTAACGGGCCGATTGGGCGAAGTTGATGGCTATATCTATCTCGGACAACAGACACCTGCTTTCTACGCGAAGCAGGTCATGGCAAGCCTCGTCAAATACGGACTGAGCCTGCTGCCACCTTTCTTCGGCGGCCTCGTCGCCTACGACGCCGAAGCTAATATCGCATTCGATTGCCCGGGACATCAGGGTGGCCAGTTCTATCGGAAATCGCCCGCCGGACAATTGTTCTTTAAGCATTTTGGCGAAAACATTTTTCGTAACGACCTTTGCAATGCCGACGTCGATCTGGGCGACCTGCTGATTCACGAAGGGGCGGCCGCAGATGCGCAGCGTCATGCCGCAGAGATCTTTGGCGCAGACCAGACGTACTTCGTTCTGAATGGCACCAGCACCTCCAACAAGATTGTGACGGGCGCCGTGCTCAAGCGCGGCGACCTCGTTCTGTTCGACCGGAACAATCACAAGTCGCTGCATCAAGGCGCGCTTGTCCAGGCGGGCGCCATTCCCGTCTTCCTGCCCACTGCGCGCAATGCTTTCGGCATGATCGGCGCCGTCGACTGGTCGGCATGGGATGAGAACGCCCTGCGCGAGCAGATCCGCAACCACCCGCTCGTGAAGGATCCGGCGCGCAGCACTGCGGAGCGCCCATTCCGGCTCGCCTGCATTCAGCTCGCCACCTACGACGGAACGATCTACAACGTCCGCAAGGTACTGGAAAAGATCGGCCACCTTTGTGATTACGTGCTGTGGGATGAAGCGTGGATCGGCTACAACGCATTCCATCCGCTGTTCGACGATCACAGTCCGATGCGACTGAAAGATCTGACGCCGCAGATGCCCGGGCTTTTTTCGACCCAGTCGGTTCATAAGCAGGGGGCCGGTTTCTCTCAGGCCTCGCAGATTCACAAGCGGGATGACCACATCCGCGGACAAAAACGCTTTATCGAGCACAAGCGCTTCAACGAATCCTTCCTGATTCATGCAAGCACGTCGCCGTTCTATCCGCTGTTCGCCTCCCTCGACGTCAACGCAAAGGTGCACGAGGGAAAGGCGGGCGAAATGCTGTGGGACGGCTGCATCGAACTGGGCATCGAAGCGCGCAAGAAATTCCGCGAGTTCGCCCGCCACTATGAAACGACGGGCAAGACGGCGCAGGAACAATGGTTCTTCGATCCTTTCGTGCCCGACGTTGTCGACATCAAGGACTCGAAGTTCATGCCCGACGCGTCGAATGTCGCGTGGGAAGATATTCCGACAGACGTCATCAAGCGCGAGCAGCAGTGCTGGGAATTCCGTCCGGAAGCCGCGTGGCACGGCTATACGGGTTATGCCGACGGTTACGTGATGGTCGACCCGAACAAGCTGAATCTGCTGACACCCGGCATCAACCGGACCACGGGCGACTACTTGGACTTCGGCGTGCCCGCGACGGTCGTGGCGAACTACCTGCGCGAGGAAGGGATCATCCCCGAAAAATGTGACCTGAACAGCATCCTCTTTCTGATGACGCCCGCGGAAGACGAGAGCAAGCTGAACACGCTGATTGCCCGGTTCGTCAAATTCAAGAACCTGTGGGACCGCGACGCTCAGCTTGCGGAGGTGCTGCCGACGCTGTGCGCCGCGCACAGCGAGCGCTACGAAGGCTACACGCTGCGCCAGGTCTGCAACGAAATGCACAGCTTCTATCGCGTGGCCAACGTCAAGAATCTGCAGCGGCTGTGCTTCCGCGCGTCAAGCTTCCCGGAACTCGCGATGTCGCCGGAAGAAGCGTATGAGGCACTCGTCGCGAACAGGGTCGAGTATGTCCCGCTCGACCAGGTCAAAAACCGCGTCTCCGCCACCCTCGCGCTGATCTATCCGCCGGGAATCGGTGTCGTGCTACCGGGCGAACGTTGGGATGACCGTGCCCAACCGATGCTGGATTATTTCATGGCGTTCCAGGAATCCTTCAATCGTTTCCCCGGATTCAATTACGAAGTTCAGGGCGTATTCCAGGAACGCGAAGACGGTCGTATCCGGTTTTATACCTATGTGGTCAGTGAATAAGCGATAGCGAAAGCCACTAAGGAGTGTGCGCCATGGCTGATCAACCCAAGAAGATGAACGTCGTCCAACTGACGTTCATCGTTACCGTGAACATGATGGGGTCGGGCATCATCATGCTGCCGACCAATATGGCGAAGGTCGGGGCCATCTCGCTGCTGTCGTGGGTGGTGACGGCACTGGGCTCGATGGCAATTGCCTACGGCTTCGCACAGGCCGGCATTCTCAACCAGCGCGCGGGCGGTATGGCTGCATACGCCGAAGACGCGTATGGGAAGCCCGGATATTTTCAGGTGTTCTTCCTGTACTTCCTTTCGCTGGCCATTGCGAATGTCGCGGTCGCCAGTTCAGCGCTCGGCTATCTCGCTGCGTTCTTCCCGGTCCTGACGTCGTCGCCGATCGCGACCTGCATCGGTGTGATCGCGCTGCTGTGGATCACCACGGTCGCGAACTTCGGCGGTCCGAAGCTGACGGGACGCATCGGCTCCGTGACGGTCTGGGGCGTCATTCTGCCCGTGGGTTTCATGTCCTTCGTCGGCTGGTTCTGGTTCCACCCCAGCATCTTCGCGGCTGCCTGGAACCCGCAGGGGCTGCGACTGATAGAAGGCATGGGCTCCAGCATCTCGCTAACCCTGTGGGCATTTCTGGGGATGGAATCAGCCGTGCAGAACTCGTCGGCCGTCGAGAATCCGAAACGTGACGTGCCGCTTGCGTGCCTGTTCGGCACGCTGGGCGCGGCAGTCGTCTACGTTCTGTCGACAACCGTAATCCAGGGCATCGTACCCAATGCGGATCTCGCGAAATCGACGGGGCCATTTGGACTCGCCTTTGCGCATATGTTCAACCCGGCGGTCGGTTCCATCGTGATGGGGCTCGCGGCGATGGCGTGCGTCGGATCATTGCTCGGCTGGCAGTTCACGCTTGCCCAGACCGCGAAGGACGCCGCGGACAGCAACATGTTCCCTGCAATTTTCAGCAAAGCGAGTCATGCGGGCGCGCCGATAGCCGGCATGATCATCATGGGCATCGTCCAGTCGTTGATGGCCCTGTCGACGATGTCGCCCAACCTCTCCGAACAGTTCGCGGCGCTGGTCAATCTCGCGGTGGTCACCAATGTGGTGCCTTACATCGTCTCGCTTTCCGCGCTGTTCGTGATGATGCGCGAAGCGGGCACCGAAGCCGCCGCATACCGACGCAATGCGGTCATTGCTGTGATTGCGATGGCGTATTCGGTCTACGCGCTTTATGCGTCGGGCAAAGACGCGGTGATGGGCGGCATGCTGGTCATGGCAATCGGCTACATGATCTATGGCTTCGTCGCGTCACGCCGTGGTCTGCGGGGTGCCAAAGCGGGCAAACCCGCCATCGCAGCGGCCAGCATCATTGCCTTTCTGGTCCTGTGCGCGCCCGCTCCTCGTCCGGCGCACGCAGCCGAAGCAGGGGGCGCCACGCCGGCAGCCACGGCAGGTGCGCTCGCAAGGATCAAGCAGTCCGGCAAGATGAACATCGGCTATCTCAACGGCGCCAGCCCGTTTGTGTACCAGGACAATTCAGGCCATGCCGCAGGCTATCTCGCCGGGCTGTGCCAGAACATTGCCGATCAGGTCAAAAGCGAACTGGGGCTTCCTTCGTTGGCCGTGAACTGGACACTGGTCGGGGTTGATGACCGCTTTCGCGCGCTGCAGGAACATCGGATCGACATGCTGTGCGGCGGCGCTGAAACGCTGACCGGCCGCAGGTACATCAGCTACTCGCTTCCCGTCTATCCCGGCGGCGTTGGCGCGCTGATGCGTTCCGACGCGTCACCCGCACTCAGGGAGGTGCTAAGCGGCAACACGCAGCCGCAGCGGCCCGTATGGCGTGGATCGCCGGCCCAACTCCTGAATGCACAGACGTTCTCGACCGTAAAGGGCTCGCCCACGGAGCGCTGGCTGGCAGACCGGATCAACCAGTTCCAGCTGACAGCGAACGTCGTCAACGTGTCGAGCTATGACGAAGGCGTGCGGCGGGTGCTCGACCGGAAAACCAACGTCTTCTTCGCGGAGCGCCAGGTCTTGCAAGACGCCGTCAAGCGTAGCCCCGCGTCGGACGACCTGTATGTCATGCAGCGCCGTTTTACAGACGTGCCGGTTTCGCTGGGCGTCGCGCGAGACGATGAGGACATGCGTCTTTTCGTCGACCGCGTACTGAGCAGGATATTTTCTTCGGGTGCGTATCGCGGACTCTATGTGAAGTGGTTTGGAGAGCCAGACGAAGACACGAAGAATTTCTACCGCCTCACCGTGTTGCCTGAATAGGGACTCAAGCGTGGGCGAGGCGCCCGGATACGCTGTGCGCCTCGCCGCCTGCCGTCACCGCGTCAATCCCGGGGGAAATGCACATGCCCGCCTCGTCCAAATCCGTCTATCGCCGCCTCGGCATGAAAGCGCTGCTGGTTCATCACGAAGTCGATGCCCGCACGGCAAGCGGGCGCGCCGCCCAGTCGCTCAGCGCCGAGCTGGAAGAACGGCAGGTGCGGGTCTTGACCGCGACCTCGGCTGACGATGCCGTGTCGGTGATCAAATCCGATCCGTTGGTTCAGTGTCTGCTGCTGAGCTGGGAACTCGAGAACGATGATAGCCACGAGCAGGCGCAGCGCGTGCTCGATGCGCAACGGGTGCGCAGCGCGACTGTGCCGATCTTTCTGCTGGCGAGTCGCACGAGCGTCGCAACGGTGCCCGTCGACGCCATGCAGAAAGCGGACGACTTCATCTGGATGCTGGAAGACACCACCGCCTTCATCGCCGGACGGATCATCGCGTCGATCGAGCGTTACCGCGAGACCGTGCTGCCGCCGATGTTCGCTGCGCTGGCGCGCTTCTCGCGCGTATACGAATATTCGTGGCATACACCCGGGCATACGGGCGGCACCGCCTTCATGAAGTCGACAGTGGGGCAGGCATTCTTCGAGTTTTTCGGGGAGCAACTGTTTCGCTCGGACTTGTCCATTTCGGTCGGCGAACTCGGCTCACTGCTGGACCACAGTGGGCCGATAGGCGAAAGCGAGCGTTATGCGGCGCGGGTGTTCGGCTCGCATCGCACCTATCACGTGACAAACGGTTCATCGATGTCGAACCGCGTGATCCTGATGGCGAGCGTGACGCGCAACCAGATCGCGCTGTGCGATCGCAACTGCCACAAGTCGGCCGAGCACGCGATGACCATGTCCGGCGCCATACCGACGTATCTTATTCCGTCGCGCAACCGCTATGGCATCATCGGGCCGATCATGCCCGAGCGGCTCACGGCCGCGGCGATCCGTCTCCTGATCGAGCAGAATCCCCTCGTCAAGAATCGCCCAGGCGTGGAACCCAGGGCCGTTCATGCGCTCGTCACGAACTCGACGTACGACGGACTCTGCTACAACGTGACGCGCCTGGAGGAATTGCTTGGAGAAAGCGTCGACCGTCTACATTTCGACGAAGCCTGGTACGGCTATGCCCGCTTCAATCCGCTGTACAAGGATCGTTTCGCGATGCATGGCGATCCCGCCGACCATGACGCGTCGAAGCCGACGGTATTCGCAACGCACTCGACCCACAAGCTGCTCGCAGCATTGTCGCAGGCATCGTTCATCCATATTCGTGACGGACGCAACCCGATCGACCATGCGCGCTTTAACGAGTCGTACATGATGCACGCATCGACCTCGCCACAGTACGCGATCATCGCCTCCAATGATGTGAGCGCCGCGATGATGGACGGAGCCGGCGGCGAGGCACTCACGGGCGATGCGATTCGCGAAGCGATCGCGTTTCGTCAGATGCTCGCCAGACTGCACGCACAGTTCGATGAGCAAAGCGACTGGTTCTTCAATGGCTGGCAGCCCGATGTCGTCCTCAATCGCACTACCGGCCGGCGAACACCGTTCCACGAAGCCGATGAGGAACTGCTGGCGACCGATCCATCCTGCTGGGTTCTGCACGCCAACGATACATGGCACGGTTTCGGCGAAATCGAAGACGGCTACTGCATGCTGGACCCGATCAAGGTGTCGATCCTGACGCCAGGCGTCGCGCCACAAGGCGGGCTGACGTCGGTCGGCATTCCGGCCTGTGTCGTGACGGCGTACCTCGATCGACATGGCATCGTCGTCGAGAAGACTACTGATTTCACGATTCTGCTGCTGTTTTCCATCGGCATCACGAAAGGCAAATGGGGGACGCTCGTCAATACGCTGCTCGACTTCAAGAGAGATTACGACACCAATCTTCCGCTCGATCAGGCGTTGCCGAATCTGGTGTCGCGATATCCGGAACGGTATAGCCGCCTGGGTCTGCGCGAGCTTTGCGACCTCATGTTCCAGGCGATGGGCGATCTGAAAACAACCGAGATGATGTCTCGCGGCTTCTCGACGCTCCCTGATCCGGACTACAGCCCTCAGGAGGCGTTCGAGTTGCTGGTGCACAACCAGGTGGAAACGCTGGATCTGTCGCAAATGGAGGGGCGCACGGTGGCCAACGCCGTGGTGCCCTACCCGCCCGGCATCCCGTTACTGATGCCGGGTGAAAACGCGGGTCCTTCGGACGGCCCACTGCTCGGCTACCTGAAGGCGCTCGAACAGTACGACCTGCGGTTCCCCGGCTTCACTCACGATACGCACGGAGTCGAAGTCGAGGACGGCGTCTATCGCATCGCCTGCATCAGGAAACAGTAGGCAGGCGCGGCGTGCTAACGGCAATTCTCCTACTGGGAGGATTGCCGCACCGTTGATCAATTCGCTAGAACCTGCCGCGCAGGCTGGGATCGCGTGCCGGGTCAGGCGCCTTCTGTGTTTGTCGCAGGATGCCCTGATCGTCGAAGTAAAAGTGGAACAGCATGTGCTGGATGTTGTTTTCCTGATAGCGATACGACCACACCTCCCGTTTCATCAGCGGGAAGTAGGACGTCTCGAAGGGACGCCCGAAGTTCATGAGAACATCATCGTGCGTCCACTTGCCGACCTCGGCACGATAAAACTCGTTTTCCTGAAGCACCTGACGCGAACTCACCACCTTGCCGGAAGCATCGATGTCGACAGCTATCGTCGTGCTTCCCATGGGCTGTGTCGGCCACATCAACCGCTTGCCGCCACCCGGCAGGTTGTATGTTTCCTTTGGAGGTCCGAGGTGCGCAACGACTGCCGCCTGATCCGAACCAGTCTCGATCTTCTGATACGGTTGGACGCAGCCAACGAATACCAATACCGACAAACATACCAATACAAGTTGGGCCCGGTGATCCATGATCCTTCTCCGGCGATGACGTCTGGTCGTGGATGGCGTGACTGAGGCACATCGCAAAGGACAGCTTCCCGTGACGACAAGGAGCCACCTGGGTAATGCATGAATGAGTTATAGACCTTATTGATTGAGCGGTCAGGTTTCCGACACACACGTGAGATGGAATGCGGTTGAAGATGCGCTCGACCGTCGCGACCACCCCTAGCTAAACTGAACGGTCAACCGCACCGACTCGAGCAGATCATCGAGACCGAGCCAGATGATCTGAATTCCAATGCAGAACAGCACAAACGCGAAGAGGCGCATCGCAACAAGCGTACCGATCGGACCCAGTAGCCTCTGGACATTTACGGCGAAGCGCACGCATACGTAGATGCTGCCGCACAGTAAAACCATCGCGATGGCCACGCCGATCACGTTGACCAGGGAAATCCCGGCACGGGGCCTACCCGTACCCAGTGCGATTGCAACGGCGATTGAGCCGGGACCCACCGTGACGGGTAACGTGAGGGGATAGAAGGCCTTCGCCTGCAGTGTGGCCTTGCGGGCTGCGTCCGACACCGCCCTGTGCTCCGCGCCGCGATCAGCGTCGGCCGGCTTGTTCAGCAGAGTCCAACCGGCGAACGCGATGACCAATCCGCCTGCGACCCGTAAGACCGGTATCGAAATCCCGAAGAACGACAGCACGTACGCGCCGATTACAAGAGAGACAAGCAGGATAATCAGGCTGTTGATCGAAATGGCTCTCGCCAGATAGGCCCGTTCCTCCGGTGTTGCATGTGGCACGAGGCTGAGCACGATAAATCCGGCCGCTGGCGGATTGACGACCGGAAACAGCCCAGCAACGACGAGTAGAATCGTATCGGCAAGTTGATTCAGCATCTGCTATACCTCTCGAAGGCTCGTTACCTGGAATATCAAGTTGCCGGGCGCATTTCTCGCAGGCCAGTTAAGCCAGGATCAGAAATGAGGAGTACGTTAGCTGTCGAGTCCAACGCAGGGTAACTCAGGTAGCGACGACTTACACCGGCTGCTAGAGTTTTTTAGCGTCTGGGTATATGCGGGTCAGTCCTCGATTGTCTTCATCGCACGCGGCGGTGTGGATGACAGCAGCCGCCCACTACCACTGACGATGGTCCGGGAGTCGACCATGGCACGCCTTGCACAATGCGGCGTAGCGGTTCTGGCAGCCTGCTTTGTTTTTCTGTGGGCCGTGGCAACCGATGCGTGCGCGGCCGCCGGTGATACGCTCGCCCAGATACGCGAGCGGGGCATTTTGCGCTGCGGTGTCAGCGAAGGTGTCCAGGGGTTTTCCATCAAAGACAGCGCCGGACACTGGTCCGGAATCGATGTCGATTTCTGTCGCGCGGTGGCCGCCGCGGCGTTGGGCGATCCTTCCAAAGTGGCTTATGTGCCGCTCAGGGCATCTGAGCGCTTCCCCGTTCTCGAGGAAGGTATGGTCGACCTTCTCGCCCGCAACACGACGTGGACGCTGCTTCGCGAAGCGGCACTCAAGGCGCAGTTTGCAGGCGTCATCTTTTACGACATGCAGGCATTTCTGGTGCGCAGACCAGGCGGGGCACAGACAGCAGGCGACCTCAAAGGCGCAACGGTATGCGTTGAAAAAGGTACGTCCACACAGGTGCATCTGCGTGAATACTCCGCTGACAATCAGCTGGGCATCAAGCCATTGGTGATCGACTCTGCCATCGAAGCGCGCGAAGCTTTTTACGCCGGACGTTGCAGCGCCTATGCCGCAGATGCATCGCATCTCGCCGCCGTGCGCCTCCAGGCGCCAGGCGGACCGCAGATGGCCGAAATCCTGCCTGAGCGAATTGCCCAGGAACCGCTCAGCCCCGTCGTGCGTGGTGGTGACCAGAGCTGGCTCACGCTCGTGCGCTGGGTCCTTTTTGCCCTTGTGATTGCGGAAGAGCTCGGTGTGAACCGCGACAACGTGCAAGCGCGACTGAGCGATCCTGCTGTAAAGCGCGCACTTGCCAGTGACGATGAAACCGATCGCAGTCTCGGAGTCGAACGAGGATGGATGGTTCGTGCCGTGCGGAGCGTCGGCAATTACGCGGAAATGTTCGATCGGAACCTTGGGCCTCGTACGCCGCTGAAACTGGAGCGCGGCCTGAACCGGCTGTGGACGCAGGGTGGTCTCATGTATGCACCGCCTGTCCGTTAAAAGAACAAGGCGGTGAAATGAGCCAATTGCAGATCTATATCACGGTCGCTGTGTTCGCAGCGGTCATTCTGCTGATCGCGTTCAACCTGCTCGATATGGCTATCGCGGCCTTGACGGGCACATGCATCCTGATCGCGCTCGGCATACTGGACGAGCAGGACCTTCTGGGTGCGACGCGTGCGGCTGCCGGGCCGCTCGGCTTGCTGTTCGGCGGAATGGTCGTGGCGCGGATCCTCGCGACCACCGGCCTTTTCGACGTCATCGGAGACGTCTATCTGCGCGCGACGGGCGGAAGCGGAGCACGCTTTCTGCTCATGCTGATTGCGCTGGTCGCACCGGTATGCGCGCTTCTGCCCAATGCGACCACCGTCATTCTTTTGGCGCCAGTCATCGTTCGCGTGTGCATTGCGCTCGAGGCGGACTTCGTCAGACCCATGCTGCTCGCAGCAATTATCAGCAACTCGGCCGGTTTGCTGACGATAGTGGGCGACCCGGCGACCTTTCTCGTCGGCAGCACCATAGGCATGACCTTCGGAGAGTACCTGCGGCGCGTGTCGCTCGGCGGACTGGTCGCGGTTCTTGTCATCGTGCCGCTTCTGCCGGTTCTGATGCGAGACCTGTGGACGCTCAAGCGCACCTTGCCGCCGCGCGCACCAGCAAAACGCATCGAACGACCGGTGTATGCCGCGCTCGCGGGCGTCGTTCTGTTCGTGATGATGGCGCTGTTCGTGTTTGGCGAGGATCTGCCAACGCACATCGTGCCTCCCGCTGTCGCGATGATCGCAAGTGCGCTGGCGCTCCTGGTCGGATTTGCCGCCAGAGTCGAGCCAACTGACAATGTGCTGCGGGACGTCGACTGGAAGACACTGGTCTTTCTTGCGAGCATCTTCTGTTTGGTGCAGGCGGTGGTCAAGACAGGACTGCTTCAGTTGCTGGCGGTGCAGCTTTATCAGGTGTTTGGCGGACAGCTGACCCTCGTTGCGTTGATGCTGCTCGCGGGCGTCGGGCTGCTGTCGAGCCTGCTTGCCAATGTGCCCGTAGCTGCCGCGTCGATCATCATGGTCAAAGGTTACCTTGTCATGGCCGAAGTGGTGCCCGACACGGCGCTTTCGTCAGGGTTTTCCGAATGGCCGACCGTTTCCATTCCCGTCTTCATCGGACTGATGTTCGGTGCAACCCTCGGGGGAAATGCAACGCTCGTCGGCGCGGCGGCCAACATCGTCGCCGCGGGAGTTTGCGCACGCCAGGGAACGCCCATCACGTTTGGCACGTTCCTTCGATACGGGCTGCCCATCACGGTGGTGCAGCTTGCAGCGTCGGCTGTGTACGTGCTCGCCGTGACCCGCCTGTTGCACTGAAGTACGGCTGGATGTATCGCGCCGAGCGCCTGTTTGCCGTAGATGTGTCAGGGACGCTGTGCGCGAATGCCTCGAAAGCGGCACCTCGAGGCTCCAACCATTTCACGCCGCGGAACCCGCCGCTGGGGGGTCGTCGAAACCCGCTGCGATTGCAGCCCAGTCGGCCTCGCACAGATAGCGTCGCGCCGCGGGCAGAACGACACCCTCCTCTCTGCCCATACGCTCCCAGACGAATTGCGCGTAGGCGCGCACCGCCTGTTCGAGGTGGTCACACGACAACGCGAGTTGCGTTTCGTCTTCGACCATGCCGGCCAGTTCGTCGAGGATCTGGCCGGCGTACTGGTCTTGCCGTTCGAGTTCGTCGAGTTCCGCATCAGCTGCGGAACTAGATTGGCGCAGCAGGGCGAACAGTGATGCATTGTCTCCCCGACGATATCGCTGGGTCTGAAGTTCATGCAGGCGTCCCACGATCTGACGCATCACCTGTCGCCCGGGTGCAGTGCCGCGAGCGCGAGCGGCACGGATGACGGCCAGCCACCCGTGCAGCGTGTCCGCAATCGACCGATGCTGATCGAGGAGCCGGCCGGTTGCACGCGTGACCACAGGCCGCCTGTCCCTTGCACAAACCAGCACAGGGACGTCCGCCGCGCCGACGACGCTGTCTGCCGGCCCGCGGGAATCTCCGGCGTTCATCTCATACTGGTGCCGCCCGATGCAGATCAGGTCGCAGCCATGCTCACGCGCGGCATTGACGATGGCGACGGCCGACGATGCACTGCTCATGCCGGCGGACAGACACGGCACGCCTTGAGCGCGAGCGGCAGCACTGGCCCGCGCCACCAGTTCCGAGGCGCATTCCTCGTCGGGGTACGCGCATGGCACGTCATCCATGTCTGCGAAAGACTCGCCGGCATGCCAGCGCAGCAAGGGCAAGAACGTCACGCGCGCGCCAATCGACTGAGCAAGTTCAAGCGCTTGACCCATCGATTCAACGCCCGGGAAGCTCCCGTCGAAGGGGATGAGAAGATGGCGATACATCCCGCCCTTACCCGACGCTCGATGGTCGCGCGGTCATGGTGGCCATGGTGGCCGTGGCGGCCTGGGTCGATGTCATGCTTGTCTCCTCACGTCGGACTTCCATTGCAGTCATCGTAGTGCTGCGGTCCTTGCGGCACCCCTCTCTGCGCGGGAGGGGGTTGACGCGCGCCGCCGGTTCGACCCATCCTGTATGTTCGTTCTCTTCCGCAGCCACGCCGTACAGGCGGCTACGGCACACCGATCTTGCCAGATGGCCTCCATCGCTCCAGGCGCGGACATCGCCGGCACTGAAATTGTCCTGAAGACCATCGCTCCCCGCGCGCCGCAGCATCTGCTGGCGCGAACCCGGCTTGGCGCCGCCGAAGCAGACTTTCGCGACCGGCAGATCGTGCTCGTGCAGGCACCGGCCGGCTATGGCAAGACCTCGCTACTCGCCCAATGGCGCCGCGAACACCTGGCGCGCGGCGGTGCGGTCGCGTGGCTGCGGGCGGACGAGCGCGATGAGGCCGGGCGGTTCCTGCTCGGCCTCGTGCACGCGGTAAAAAGCGGCTGCGCGCGTCCTGCGTTTGGGCGTCTGCTGCTGGACGGCGCCATTGCGTCCGTAAGCGAACTGGACGGCGCGACGGCATGGCTTGCAGAAGTCGCACAGCTTTCGCTCGATATTCTTTTGATCGTCGACGAAGTGGAACGGCTGCCCGCTGCCGGCGCAAAGGTGCTCGCATATCTGCTGCACAACGCGCCCCAGAATCTGCGCTTCATGATGGCCGGGCGACGCGGTCTCGAAGCGCCCGTCGCCGATCTGCTCGCCTATGGACAAGGCGTGCTGATCGGCCCCGAGTTGCTGCGCTTTCGCCTCGACGAAACGATTGCTCTCGTTGGCGAGCGTTTCGGCTCGCGCATCGGTACGGACGTGTGCGCGCGGCTTTTCGAAGCCACTGACGGCTGGCCGCTCGGCCTGCAGCTTGCACTCGCCGCGATGACGCACGCGACGGACCCTCGCCAGGCTGCCGTGGCGCTGGCCTCGGGCCCGGCCAGTCTGCGTGATCATCTGGTCGGCGCGCTCTTCGCGAAGCTCTCGCCAGAAGACGATTCATTTCTGACCCGCATCAGCGTGGTGGACCTCCTGCATCCGGACCTGTGTCATGCGCTGACGGGCGACCCGCACGCTCCGGAGCAACTCGCCCGCCTCGTGCGCGAGACGCCGGTATTCGTCACCGCCGAGGCCAGCACATGGTGCCGCCTGCACGCGCTGGCGCGCGACGTCCTGCGCACCCGTCTCGCGGGTCTTCCCGCGCCCGTACAGGCTGAATTGCATGGACGCGCCGCGACCTGGCTGGCCGGGCAAGGCATGCTCGAGGAAGCCGCGCGCCACGCGCACGCGGCCGGCCAGCATCAAACCGCCTACGAACTTGCCGAACGCAGCCTGCATGATGCGGTGCAACAGGGGCACCTGAGCGCCGTGCTCGACTGGCTCGACCTGATTCCCGACGCCGAACTGGAGAAGCGCCCGCGGCTGCGGCTGGCCGCGGCGTGGGCGCTCGCGCTCGGGCAGCGTCATGAAGAAGCCGGCCGCCAGGTCAAGCGCATTCTCGATAGTCCTGGCGCCGACGACACTGAACTGCGCTACGAATGCGCGATGATTCTGAGCGCAGCCGCGTACTTCGCGGACGAACCCGACCGCTTCCTCGAGATCTTCGAGCCATGGGCCGCGTGGACGCCAGGCGGCGAATCCTGGCTTGCCCAGAGCCACGCGAACCGGCTTGCAGCACGGGCGATGCTGCTCGGAGAGCCGGCCCAGGTCCGTCGTTGCCAGCAACTCGTACCCCGCGCCGAAGTGGGCAAGGGACTGGGCTATCTGGTGCGCTGGGGTGACCATATTGTCGGTCTGAGTTACCTCGCGGAGGGCCAGCTGCGACTCGCGGAGGAGGTCCTGCTGCCTGCGCTCGCCAGCGCCGAAGCCGATCTCGGCCGGCGTCACCCGCTCGCCTGCATGTTCGCTGCCACGTGCGCGGCGATCGCCTATGAGGACGATCGTATCGACGAGGCCGCCGCGTTGCTCGCAAACCGGCTGGATATGCTGGAGCGGTCCGCGATACCAGAAACGCTGAGCGTCGCTTACTGCACGGCCGCCCGGATCGCCGCCCTTCAGGGCATCGAGCACCGCGCACTCGACCTGCTCGAAGCGATGTACGCGATGGGCGTGACCCGGCGTCTGCCGCGCCTGTGTATTGCCAGCCTGACGGAGCAGGTGCGCATGCACGCTGGCCGCTATCGGGCGCAGACATGCGAGGCGCTGGTGCACCGCATCGACGACATCGTTGCGCAGGAAACCGTGCTTCACGGGCCGTTGTGGCTGCGGACGGTGACGCTGCTGCAGTCGTTGTCGCACGCAGGCGCGGCCATCGCGGCGCGCCGCTGGCAGCAGGCGCTCGACGCGCTCGCGAGCGCCGGCGAAATCGCCGAATCGATGAAGATGGGCCGCTACCGCATCGAAATCATGGCCTTGCGGGCTTTGGCGCTGGACCAGTCCGGTGGCGAAGGCCGCGCACTGCTCATCGAAGCGATCAATCTCGCGCAGACGTTCAATCTCACGCGCCTGCTCGCCGATGCGCATCCCGCCCTCGCGGAGTGGGCGAGGCAGGTGAGCGAGCAGGAGGCGCAGAAGAATCCGGGCATTCCCGCGATGGCGGCGCCGCACATCGTGCGCGCGGACGCGCGCTCGGCGTCGGGCGGGCTGCGCGCGCTGCCGAGCGTCGTGCTCACGCCCAAGGAACGGGAGATTCTCGAACTGCTCGCGCAAAACCTGTCAAACAAGGAAATTGCGGTTGCCGCGACGGTCGGAGAAGGCACGGTCAAATGGCACTTGAAGAACCTGTTCGGCAAGCTGGACGCAAGTTCGCGTAAACACGCAGTACGCCGCGCGCTCGCCCTCGGACTGCTGGAAGGCACACAATAAGTAAGCAGGCCAAGGCTTTTGCCTTAGCCGCGGCACGTCACCCTGTTCCCACGCCCCCCTCCTTTGTGAGTCTCCCCTCCCACCACGAGGGGGGACTCGATGCGCCGCTTTCCCTATTCTTGCATGCACGACGCGACACAACGCCTCGAAGAATTCCGTGCAGGAGAGCTGGTCAGTGCAAACCCGATATCTATCCGACAACCTGATTGCCGCTACGCCATCGGCGTATGTCTATCCGCTGCTCGTCAAACAGCTGCTGGTGAACTCGCTGAGTCTCAGTGCAGATCAGGAGATTACCTACCGCGGCGAGCTGCGCTACACCTACGCGGACCTGCGCGAACGCATCGGCCGCCTGGCCAGCATGCTCGCCTCGCAAGGCGTGCGTACCGGCTCGACGGTGGCGATCATGGACTGGGACAGCCATCGGTATCTGGAAAGCTACTTCGCGATTCCGATGATGGGCGCGACGATGTTCACCGTGAACGTGCGCATCGCTGCGCAACAGATCGCCTACACGCTGAACGATTCGGGTGCGGAGCACCTCATCGTCCACCCTGATTTTCTGCCCGTTGTGGAGTCGATCCGCGGCGATCTGACAAGCGTTCGCACGGTGATCGTCGCAAGCGACGACAGCATGCCGGTGACTTCGCCGCTGGCGTTCGCCGGTGACTATGAACAACTGCTCGCGGCGGCGTCGCCGGACTTCCCGTTTCAGGATTTCGACGAGAACACACGCGCCGCCCTCTTTTATACGACGGGTACCACCGGCGATCCAAAGGGCGTTTGCTATAGCCATCGCCAGATCGTGCTCCACACGCTCGCCACCGCTGCATCACTTGGAACGCCGCGCGAAGGCCAGCGCATTCATCGCGAAGACGTGTACATGCCTGTGACGCCGATGTTCCACGTGCTCGCCTGGGGCATGCCGTACCTCGCCGTGATGCTGGGACTGAAAGTCGTGCTGCCGGGCCGCTACCTGCCTGAAGTCCTGCTGAGACTCAGACGTACCGAGAAGGTCACGTTCTCTCATTGCGTGCCCACGATCCTGCAGATGCTGCTCAGTGCCGCGAAAGAGGACGGCCTGGACCTGTCGGGCTGGAAGATGATCATCGGCGGGTCGGCGCTCCCGGCCGCGCTGTGCCGTGCAGCGGTCGAGCAAGGCATCGACGTTTTCGCGGGGTATGGCATGTCCGAGACGGGGCCGGTCGTCGCACTTTCACAGTTTGCGCCAGGTGCGACGCCCACGGACATGGACGAGAACATCAAGAAGCGCTGCATGACTGGCCGCCCCGTGCCGCTCGTCGAGCTGCGCGTGGTCGACACGGACATGAAAGACGTCCCGCGCGACGGCTGCACCCCTGGCGAAGTCGTGCTCCGGGCGCCCTTTCTCACACTCGGCTATCACAACAAGCCGGGGGCCTCCGAAGAACTCTGGGCCGGCGGATATCTGCATACGCAGGACATCGCCGTGATGACATCCGACGGTTACCTGAACATTGTCGATCGCGTCAAGGACGTGATCAAGACTGGCGGCGAATGGGTCTCGTCCCTCGAGGTCGAAGGGCTCATTCTCGACGTTCCGGGTGTCGCGGAATGCGCCGTGATCGGTGTGGAAGACAAGAAATGGGGCGAACGTCCGCTCGCTTTTATCGTGAAGCAGCCCGACTCGCCGGTTGCCGTTCAGGATGTGCTCGACCACCTGTTCCGGCATGTGGAGACCAACCGGATCAGCCGATACGCCGTGCCGGACCCCGCCCGCGTCGTATTTGCGGACGACATCCCCAAGACCAGTGTCGGGAAGATCGACAAGAAGGCACTGCGCCAACGAATCGTATGAAGCGATGCGGGACCCCGGCCGCTTGCACGCGGCCGGAAAGAACATAAATGTGGAGACTAAAATGAAGTTGAAGTTGAAATTGACTGGAATGGCCGCACTCTTCGCTTTCGCAAGCGCGGCACAAGCAGAATCGTCGGTGACACTCTATGGCACCCTCGATGCAGGACTGCTGTATCAAAGCACCTCCGCGGCATCATTTGCGCCGAAGGCGCCCAATACCGGGTCGGTCTTTCGCTACAAGGATGGCGGAATCTATTCGAGCCTTTGGGGAATCAAGGGAAGCGAAGACCTCGGGGGGGGCTACAAGGCCAACTTCAAGCTTCAGAGCAGCTTCGATAGCGGCACGGGCAAGTTCGGGCTGAGCGACACACCGGGTACGGTTGCAATGTTCAACCAGTTTGCGACTATCGGTGTATCCGGTCCGTTCGGCACGTTCGACGCCGGTCGTCAGATCGTGCCGATGATCTACGCGATGTACGACACCGATGTGCGCGGCGCGCAATATTTCGGCAGCATTCTCACCGCGTGGCTCGGCATGAACCAGGCTGCCGGCTGGTCGGGTACCAGCACGAACGCCCCGATCGGCGCGCTGTACGACAGCAACGCGCTGGTTTACCGGTCGCCTAGCTTCCACGGTGCATCGGTCGCGCTCGAGTATGCGCCAGGCGGCGTCGCGGGCCAGCTGCAAGGCGGCACACGCGAGTCGGCGGTGCTCAAGTACTCGAACTACGGCCTCAATCTGTCCGCCATCTACTACAACGGACATGACACGAATCCCGCACCCGGTGCCGTGTCGACGGGCCTCAACAATAACCGCTTTTACTATCTCGGCGCGCTGTACACGTTCCACGCTTTCTCGGTGTCCGGCTCGTACAGTATCGGCAAAAACCCCGCGAACAGCACTCACTCCGACTTTGAGATGTATTCGGCTGGCCTCGGGTACCAGTTCAACCCGGTCCTCAAGGTCACTTCAGGTTTCTATTACCTGAAGGACCGGAACAATTCGAGCAACCACTCGAGCGAAGTCGCGGTCGGTACCGAATACAACATCTCCAAACGCACACTGGCGTATGCGCAGGTGGGATACGTCGACAACAAGGGAACCATGAATCAGACGATCGTATACGGTCAGCCTGTTGCGCCGGGCCGATCCACTACGGCAGCGATGGTCGGCATACGACATAGCTTCTGATCAAGTGACTCATAACAACTGGAGAATCCAATGAAGACAGTCAATGCACTCAGACTGACAACGGGCATATTGATCGCAGTGGCGTCCATTAACGCGTGGTGCCAGGCCAGCGAAGCCAGCGGCGGGCAAACCGGAGCCGCCGCGACGGCGGCGAGCGGCGGAACGACTCAAACCGCCCGACAGGCGAATCGCGCGCTGCGCAAACAGATCTACGCCGCCATCGCGCAGCACAGGGAGATAAACGCTGGGAACATCAGCGTCGTAGCAAAGTCCGGCGCGGTGACATTGAACGGGACGGTACGTGACAGCGCACAGATAGATGCCGTTGCCGAGATAACGAAGGGAGTGCCCGGCGTGACATCGGTGAAAAGCAATCTCACGGTTCGCCGGCAATTCAATTAATAACCGCTCTTAACGCGCCGCTGCGTCAGCATGCGGCGCGCAGTGTAGACAACCATCGGATTCGAGCGGATCAGCAGGATATCCAATGAATTCGGATCGGGTTACGGTGCAGATGCCGGCACACTGTCGGAAGCCGGGTGACCCGCTGCTTTTTCCTTTTGGGTCCTGGCTGACTTACGCGCCTTCTCCTGGGCTTTTCGTTGGGTGTCCTGGAAGTGCATTGTCCCGGGCGTGCCTGTCTGCGCCTTGACTTCCGGCACCGACACGAATGAAATAGCCATACTTGTGACGATGGCCATGGCGATCGGGTAATGTCTGGTCATGATGGTCTCCGGAGACACGAGAGGCGAATCCTTGTCGATGACACACTGCTTCGCATCGCTGGATTTGTTCTTGCACTCGCTCAGATCGGTTCGCCTGCTGCTCTTATGCGCTGCCCGCTGGAATACCAACAGGCATCTCAGAGAATCATAGACCACCTGGACCGAAGTTCCGTTTTCCCTGCTGGCGAAAACACGCTGGTTCGGACGTCGCGAGGCGAACATGAGACATTTTCTGCTTGGCACACTATTGGGCATCTCATGTGCATGCTTCGCCGCGGAGACTTGCGACGAAATAAAGCAGCGCTGCGCGGAGGCTTATAAGCTGAATCTTGAGAGATGCGGACCTTCAGCTGACCGGCGCGCGGGGATTTGCCGGGGTGACGCGCAGAATAAATATGTCGAATGCGTCAGGGCGGGTGGCTGCAAAGAGTGATCGCAATGGCCATGCACGTGCAAAGGCCGTGGCGGCTGCGACAAATAGCCTTGAACTGAAACGACTCTTCGTATCGATCGTGCCCGGCTTTCGGTTTGGGGTGCGTCTGAATTTTCTGAGAGCAACCAGCAAAGAAGGGCTGCCCTTCCGTTGGAATCAGCGCGCGCCGGGCATGGCGTCGTCAACGCGCTCTACAGAATCGAGCGCGGCCTTGGGAAGATACACCTCATACTGAATCGCCAGGCGCGATAGCGGGCCCGGCGCGACGATGCGACTCAGTCTTCGCGTTCCGGCGGCATGACCTGGACGTTGATCGTGCGGTTCCTCCAGAAGAGATTGTGGACTCGCGGCTGCAGCAGGCGCAGCGCCTCTTCACTGGCCTCGCTGAAGGTCAGGATCACGGCGGGCCGCTCCCCTGTTCCCGGCACGTACTGGATTCTGTCGAACGGCGGAAATCCATACCTGCCCAGGAATTCCTTGATCTCGTCTTCTGAGGTGTCTGCTTCGACGTTTGCCAACCATAGATCAGCCATGATCTCTCTCCCCATACGAAACGCCAAAAGCCTGTTCACGCCGATGACAGGCCCTACGCCATAATGTTGACGCCGCCGTCGATATACAGCGTCTCCCCCGAGACGCGCCTCGCGTACGGCGTCGCGAGGAACGCACACGTGTAGCCGACGTCCATGATGTCCACCAGCTCGCCGAGCGGCGCGCGCTCTGCCGCTTCGTTGAGCATGAGGTCGAAGTCCTTCAGCCCAGAGGCCGCGCGCGTCTTCAACGGCCCCGGGGAGACCGCGTGCACGCGGATGTGCTGCGGCCCGAGCTCGTACGCGAGATAGCGCGCGCAGGCTTCGAGCGCTGCCTTCACCGGCCCCATCACATTGTAGTTCGGCACCACCTTGTTCGCTCCGTAGTAACTCATCGTCAGCATCGTGCCGCCGCCCTTCATCAGCGGCGCGGCCAGACGCGCCATCCGCACGAACGAGTGGCAGGAGATGTCCATCGCGACGCCGAAGCCATGGCTCGAGCAGTTGAGCAGACCGCCCTGCAGGTCCTCCTTCGGCGCCCACGCAATCGAGTGGAGCATGACGTCGAGGCGGCCCCACTCTTTCTCGATCCGCTCGAAGAGCGCTTCGAGCTCCGTCTCGCTCGCGGCGTCGAACGGCATGAAGATCGGCGCGTCGAGCGCCTTCGCGAGCGGCTCGACATACGACTTCGTCTTCTCGTTCGCGTAGGTGATGGCGAGATCCGCGCCGACCTCCCGGAACGCCTTTGCGCAGCCGTAGGCGATCGAATTCTCGTTGGCGATGCCTGTCACGAGCGCTTTCGCGCCCGCAAGGATCGGTCCGGGTTGCTCGACTGTCATGGTTTCACTCCTTCAACACAGCGCGTGTGTGACGCGCGATCATCAGTTCCTCGTCGGTCGGGATCGCCCATACCGGCACCCGGCTCGACGCCGCGCTGATCCGCGGGCCGCCCGCCGCGTTGGCGGCGGAGTCGAGTTCGGCGCCCAGCCAGGCCGCGGCGCGCACGACGCGCTCGCGGATCGCACTCGCATGCTCGCCGATACCGGCTGTGAACACGAGCGCATCGATGCCCTGCATCGCCGCCGCGAGCGAGCCGAGCTCGCGGGCGATCCGGTAGGTGTACAGGTCGAGCGCGAAATGGGCGCGCGCGTCGTCGCTCGCGAGGAGCGCGCGCATGTCGCTCGACACGCCCGAGACGCCAAGAAGGCCCGACTGCTTGTAGATCAGGTCCTCGATCTCGCGGGCGTCCATCTTCAGCTCGTCGAGCAGATAGAGGATCACGCCCGGATCCAGGCTGCCGCACCGCGTGCCCATCGGCAGCCCGTCGACGGCCGTGAAGCCCATCGTGCTCGCGACGCTCTTGCCCGCGACGATCGCGCACATGCTGGCCCCGTTGCCGAGGTGCGCGACGACGGTGCGCCCGGCGGCCGCGGCCGCGTCGAACTGCGGCAACACGCTCGCGATGTATTCATACGACAAGCCGTGAAAGCCATAGCGGCGCACGCCCCGATCCGTGATGGAGGCCGGCAGCGCATAGGCCTGCGCGACCTCGGGCTGGGCGCGGTGAAACGCGGTATCAAAGCAGGCGACCTGCGGGATCTCGGGGCGCCGCTCACTGAGAATGCGGATCGGCTTCAGGTTGTGCGGCTGATGGAGCGGCGCGAGCGGGACCAGCGTTTCGAGCTCGTCGATGACGGCGGGCGTCACGAGGACGGGCTCCGGGAATGTCTGTCCGCCATGCACGACGCGATGCCCGACTGCGACGAGCCGATGGCCCTCGCGGTGGCTGCGCAGGAACTCGCCGATATACTCGATCGCGCCTTCATGTCCGAGCGCGACGCCCTCGCCCCACTCCTTCGAGGCGCGCTCCCCGCCGCTGCCGGTGGCGACGAAGCGCGGCGCGGTGTAGAGCCCCTCGACCTGTCCCTGCACGATCAGATTCAGGTCGGAGCCGTTTTCGTCGAACACGCGGAACTTGAGACTCGACGAACCGGCGTTCAGAACCAGGGTGACGTCGGTCATCGCATCACCCGATCGCCTTGCCGCTCTCGCGGCGAGCGCGGGCGACGAGCGCCGCCACCGCGCAGGACGCGAGCCGCGTCATCAGCGAATCAGCGCGGCTCGTGAGGATGATCGGCACGCGTGCGCCGAGTACGATACCGGCCGCATCCGCCCCGGCGAGAAACGACAGGCTCTTCGCGAGCATATTGCCCGCCTCGAGGTCGGGGACCAGCAGCACGTTTGCGTGCCCGGCGACAGGCGAATCGATCTGCTTGATCCGCGCGGCTTCGAGGTTGATCGCGTTGTCGAGCGCGAGCGGGCCGTCGACGAGCGCCCCGGTGATCTGGTGGCGGTCCACCATCTTGCACAGCGCGGCGGCCTCGATTGTGGACGGCACCTTCGGATTGACCGTTTCCATCGCCGACAGGATCGCGACCCGCACCTCGGCAATCCCTAGCGCGTGCCCGAGATCGATCGCGTTCTGCAGGATGTCCACTTTCTCCTCGAGCGTCGGCGCGATATTGATCGCGGCATCGGTGATGATGAGCGGCTGCTCATGCCCCGGCACGTCCATCACGAAGCAGTGCGAGAGGCGCCGCGCCGTGCGCAGCCCCGCGTCGCGCTTCACGACCGCGCCCATCAGCTCATCGGTGTGCAGGCTGCCCTTCATCAGTGCCTCGGCGGTGCTTTCGCGCACGAGTTGCACGGCCGCCGCCGCAGATGCCTGACTGTAAGGCGCATCGACGATCGTATAGCCGGCGATCGCGAGGCCGTGCTCCTCGGCCACCGCCTCGATGCGCGCTTTCGGGCCGACCAGGATCGGCTCGATCAGCCCCATCTGTGCGGCGTCGATGGCGCCTGCGAGCGAGCTCTGGTCGCACGGGTGCGCGACAGCGGTTGGCATCGGCGGCAACGCCTTGCAGGCCTCGATCAGCCGCTGATACTTCGCATGCTTCCCTTCCATGGGCATCTCCTGTCGACCAGAGTTGACGCTTTAGTAACTAAAAAGTTAAGTCTTCGCGATTTGTGAGAAGACTTCAGTGTGCTGCGGCCAGAATTGGAACGATGTTGAAACGGGTGAGAGAACAGGCAGCAGCGATGGCGGCGCGGCCCAGACGCGTGAGGTAGTAGCGGTAGGTATGGGCCACCTTCTTGATCAAGCCGAGTGTGCGCAGTCGCGAGAGCTGTCGGGACAGCACCGGGGCGCTCATGTCCACATGCCTGGCCAGATCGGCACGGCGCAGGCCATGCACGTTGAACTCGCCGCGCTGCAAGGCACGCAGCAGTGCTTGCTCGCCGCCGTTGAAGAAGTTGAGTCCTTTGACCCTGCGCTCATTACTGCCCACGCGGGACTGGCTCAAACGTTGAAGGTCGCGCTCACCTGCGCTGGGGTCATCCAGACTCGACAAAAACGCGAGGTAGCGCTGGTTGCAGCCCAGCATGATCTCGCGCAGGTCGAACAGGCTGTAGATGGTTTTCCTCAACGCTGCGAGTTCGTAGGTGCTTTGGCCATTCCTGTGTTCCACCTTGCGGTGGTGTTTGAAGAAGCTCACGTCGTTGATGGTGGTTTCTATCCGCAACACATGGGAGAACTTGTCGTAAACCTTGACGCTGGCAACGCCCATATGGTGCTTGATGCAGCGTCCCTCGATGCGGGTGGACAGCCGCGAGCCGATCTCCTGCGCCAATTGCGGCGTGACCTTCTTGCCCAGGAAGCCGGCTACTTTCCCGGCGTGCGCGGCCAGCACCGCCTGACGCGACAGCACGTCGTACAGCGGCACCAGCGTCTGTTGGCTGCGGAACATCAGGTCAGTGGAATACTCGGCCTGCCGCAGGCTCCAGTGGTAGGTCTGGCCGAACACGTCGAGCACCGGGCACAGCCACTGCGCGTAGCGGTCCAGTCGCTCATGCAGCATATCGGGGCTCAGCGCGTCGGCGATGGCCTGTGCACGGTCCATATCGGCAATGCGCAAAAAGGCGTTGTCGGCCTGCACGAACCCGATGCCCTCGCGCTTGAGCGCACGGGCCACGGCGCCGTGGCCATTGCAGTAGAACTGCAAGCCGAACGGTGCCCAGGTCGGGACCCTGAGGTAGCACAGCCCGAGTTCGTCATCGATGAAGTAGAAGTAGTAGTGCAGACACTTGCCCGTCTCGGGGCGCAGGTAGGTCTTGCCGCTGCTCTTGTCGTGCCACGGCTTGTAGCTCGGGCAGGCCTCCATCGCCGAGATGACGTGCACCAGCCCGGGTGCATCGCCACGCCCCTGCAGCACGCGTGCCACCAGATCTTCCTTGCGGATGTGGCTCTTGTTGACGTGCTCAATCTCGATGCCGGCGGCAGCGCAGACCTCTTGCGCGCGCACACGGATGCGTTCGCGCAGCGGTTCGGCGAACCTGGCGTAGTCGAATAGGCGAATGCCGTTGGCGTTCAGAAAACTCGTCATGCCCGCTGCGTAGCACGCGCCAGGCAGCGTGCCCGTGATCAGGATTCGGTCAAAGCACGACAGCACGCCGTGCAAATTCGCCGCGTAACGCTCAATCAGATCGGCCTTCATGGTTCACTTCGGCATCGGCTGGCTATATGGCTACGCATCGTACTACCTGTTTGGTTCCGGCTCGTCCGGCTTAGGGTCTTACTCTGGTCCCATGCAACTTGTTTGCTTTCGACGCAGCGGGCCTGTTCAAGCCAGCAACAGGGTTGTGGACATGCCTTGCCGCGGCTATGAACGCGCCAGCGCCGGGGTGGCAGGCTGCTCGTGAGCGGGCTTTGGCGCGAGAACGGCGCGGATCCGCTCGAGCATCGCCAGTTGCGCTTCGGTCGGCTTCGTGCTTTGTACACGCTCGTCGGCGAGCAGCTTGTCGAGCAGTGTGAGCAGCCGCTTGCGGTCGGCACGGTTGGCAAGCAGCACCGGCAGCGTCGCGATGGCCTGTTCCGGCTCGTAGCTCGCGATCATCTCCTGCTCGCCGCGAATGCGCCGCCACTGATCGGCTGGCAGCGACGTCGGCAGATAGTCGGCGTAGACCTTCACCAACTCGTCGCGCAGCATGAGGCGCGCGAGCGGCAGCGGCTCGCCCTTGCGCGCGAGCAGGAACGCGGCACGCGCGAGCGCTTCCGTGTAGCCGCCTTCCGCGATCGACGCGAGCGCTGCCTGGACAAACGGCTGGGCGCGCGCGTCCACTGCCCGCGACGCCGCGCTCGCGCGCTCGCTGTGCCGGTCCGAGAGATACATCGAGAACAGGTTCGCGTAGATGCCGAAGAAGGTGGCTTCCGTTCCGGCATCGCGCATCGCGCGGTAGTAGTCGAGCGATGCGCTCACGAGATCCGACCCCGTCTGCTCGAGCTTGCGCCACGGGTCGTCTGCCCCGACGGCCTGCCGGTTGGCCGTGACCGCCTCGGCCGCCGGTTTCAGCCAACCGAGCCACGGGTTGAGGTCCGAAAAGGCCCAGCGCTGGAAGCGCAGCGGATGAAACTCGCGCAACGTCTTCGCCGTCACCTCGTTCGACATCGACTTCACGAACGGCTGCATGAACAGTTCATAGGCATGCTGGTTGAAGTCCGAGATCTCGGCGACCGCCTCGAACGGCTTCTCGTCCTCGCGCTTGAAGCGGTTGAATTGCTCGGCGATGTCTTCGAGCCTGTGCTCGCGGAACTCGACTTCGTACTCGATGGCGCCGTCGGCACCCTTGCGCTCGTTGATCTCCATGCCGTAGAGGCCGGCCGGGAGCCCCTCGATCGATTCCAGCACGGAGACGATCTGCGCATGCTCCTTCTTCGCCACCTTGCCCGAGACGAATATGCCCAGATGGCCGATGTCCTGGTGCATGAGGCCGACGATGACCTGCCCGCGCGCCTTGATCTCGTCAGTGCTGCCGTAGATATCCGCGACCCAGTTGAACGCCTGTTGCGGCGGCGTGATATTGTCGCCGAGCGACGCGAACAGGATCATCGGCGAGCGCAGTTCGCGCAGGTCGAAGGCCTTGCCGCCCGGCCCCTTGACCTCTCCCGCCCAGAGCTTGTTGCCGACGAACAGGTTACGCGTGATCCACTCGATCTCCTCGCGATTCATCAGGTAATAGCCGCCCCACCAGCGTTCGAACTCCAGAAAGCGCGGCGGCTCCGTATCGATGTTCGCGTACAGGTGGCGGTACTTGTCCCAGAACGTGTTGGCGGGGTTCAGGTTCTCGAAGTTCTCCACCAGATACGCGCCGTCGAACTTGCCATTGCCGAGGTCGGCCGTCAGCGACGCGAGCCACGTGCCGCCCAGGATGCCGCCCGCATAGCGCATCGGATTGTCGCCCTCGCCCTCGCTCCACGCGCCGCTCCAGTACGACATCGGCGCGCCGTTGATGACGATCGGGCCCGTATCCTCGGGGTCCGACGTCGCGACCATCATCGCGGCCCAGCCGCCCTGACAGTTGCCGACGATGGCCGGCTTCGGGCTGTCCGGGTGCAGCGAGCGGACCTTCTTCACGAACTGCTGCTCGGCCACGCAGACGTCGAGGAGCGTCTGCCCCGGCTCGGGATCGCGAAAGAACACGACGAAGTAGACCGGGTGCCCCGCCCGCAACGCGACGCCGACCTGAGAGTCGTCCTTGAAGCCGCCGATGCCGGGACCGTGGCCTGCGCGTGGGTCGATGATCAGATAGGGGCGTTTCTTCGCGTCGACCACGACCCCTTCTGGCGGCGTGATCTCGAGCAGCGCGTAGTTGACCGGCCGCTCGAACTTGCGGCCGTCGAGCACGACTTTGTAGTCGAAGTGCAGCACCGGCTTGAGCCCCTCAGCGCTGCGTTCGACGAACTCGTTGCCGCGCTCGCGCAGCGCGTCCCAGAACAGGACCGTGCGCTGCGCGGCGTCGACGGCATAGTTCCAGGCGTTCCACGGCGTGAGCGACGCCATCAGAGCGGGAAGCGCCGCCGCGCCGCCAGGCCCCCCGTTCAGTGCGGTCTTCGCCCGCTCGGTGAAGTGCTCCTGGGCGCCCTTAGTGCGCTTCTGGAGGACCCGGGTGATCTTCTCGCCGATTTCCCTGCTGCGTGCAAGCTGAGTTCCTGCGTCCATGAAGTCGACCTCAAAGTCAGAATGGATGGGCAGTCGGAGGACGTGATAGCGGCGCCTCTCGCTACCAGGCCAGTTACCGGATGAATGAACCGATTGTCACCGCGTTGTGTGTAGAGTGCATGTCGGGCTCAAGGATCCCCAATTCGTACGACGGTTGGTTTGACGAGAATCAAGTATGTTGGAGGTTGTGCACCTGCACAATTGGACTAAAGGCCTATTTCGGGGGCGCGAAACGGCTGATAGTTTTAGGAGTTGGGGCGCAAGGGCGGAGACTGGTACGTCACGAGGCGCGGCAGAATGAAGTGAACGAAGAAAAGCGCACCCGATCCGGCCACGGTCAGGGCGCTGAAGCGGTTGCGCACCGGCGTAACGACAGCACATGGATTACGGCTGCTGCGGATCGGAACGGGGCTCATCCAGAGTGGTACCGGTTTCTTTGAGGTAAGCGTCGACCGAACTGCCCACAGTGGGATGGAAGCGCATGTCACCAATAATGTCCATCAACTCGAAGCGCTTGAGCTTGTCGCGAACAGGATCCTTCATTTCGGCGAAATGCAACGTGATTCCGCGCTCCCCCAGAACCCGGCTCAGCTCCCGTAGCATGTCAGCGGAGGTGACGTCGACGCTGGTCACAGGCTCGGCTGCCACCACGACCCTTTGAACCGGCGTTGGAGAATCCTCTACAGCTTCCAGCAGACGATCCTGAAACAGCTCGGCGTTTGCAAAGAAGAGGGGGGCATCCCAGCGAAATAGCACGAGCCCCGGGATCCGTGCGGCATGCGGATAGCGCTGGATGTCATGGTATCCACGCAAACCTTCTACGTGACCAAGAATTGCGTAATGAGGTCGCCAGCCGTCCCACAGGAATTCGATGACCGCGATGACTATCGCCAGACAGATGCCGGGAATCGCACCGAATACTGCGACACCGGCAAAACACGCGAGCGAGAGCCAGAACTCCCACTGCTGGATACGGTATATCCGCTTGAGGTCTGCGAATTCGAACAGGCCAAGGGCTGCGGCGATGACGACCGCAGCCAGTGCACTGTTGGGCAGGTACCGCATCAGGTTCGGTGCCAACAACAAAAGCGCCGCCACGGCCAAGGCACCCACGACACCTGTCAATTGGGTTTTCGCGCCTGCCGCTTCGGCTACCGGCGTGCGCGACGAACTGCTGCTGATCGGAAAACCCAGGAAAAACCCTGCCGCCAGATTGGCTGCACCTAATCCCACCATCTCCTGGTTAGGGTCGACGCGACTATGGAAACGTGCTGCGAAGGTTCGTGACAGCACGCTGGTGTCCGCGAAAGAGATCAGCGCTACGGCACAGCCGCCGAGCAGTATCTCGACCAGGTCAGCGCCGCTTGCCCATGGCAACACAAAAGCTGGCAAACCTTGAGGGATCTTGCCGAGCACTTTCACGCCAACGCTATCGAGGTTGAACACGCTGACGCAGAGGGTCGCCACGATCACTGCGACAAGAATGCCGGGTACCTTCTCGAAACGCTTGAGGAACAGGATCAGGGCAAGACTCCCCGCGCCCACCGCAAAGCTGTACCAGTTGGCTTGCCCGGCGGCGATGGCTTTGGCGAGGCTCCACACGTCCCTCAGGGGGCCCGCGTCATCGAAGGAGATGGCGAAGAGCTTCGGCAACTGGCTGATCAGAACGGTGAGCGCGATGCCATTCATGTACCCGTATCGAATGGGCTTGGACAGCAATTCGGTTATGAAGCCCAAACGCAATAGCCCCATGACGATGCAGAACAGACCCGAGACGACGGCCATCATGCTGGCCACCGCAATGGCACGCGATGGGTCGCCCGCGGCGATAGGCGCGACCACTGCCAGGATCGGTGCCGCGAGGGCGGAGTCCGGCCCCAGGACAAGGATCCGGCTGGGACCAAACACGGCATAGACAAGCAGCGGAATGATCGTCGCGTAGAGGCCGTAGACGCCGGGGACGCCGGAGGCCGCGGCATAGGCAATGCCGACGGGCACCAGCATGGTCGTCAGGACGAGCCCGGCCGCCACATCCTTCGGTAGCCAGCTGACTTGATACTCCCTCAGCATCACAAGGCCAGGCAGCCAGCGCAACCATCCTTGCGTCCTGTTCGCCGAATGCTCGTCGTGGGAAATGGACCTGTCGGATTGCATGGGTGGAATGTTTATCGTGAAATCAAGGTCACGCGGATGAAAGGGTGGATACGCCCTAATGGAAAGAATAGGTCAGACGTGCCAAAGACAATAGGGAACGATCCCGTCTTCTTCATCCCGACATCCTGGCCGGCCGGCTCGCGAACGTGACAATGCCATCCGTGGGCTTACTCACATGCACTTTAAGGACGTTCGGTATCACCGCCGGAGGAAGGGGTCGACGATCTGGAACCTGTCTGGACCGCGGGTGGCTGCGTCGTGGGCGGCTCCTTGAGCACCCGCAGTTCCACTGGCACGGTAGTAGCCGGTCTGCGTGGAGCCTCACTGTGCGCGTCGTTCGCTTGTCCGCTCTCGTCCTGGGCGCCATCGTCAGGCTGCGACCATGCGTTGGGCCCGTTCGCCGGGGTGTGAAGCCGCATATGCGGTACCGGAATCTCGATACCCGCCTCATCCATCTTGCGCTTGAGTCGAGCGTTAAAAGCGCGCGCCACGCTCCACTGCTGCAGCGGCCGCGTCTTGATCTGCCCTTTCACAACCATCCAGTTGGCTTCAAAGCGGTCGAGTCCCCACACTTCGACGGGCGCAAGTATTTCGTTACGCAGGCGAAAATCTTCCTGCAGATCGGCGCCCACTTCCACAATCATGCGCGTGACGTCGTCGAGGTCGACGGAGAACGGCACTCGTACCTCGAACATCGCGTTGGCGAAGTCGCGCGACAGGTTCTTCACGATCTTGATCTGCGAGAAGGGAATGGTGTGAACCGCGCCTTGTCCGTCACGTAACCGGACCGTCCGGATCGTCAGGTCCATAACGGTGCCAGCATGGCTGCCGTCGATCTCGATCCAGTCACCGACAGAGATCGTCTCCTCGACAATGATGAAGAGCCCCGTGATCAGATCGGTGACGAGCGCCTTCGCACCGAATCCGAGTGCAAGACCGATCACGCCCGCACCGGCAAGGAGAGGTGTCAGATTGACGCCCAGAGTGGCGGCGGCGACGATGGCGGCGAGGGTCGCAACCGTCACGAAAACTGCGTTGCGCACGAGCGGCAACATCGTGCGTGCGCGCACGCCGGGATCGAGGGCCTTGTTGCGCGAACGGCTCGGGCCCAGCGCGTTGAGAATTGCGGTGTCGCAAAGTATCCATATGAACCAGGCGCCGAAGACCGTCGCGATGACTGTAACCAGCGCATGCTTGAAACTGGGTGTCATCGCACTGTGCTTGATCATCCGCGCGATCGGACCGCTCCACAGATCCAGTTCAAAATGAATGTACGCGAACCACATCAGGAGGACGAGCAGCGTGCTGGCGAAGCGCAATAGTCGCATCAGGTGCGGTGAGCGGCGGTGTGCGCGCGTGTCCCTTCGACGCGTCACGTGCATCAGCAGCGCCGACACAAACAGCGTGAGCACGAGAAGCAGCGCACTGAGAAGCGACGGCTGTAATACGTTCTCTTCCGAACCGCGCGCATCGATGATCGCAACGACCGACGCGATCGCGATTAGAAGGATCGGGATATGCCACAGCGATGCGAGAATATCGAGCGCTTCTGTGGCGAGTTTGTGATCACGCCTTTGCGCATACGGGCGATTGCGTATCAGATGGGTGACGGGGCGCCGGTAAGCGAGTGCGAAATAACCGATCGTGACGGCAGCCGCCACGTTTGCGGATGCCGACACGAGCCCGGCGAGATTCACGCCGAGCAGGCCTGTGACGTGCGGGTTCGCTGTCGCGTCGCCTAGCGCGCCACATGCACCAATCGCGAAAAGCGGCCAGCGGCTTTGCATGAGCAACTGATGTACTGCGACACGGCGGTGTGCCGTGTTGAACGCCGAGAACACGATCAGGCAGATCGCCGAGAAAAACAAACCCGCGACTGTGGCATAGACGATCACGAGCCCCAGCGTGCTGCCGAGCGCATCGGGCATTCCGCGCATGAACAGCGCCACCGCAACGAATGCAACGATCCATGGCGCTGTCCGCCAAAATGCGAAACTCAAGAGTTCGAACGACGTTGGATTCGGCTCCAGCGCGACCTTCCAGCCATAACGCGCACAGATGCGCCGCCGCACATAGATCAACAGGCCAGCGCACCCGCCCCAGCCCGCAAGCGTCGCGATCATGCCAAGCAGGACGTGGCCGAACGACTCCCCGCTCCCGCCTCTGAGAATGGTCCCAAGTTCGTCGGCCGCCGCGCTCGAACGGGCCGCCCAATAGTGCACGGGTGTGCGGCCCTCGCTCAGATCTGTCTCGACAGAGGCAATGCCTGACGCAATCGCGCCGAGCAGATCGCTCTTGCCCTCTGCGGACGATGCCGGCACCGCGGGTGCGGAAGCCTGGATACCTGCGCGAAGCCCCTTCAACTGAGCGAGCAGCGCTTTGCGTTTTGGATCGCTCTCGAGCGTGCCGATCAGGCTGTCCAGCGAACGCGCCAGTTCGGCCTGACTCGCGGGCGTTGGTGCCGATGCAGCCTGCGCCGCTGAGGCTGGCGGCGCGGAGCCACCCGTCACATTGTCGATGAGGTTTTGCAGCCCGGCCGGCAACGCGGCTGCCGCCGGATTGATGGCCGCCATCGACAGCACGAGGAAGCTGGTCACGGCCAGCCATAAGCAGGCGCACAAAATGGCGCGCCACACGCCTGCATGTAAAACAGCGCGAGCCGGCAGTCTGACAAAGACCATCGGACGGCTGGATTCACACTGCATAGATGCGGTCATGGAGATCCCTTCCGAAAGGTCACCCCTTTTGTGAGAGCCGGGTCGCCCGACTGACGCTCTTGCGAAAGCCCTGCCGCGCCCGATCTGTGTTTCGTGCCGGGACTATGAGTTAGAGCTTACATCACCACGAACCCGCGCCCTTTCGGAACGCCACCAGCTGGTGGTAACGCCCCGCGTCGTGCGGCTCCACGGTAAAGCGACTGCCGCTCACGACACAGCACCGCCACTTAGACCTGCAAGAACTTCGGCGGACCCGGCTGGATCGACGAATCGCAGTCAGCCGGAGCCAGCACGGTATCCCGACCGTAGCAACGTGGAAGCATCAGTGGAGGGGAAGCCGAACTACGGCGTGAAGCGTTTATCTGTATATCTATACAGTACCGTAGATATACGCAGCGATTGGGTAGATCTCGAGAAAACCACGCGGGTCGACCGGCCGACAGCACATTCCATGGTTACTGGCCAACGAATCGGCAAAACGCCTATAATGTATGGGCATATTGCCGAAGGGAGGCCCCATGACGATCGTTTCGTTTAAACCGACTGGCGCGGCCGATCCGCGACGGGCCGAGTTCAACGTGCTGGAGCAACTGCTCGACGCCCGGATTCAGTCCGGTGCAGATCTCGCGGAGATAGCGAATGCTCGTGTCGACGTTGCCGTGATCGACCGGCTGTCAGAGCGTGGCCTGAAGGTGGACGAGCTCTCGTTCATCATCCCGCGACGCACTCTGACACATCGGCGCCAGCATCACGAGCGGCTATCAGCTGACGAGTCGGACAAGGCGATTCGGCTCGCCAGGATTCTCGCTCAAGCCACGTCGACCTTTGGTGACCCGAACAAGGCAATGGCCTGGCTCAGGACCGATCAGGCGCGCTTTGGCAGAAAGTCGGCACTCGATATGGTTAGCACCGAGCATGGGGCACGTCTCGTAGAGGAAGCCCTTGTCCAGATCGACGAAGGTTACTTCGCCTGATGGTCCTTTGGAGAATAAGCAACTATGCGGATCTGAGAGGTATAGGTGGGCTCCGCGCTCCGGGGCGATGGCATTTTGCGGGACAGCCTGTCGTCTATCTGGCGGAACACCCGGCGCTGGCCCTCCTTGAGATTCTTGTCCACATGGAGATCGCCAGCGTCGGCCAGTTGCCTGACGGCTATCAACTGTTGCGCGTCGAGGTCGGCGATGACGTTCCAGTTGCTGAGATCGCGGACGCCGACGTCCCCGACGACTGGCGGCAAAACCACGACTGGTCGCGCGGCGCGGGCACGGAGTGGCTGCAGACAGAAACGAGCGC
The DNA here is from genome assembly GCF_004361815.1 of Paraburkholderia sp. BL10I2N1. Lineage (NCBI taxonomy): Bacteria > Pseudomonadati > Pseudomonadota > Betaproteobacteria > Burkholderiales > Burkholderiaceae > Paraburkholderia > Paraburkholderia sp. BL10I2N1. The sequence continues at coordinate 85,173 of NZ_SNWA01000004.1, read as the reverse complement.
TGTGTTGAAGGTGCCGAGCGCGGTCGTTCCCTTCGCCCACAACTTCCTTCTCAACCCAGTCCATCCCGCCGCTGACGCCGTGCGGATTGTCGACGCACTCCATGTAAAGCACGACGACCGGATCCTTAAGCTTCTGACCCGGAGCTGAAGGCTCTGATGGATCTCGCTCGCCCCTCGATTCTTACCACCGACCCCAAACACGTCACGCCGACGGCCTCAAGCTAAAAGACCGCCGGCGCTTTCGCTGCCGTCACTCCGAACGGGCACCAGGATCGTCATCTCCAGTGGTCTCGAGGCCTGGAAGGACCTGGGTGCCTTCACGCTTAACGGCCACCAACTTGTGTGGGTCGAGGCCGAGCGCCTTCAGGATGGTCGGCGCCACTTGCGTGTTCGTCACCGGCATATCGACGACCTTCTTTTCCAGCTTCGGATTGGAGACCACCAACAGCGTGTTCGTATCGTCAGTGGCGAGGCCGCCGTGCTCGGCCAGCTTTGCCGCGCTCTTGCTGTAAATCGTCCCCGGTATCGGCTGGATGATGAGATCAGGGACACGGCCCTTCGTGGGATCGCCCCAGATCGACTTCAAGGTTGTGCCGTCATAGAGGGTCTGGATGTGGGTGGAATTGACGCTCGCCTGGTCAGCGCCGAGGATCGATACTGCCTTAGCCATATCACCGTGGCTTTTGAGCCATATGAGCGACACGTCGTCGGACGTTTCCCATGCGACCGGTACGCCGCCATTGGTGAGCAGGTCGGCGGGGTCGCTCACGTCAGCGGTGGCATAGGCGTTCGTCGAGCCGCTCCGCATGTGAAGCTTCTTGATGTCGATCGGCGATTGGCCATGCTTGGCTCCGACGATGAACAGCGTCGAATGCAGGAGATCGCTCGCTTTGAGCGCATCGTACATCTGGCCCAAAGAGGCATCGACGAAGTCTAGCGATTGCTCCAACGGCAGTGTCGGGGTCGCGGCTGCGTCGAGATAGCCGCCACGGGTCGTGGAGGCGCCTTCCATGGCCACCGTGACCTTTTGTCCGACGCTGACAGCCTGAAAGTTCATGCCGAAGATCGCGGGTACACCGACCCGCTTCGTCCCGGACTGATCCAGCCCATGGATCCAGTTCAGGACGACCTTGACCTTGAAGCCGTCATAGGTCCGGGTATAGGTCGGGTCGGTGGTCCAATCGGCGCTCGCGGGCGCGGTCGGATAGCCATTGGCTTGCAGGGAGGTCGAGTTGATCTCGGGTGCGTAGAGTTCGTCCAGCCCCTGCCCAGACGGCCCGTTGACGATCTCGTAGGCCGGGTGCTTGTCCGACCATGCGGTTCGTAAGCCAGCCTCATGGATGATCTCAAAGATCGTGTTCGTCCCGTTCTTGAGATATAGATGCGGCCAGACCTTCTCGCAGCCGCTGGCGGTCTTGCGCAGCGGGAGCATCGCGGGATTGATGTGCGGATTTCGTGGATCGAACGCCGCGCCGGCTGGTGGCGATCCGCCGTCCAACTTGCTGAGATCCCAGTCGAGCGCTTCGAAGTTGGTCACTTCCGTGCCGGGCGTGCCGGTGCAATTACTGCCCGGTTTGAACAGGGTAGCGTCGTAAGTATCGTCATAGAAGACGCCGTGGCTAAGGGGGCTACCGCCGGTTGCAAAGGCCAGAAGCCCGGGATACGAGTCCGAGGGCCTGGAGGTTGAAGCATGGGTGTACTCGACGCCATGTTTGACCAGTTTCGCGAAGGTGGATCCCGGGTGTGTCTTGATGTAATTGACCAGGTCGGCCTCATGCATCCCGTCCACACTGATCAGCAAGACGTGCCTGTACTGCTGGTGGTGATCGTCATCCTGCGCTGTCGCGGCCATGCTCGCGAAAGCCAGCACGCTCGCGCTGAATATTGCGCCGACTCCAACCCACTTCCTGATCTCGTCCATTCTTCACCTCGTAAGTTGATTGGGAGGGACCGTTTCCCAAGGAGAGATAAGTATGAGAATGAGAAAGTCCTGTGACGGGTTGCTTTCGGTTGTCTTCCGGCGGGAACCGGGAGGCCCACGGGGCGGGCGTTTGAGAGAATGCAACAATTTGTATCAGCGGAATGCAGCCACTGCCGTCTCCTGTTGCGTGGAGTCATCGGCCTGGTCCTCGAAAGCGCGCAACCTCATCCTGCATGCATACGCGCCAACGAAAGCAGCAACAGGACAAGAAGGATGAACGCGGTTGTCTGCCAGAACACCAGCGGGTTCCGCTCGATCAAAGACGCGGGACGGGAAGGCGCAACATCCCCCGTCCCCCCCGCAAAACGCTCGAGGTCGGCGCACATCTCGAGCACGTCCTGATAGCGGCGCTTCGGATCAGGTTGCAATGCCTTTTCAACGACGAGGTCCAGCCATTCCGGCAGGTCTGGCCTGTGATGATGCAGCGGCACGCGCCCGTTGAAGCCGTAAGGTAGCCGCCCGGCACTGAACGTGCGGTAGAGCGTCACGCCAAATGCAAACACCTCGGAACGCGCATCGCCCTGCGCGCCTTTCATGAGCTCGGGCGCCATATAGGCGGGGGTCCCCGGTGCGGTTTCCGGCCCCGGTGCCAGCAAGCCCGGCATATACGCGAAACCGAGGTCAAGAAGCCTGATCCCACCATCGCCCATGACAAGCACGTTCTCCGGCTTGATGTCGCGATGGAAAATATTCCGACGGTTCAGTGCGTAGATCGCACGACCGAGCTGTTGCGCGATCTCCAGCCCTCGGATAAGCGAAACAGGAACCGGGGTGATGAGCGTCTCCAGGGTCAGGCCATCGCAAAACGGCATGACGACGTAAAGCCGGGTCTGGCGCGTCTGGTCGATTGCCAGCGGCGCGAGAATACCCTCGTCACCAATCTTGCCTGCCAGCCAGCGCTCGCGCACGACAGCATGCCGGACGTTCGCATCCTGCTCGACTCGCGGCTTGGGAAACTTCAGGGCCAGCCGCGTCTGTGGGTCGGCAAGATCGTGACCAAGGAAGATGCGTGAGTAATAACCGTCATTGAGGATGGTGGTCAGGAGATAACCGTCGACCACGTCGCCGCAGGCAGGAACGGCAGGAATCGGCAATTTGCCAATGACACGCTCGAGGTAACCGAAGTCGAGTGCGGGGATGTTGCTGACGTCGACGACGGCGACGGAAACGTCGTCCCTCGACCCGCGCTCCCGCGCCGCCTGGACAAGCCGGTTCGCCACAACAGCCGGCGGCGTCCAGGCTGATAGCGCGGCCTGCAATTCGCGAGCGGCGAGGCGACGATAAAGCCCGTCGCTGCACAGCAGCAGACGATCACCGTCCTGTAGTGCCCAGCTCTCGACCCGAGTCACGAGGCTGGCATGCAGGCCCACGGCCTGGGCAACGAACGCGCCGAAAGTCACGTGTACGAGGTCGTCTTCATCAAGTTGCGAGAGCTGCCCGTCGCGCAGCATGTAAAGCCGCACGTCGCCCGCCGCAATCATCCAGGCAGCACCGCCGCGCACTATGAGGGCCGCGAACGAGGCCGCCATGAGGCTGAGTTCAGCATCGGTACGACCGATCTGATGCAGCCAGCGATGGATGGCATCCAGCGCGCGTGATGCCGCCGTTTCGGGCGCGAGCGTCTCAGGCAGCGCGTAGTAGGCGTCGATAAAGCTCCGCACCGAAAGCTCGGCAGCCACGCGTCCGCCCTTGCCGCCGCTCATGCCGTCAGCGATGGCGACCACGCTGCCTCTAATCGAACGTTGCCCGAAGTCGCCGAGCATCACGCCCACATAGTCCTCGTTGGTGCTGTCGCGGCCCGGCGTCGACGCGAAGGCTATCTCGAGCTCCGGGCATTCGCCGCGCTCGGGCAGCAGCCGCACGCAGCCTTCCACTGCAGAGCGGCCCGCCGCGATGCTGGACCGCACGGTCTCCCCCGCTCCCTTCTGCGCGGTCCGTGTGGGACGCGCGTCAGGGTCAGGCACGATGTGCGCGGGGGAAGTGGGGATCATTTCTTTCCGAAAATCGCCGACTCGCTCGATTCGAGGTCGTGCTCGATCTTATCGAGAACCTGAGGCGAGCGCTTCTTCAACATGGCAAGCCAGATCAGACCAAAGACCATGTAGCCGATAAAAAGATACGGGAGGATATTGTAGGGATAGGCCGGAATGGGATAGACGCTGCCAAAGAATCCACCGATCATCGAAAGCGCACCGACCACGCCGACAATCGCGTTGGCGAGCTTGAGTTGCCCCTGCTTTTTCAGGTAGATCGGAGCCGACACCGAAATCAGGAAATAAGCCACGATGAAACCGAAGGTCGCAAAGGTGCTCGTGTAGCCGAACGTATTCAGGACCCCGGTACCCATCAGCGCAAAGTTGACCACCAGCGTGAGAATCGAGGCGAAGGCCACCGCGTAGTGCGGCGTCTGGTGCCGCGTGTGCACCATGCCCATCGAACGGTGTACGAACTGGTAACGTCCCATCGAAAACAGCAGGCGGCTCGCGGCATTGATCGAAGCCAGCACGCAGGCAAATGCGCTCACCGAGGCGATCAGGTAGAACACAGGACCGAGGCCTGGCATGCCGAGCCCGTTCAACAGGGTCAAGAGCGGCGCCGTGTCGTTACCGAGCTTGTTCACGTCGCCGTTATAGGCGACCACCATCGCATAGGCGACAAAGGTGAAGAAGGCGCCGGCAAGGATCATGCTCCAGATCACCGCGCGAGGAATGGCACGCAACGGGTCCTTCGTCTCCTTGCCGAGCGACGCTGCGCTCTCGAATCCAACGAAAGAAAAGATGCCCAGCACCATGGCCTCGGCGAGCCCCTTCGGCGTGGTGCCCTGCAATGTGAGCTGGGTATGATCGACAATGCGGTTCGGATGCTGGTAGAAAACCACCAACAGCACACCGCCGACGATGACGATCGAGGCGGCCTCGATCGCGAGACTCAGGCGTGACGACAGCTTGATGTCGCGCGAGGCGAGAAACCAGACCAGCCCGCCGCTGACCACATAGATCAGCCACGTCGGCACGTTGATGCCCCACGGCGCGAAGGCGTTCTGCACAAAAATCGCCTCGCCGGCAAGCACCCCCATGGCCGTCCCGGTGTAGGCCGCAATCAGCCCCCAACCGGCGATGCCACCTGCCATCGGGCCGAGCGCACGCGAGATGAAAATGAAGAACGACCCGGCCGCCGCGAAGCGGCTCGCGAGCACCACGATATTCAGGCTGACGAACAGGAGCCCCAGCGTCGAGAGCCCGTAGACCAGCCAACTGCCCGCGCCTGCCAGTGCTGCCACGGCGACGACGTTAATCGACGGCGTCAGCGTCGGCGAAATATTCGCCAGAGACTGACCAATGGTCTCCATGAAACCGAGACTCGACGAGCGAAGGTCTGCAGACTTCGGTGAAATGGGTGCGGCTTGCTGCGTCGCGCTCATGCTGGATTCTCCTGTCGATCGATGCGAATGAAAATACGTTGAGCCAGAAACGGGAAACAAAGACGCTCAATAAGGGGTGTGCCCGGGAATCCACGACGTACCGGCAAGCGGAATGCGGGCCATCGCCGCCGCTTCAACGGTCAGCGCAACCAGATCCTCCGGTTCGAGGTGATGCACGTTCTGCTTGCCACACGCGCGAGCGATCGTCGTCAATTCCATGTTCAAGGTCTTGAGATAGTTGCGCACACGACGCGAACCCTCCTCCGCCTGCACGCGCTGTTCAAGCACGGGATCCTGGGTCGTCACGCCGACCGGACACTTGCCGGTATGGCAGTGGTGGCAAAATCCCGGGGACGTGTTGAGCGTGGCGTAATCTGCGGCGGCCGAATGCAGCGCACCGTTCTGGGAATACGTATTGCTGTTGCACCCCAGAGCCATCAGAATGCCTTGACCAATCGCAACAGCGTCGGCACCCATTGCAAGTGCCTTGGCCACGTCGGCGCCGGTGCGAATGCCGCCTGACACGATCAGCTGCACGGTGCCCTTCATGTTGAGGTCTTCGAGCGCATCGACAGCCTGGCGCACTGCTGCAAGCGTCGGAATGCCGACGTTCTCGATAAAGCAGGTCTGCGTGGCCGCCGTACCGCCCTGCATGCCATCGATAACCACAACGTCGGCGCCCGCATGCACGGCCAGCTTGACGTCGTTGAAGGTTCGCGTCGCGCCGACCTTTACGTAGATGGGCTTTTCCCAATCGGTAATTTCGCGCAACTCCTTGATCTTGATCGCGAGATCGTCGGGGCCGGTCCAGTCCGGATGGCGACTGGCCGAGCGCTGATCGACACCCGCTGGCAATGTGCGCATTGCGGCGACGCGCGGGTTCACCTTCTGGCCCAGCAGCATGCCGCCGCCGCCCGGCTTCGCGCCCTGTCCGATCACGATCTCGATAGCATCCGCGCGGCGCACGTCGTCTGGATTGAAACCGTAACGCGACGGCAGACATTGATACACAAGCGTCTTCGATGAACGGCGCTCCTCCTGCGTCATGCCGCCGTCGCCGGTCGTGGTCGAGGTGCCCATCGACGTCGCCGCCTGGCCCAACGCTTCCTTCACGGAAGCCGACAATGCGCCGAAGCTCATCCCCGCAATCGTGATGGGGATGTCGAGCACGACGGGCTTCGTTGCGAAGCGCGTACCGAGCACCGTCTGGGTCACGCACTTCTCGCGATAGCCCTCAAGCGGGTAACGCGAGAGCGACGCGCCGAGAAACAGCAGATCGTCGAAGTGCGGCACGCGGCGCTTCGCGCCGAGGCCGCGGATTTCATAAAGACCACGCTGGGCGGCCGCGTGAATGTAGTCGATCGTCTTGCGGTCGTAGCCTTGCGACTCTTCTTGCTGCAAGCGTGCGAAGTGAACAGGTTTGGCTTCCATGGGGACCTTCTCGATGAGCGTGGTGTTCAGTATTCCTGGTTCGCGTCGGCGTTCCAGTGGTAGAGCGTGCGCGCCGAAGCGATGCGCCTGAAAGACCTGGGGTCGTGGTTCAACCCGGCCGCGCGAAGCAGGTCGCCCACCGCGGCAACGTCCGTCTCGGTCATCGGCTCGAACTGCGCGTCTGCACCCAGCGACTTCACTTCGCCTCGCACATACAGCACGGCCTCGTAGAGCGAATCGCCGAGCGCGTCACCGGCGTCGCCGCAGATCACCATGCGGCCGGCTTGCGCCATAAAGGCCGAAAAGCTACCCACTGAACCGCCCACCACGATGTCGCCGCCCTTCAGGGAGATGCCGCAGCGCAAACCAGCGTCGGCGTCGATCACCAGCAGGCCGCCGTGAGCGGAAGCGCCCGCCCCGTTCGACGCAAAGCCCTTGACGTGCACCTTGCCGCTCATCATGTTTTCGGCGACACCCGTTCCGGCGCTCCCTTGGATCACGATCGTCGCGTGTTTGTTCATGCCGCCAGCGTAGTAGCCGGCGTGCCCCTCAACCGTGACCTGAACATGCGCGTCCACGCCAACCGCGATGTTGTGTGCGCCGTCGGGCGTGGCGACTGTCACCTGAAGGCCTTCGAGTTCTTCGGCCTTGCCGTGCAGGAACTGGTTGAGTTCCCGTACCGATGAGCGCTCAAGGTCAAACGTCATGCTTTCCATACATACATCTCCTCGGGTGCGGGTTCGAATACCTTCGCGTTCCTGATGTCCGGCAGGTGGGCGAGCGAGCGGAACTCGGATGCGATCGCCACGTAGTCGTCGTTCTCCGCGACGACCGCAGGCTTGCAGGCGAACGGATCGCGGATCAGGGCAAGCTCAGTCGGCGTGCCCATCAGGAAGGTATAAAAGCCATCGAGCTCTTCGAAACCCTTTTGCAGTGCGACCGGCAACTCGTCGCCTTCACGCAGGCGCCATTCCAGAAAGCGGCATGCCGCTTCCGTGTCGTTGTCCGTGTCGAAATGAATGCCTTGGGGCTCGAGCTTGCGGCGCACACCGTGTGCATTCGACAACGAGCCGTTGTGCACGAGGCAAAAGTCTTCCCCGGCCGTGAACGGATGCGCGCGGTCCGGCGTCACGGCCGATTCGGTCGCCATGCGGGTATGGCCAACCAGATGCGAGCCCTTCAGGTCCGAGAATTCGTAGCGTTGCGCCACTTCGGCCGGCGACCCAATGTCCTTGTAAAGATCGATCGAGCGCCCCGTCGACAGCAGATAGAGCTTCGGATAGTTTTCGCGCAGCCACTGCTTCACGACCTCAGGATCGCCCTGCACCGTTAGAACGGCGTGATTCGCTTTGGCTTCGATGCGCGCCGTGACGTCCATCGCTGCATTGAGCGTCGACAACAGCCGCTGCCAGTCGAACCGGCTCCCTTCGTCGGTGAAGCCTGAATACACACTCAGCTTGCGCTGGCTTGCTTCGATGGACTGGCCGAACACCGCGAGTCCGGCCGAATCCGGTCCTCGCTCTGTCATGCCGATCAGCATTGGCACCATCAGTTGGCCGAGGCGCTCGCGTAGTGCCGGGGTCTTCACCAGCAGACCTACGATTCCGCACATGTTGATTCTCCTTAGAAAAATTCCAGGTAACTCTTCAGTTCCCAATCCGATACGTGACGCATGTATTCGAGCCACTCCATCCTCTTGAGCTTGAGGAACTCGTCGGCAACGGGGCCCAGCGCGTCGCAGATCAAGCGGTCGCTCTCCAGCGCGTCCAGCGCCTGTTCCAGGTTTTGCGGCAACACGCCAATGCCGTGTTCCTTCAGCTTGTCCTGCGACCACTCGTAGAGGTTCTCGTTGGCCGGTTCGCCCGCCGACAGTTCGCGATCGATGCCGTCGAGTCCCGCGGCGATGACCGCAGCGGTGGCCAGATACGGATTGCATGAACCATCGGGCAACCTCAATTCGATGCGCTCGCCCGGCACTCGAACCATGGTCGAGCGGTTGTTGTCGCCATAACTGATGTAGGCAGGCGCCCACGTTGCCCCGGTCAGCGAACGGCCCACGACGAGCCGCTTGTAGGAGTTCACTGTCGGATTGCAAAGCGCGGTCAGCGCGGGCGCGTGCGCAAGCAGACCCGCCGTGAAGTGATAGGCCATCTTCGATAGCCCCATGCCGGTCGGATCGCTCCGGTCCGAGAACAGATTGCGCTCGCCGTCGCCGATCGACATATGCATATGCATGCCGTTACCCGGGCGATTCGCGAAGGGCTTCGGCATGAACGAGCAGATAAGGCCCAGGTCGCTGGCAATCTCCGAGGCCGCCATCTTGAAGAACACGTAGTGATCGCAGGACGTCAGGCAATCGGTGTACGTGTAGTTGATTTCGAACTGTCCGTTCGCGTCTTCATGGTCGATCTGATAGACATCGATGCCCACGGCGCGCATCGATTCAGTCAGCTTCTCGAGGAAAGCGCGGGTGCGCGACAGGCCCTTGTAGTCATAGCAGGGTTTCGCCAGCGTATCGGTCGGATCGCACGGCTCGATGCTGCCGGACACCGAGCGCCTGAGCAACGAGAATTCCGGCTCGAGTCCTGTGAACAGCGTCCAGCCACGTTCGGTCAGCCGGGTCACCTGTTTTTTCAGCGTGACGCGCGAATCGAACGCCCAGGGTTTGCCTTGAACATGTCCATCGCAAACGATCCGCGCGATGCCGGGTTGCCATGGCACCGGCGTCAACGTCGACAGATCGCCCACTGCCATATAGTCGGGCCCGTTCGGCTCGATCCCGACACCCCAGATCGCAAACCCCGCAAAGCCCGCGCCTGCCTTCAGCACGCCCTTGAGATGCGCCACCGGCACCGACTTCGCTTTCGCAACACCGTGAATATCGACGAATTGCGCGAGCACGTACTTCACGCCCTGCTGTGTCAAGTAGTCCTGCGCCTCTTCCGCCGAACTGAATCGGGGCACGCTTCCAAGCTCATTGAGCGGTAGCTTGTTCGCATCGTTCAGGTTCATCAATACTCCTTGCAACACCATCTTTCGCTGGTTTTGAGAAGCCATGCGCTGTCGCATGGCCCCGCTCACGACAACCTCAAGCAGCCGGCTCCGGCGTGCTTCAAGCTTGTCTGCGGCATGTAGGCGAATTTATTGTTATGCAACAATGATTCCCTACATGCAACTTTCTGCGCGCACCTGCGCAGATGCAATCTGATACCCTCCCATCTTTAACGAGGCCGATCATGCAGAACGGGGACGACAGCAAAACTCCACTCGAACGCTACCTGGGCGCTACCATCCGCGAACTTCGCCAGCGCCATGGATTGACCATCGCGCAGGTTTCGGAACAGGCCGGAATCAGCCGCGGCATGCTCTCGAAGATCGAGAACGCACAAACCTCTACCGGGCTCGACGTCCTCAACCGAATTGCGCAGGCGCTGGGCGTTTCACTCTCCACTCTGTTTCGCAACTTCGACGTGCCCCAGGGCGGCGCCCAGCTGGTCAAGAAAGGCGCCGGCATGGAGGTGGTCCGCAAAGGCACCAAACGCGGCCATACCTACCACCTGCTTGCCTATGACCAGGGTCCGAGAAAAGTCTTCGAACCGTTTCTGATCACGATGGAGGACGAGGCCGAACGCTTTCCTGTATTCGAGCATCCAGGCACCGAATTCATCCACATGCTCAAAGGCGTGATCGAATATCGGCACGGCCAGCAAACCTACATCCTCCACCCCGGCGACACCCTGACCTTCCAGGGAGAAATTCCGCATGGACCGGAGCGCCTGATCAAAACACCCATCCAGTTCCTGTCGATCTTCGTCTACCCGCAGACGGCTCCCGACTGAAAATGAAAACGGCTGGGCACGCGACAGCAATACTTATGCAACCTCCGTGCCATGTTTATCCAAATGAATCAAATGTTCCTGCAGATAAACACTTTGGGCGCATGTCAGGCACCTGTTTTTTGCGCCAATACCAGGGTGCTGCTTTCCCGAGGTGCGCTTACATCGTTCATCTGGTGCGGCACTGCACTGAAACGGCAACAGCGGTTATGAATAACAATTAGCGGGACTTATGACCCTTTCGAACATTACAGCGCGGCTAATGCACTCAACGAGCCTTCCAGCACGCGTCGCATGCGTTGGCTGAATAGAGGCTTTCGTCGACGACTGAACGGCATTATCGAAGTGCGTCTTCTGGCAGCTGCGGCAGCGCTCGACGCAACGCAGGTTGAATGGAATGATCCAGCACGCCGCGTGTGAGATTGACGATCTCGCCAGCAAAATCGTCCCACTCGCCCTGCCGGTGCAGCATGAAGAAATCGCGTCGCCCAAGCCGGCTCGGCGGCAACGGAAGTACCGCAATCTCGTCGAGATAATGGCGTGCCTGCCACAGGCATAGCGGTGTCGAGATGGCGAAGCCGAGCTTCGCTGCCACGAGGCTGAGAAGTGGATCGGTTGCGTCGAATTCGTAGCGCCGCGCGCTGTTGATGCCGAGGTGACGTGCAAAGCGCTCGACCTGCTGGCCGATGACCGAACGCGCGGTGTATCGGATCATCGGCATTTCGAGAGTCAGCGTGCGCCAGTCGAGGTTCTTGCGTTCCTTCAAGAGACTGCGTGCCACCACGACGACGAAGGCCTCGGAGAAGAGCGGCACCTCGACAATCCGCGCATCGCTCAACACGGTCTGCGTGCACACGGCCACATCGATCTCACGGTCATGCAACTGCTTGCTCAAGCCCGGCGTAAGCCCGGACCACAATGAAATCTGCCGTGCCGATCCCGACACCGCGCGAATCAGCTCAGGCCCGACGGTCGCCGCAAACGAATCGACGCAGCCGAGCCGTACCGGCAGCTTGCCGGCATGCGACGCATCGCCGATCCGCGTGCTGACCATCTGCGCGTGCTCGATAAGCGGCCCGGCCAGTTCCAGTAGTGCACGTCCCGCGATATTCGGGCGTGGCGGACGGCTGTCACGATCGAACAGCGCCACGCCCTGGTCCCGCTCAAGCGCGGAGACAGACTGGCTGATCGCGCTCTGGCTCACGCCCAGCTGCTTCGCCGCGCCTGTCATCGAGCCGGTTTCGCACACGGCGACGAAGGCCTGCAGCGCGCGCAAGTCGATTGGTGTCTGGGTTCGTCTCATCGGTGCTCCACTCCCGTCGTCCGTTACGCAAGTCAGCCAGCGACGACGCCACATAGTGCGCGTCCTCGCGTCGCCAGCGCTCAGAATGAGCGATTGCGGCCGCTCTCCATAAGTTTGCCTAATACAAAATTGATGTGTGATCTGGTTTCCTAGAATCAGCTCCATCGCCTGTACCAAGGCCCACCCACAAGGTTCACCCCAGAGGTCTTCATGAGCCACTACGACTTCGTCGTGATCGGCGCCGGTGTCATCGGTGCGTCGGTCGCCCACCACCTCGCCGCATCCGGTGCCACCAGCGTGCTCGTTCTCGAACAGGGCACGATCGGCGCGGGCACCACGTCGCAGTCGTCCGGGCTGCTGCGCACACACTACTCCGTGCGCCAGAACGTAGAACTCGCCAGGTCGTCCTGGTGGGCGTTCAACAACTTCGCGGAATATGTCGGCGACGACGAGGCATCGTGCGGTCTCGTCAAGTGTGGCTACATGATCTGCGCTCCGGAAGGCGACAAGCTCGAGCCGCTGCGAGCGTCACTGGCCGCCCAGCAGGACATGGACATCGAGGTCCAGCTGCTCGACAGGGGAGAGGCGCGTGAACGCCTGCCGATCGCACAGTTCGACGACACGGCCCTGATCGGCTTCGAGCCGGAAGCTGGCTTTGCCGACGCTTACCTGGTCGCGACCAGCTTTGCCCGCTCGGCCCGCCGACGCGGCGTGAAGATCATGGAAGGCGTCACGGTCACTGGGCTCGTCCGGGAAGGCCGCAAGATCGTCGGCGTGAACACGAGCGCCGGCTCGTTCAGCTGCGGCACGCTGATCAGCACGCAGAACATCTGGACGCCGGAACTGGCCGGATGGATTGACATCCCGCTACCGGTCAAGCCCGAGCGGCACACCGTGCTCGCACTCGAGTGCGAAGCGGCCTACACGTTCAAGATGCCCGCGTTCAAGGATCTGGGCTCCGCCGGCATGCTGTATTACCGCAGCTACGGTGGCAGTCAGATGCTGGTGTCCGAAGGCGTGGTCGGCGAAACCCTCAATACGCCCGAAACCGAACAGGGCGATATCTCGCTCGACTACGTCGGCGAAGTGGGCGCGCAGGTTGCCGAGCGCTTTCCAGCTTACGAAACCGCCGGTCTGGCATCGTCATGGACCGGGGTCTACGACGTGACCCCCGACTGGAATCCGGTTCTCGGCAAGGTCGGTGACATCGCAGGACTGGTGGTCGGCTTCGGCTTTTCGGGTCACGGTTTCAAGCTGTCGCCCGGGATCGGCAAGATCCTCGCTCAGCATGCGCTCGGGCTGCCGACCGATGTCTCGCTCGCGCCGTACGCACTCGACCGGTTCGCCAGCGGCGCGTTACTGGTCGGCAAATATGGCCTTGGCGCCGTGTCCTGATAGAAGGAGACCCATCCCATGACCATCAATATTCTGGTTCCCGTGAAGCGCGTCGTCGATGCGAATGTGCGCGTGCGGGTCAACGCGAACGGCGCGATCGACACAGCCGGACTGAAGATGTCGCTCAATCCGTTTGACGAATGTGCGGTCGAAAAGGCACTGCAACTGAAGGAGTCCGGCGTCGCATCGCGTGTCACGGTCGTCACCTGTGGACTGGCGACGAGTCAGGACGTGCTGCGCACCGCGCTCGCCATGGGTGCGGATGATGCGATCCTGATCGATACCGGCGCGGCCACGGCGACACTCGATTCGCTCGCCGTCGCGCGCCTGCTTTGCGCGCATCTGGCGACGCACGAATACGGTCTTGTCCTGTGCGGCAAGCAGGCGATCGACGATGACATCGGAGGTGTCGCAGCAATGCTCGCCGCCCTGCTTGGCTGGCCCCAGGCACTCAACGCGAGCGCGCTGAGCGCAGACGGCGCGCGCTGGCAGGTCACCTGCGGCGACGACGCCGGCACCTCGATCTGGCAACTGGACGGACCGGCTGTCGTCAGCGCCGACCTGCGTCTCGCCGAGCCGCGCCGCGTCACGCTGCCGAGCATCGTCAAAGCAAAGCAGAAGCCGCTCACAACCATCGATGCCGGGTCGTTCGGCGTCGACCTTGCGCCTCGCACGCGGATTGTCGACCTGACCGATCCGCCGACCCGCCAGGCGGGCGTCAAGGTGCCGGATACCGCCGCGTTGATCGCCGCGCTGGCGCAGCAACGTCTGTTCGATAACGCGGCAGCACATCCCGGAGCAAATTCATGAGAAGCCTCGTATTAGGTGAATGGGACAGCGCCCACGGTGTGATCGCGGAATCGACGTTGCGGGTTGTCGCCGCCGTCTCACAGCGCGGCCTCCCGGTTGACATCCTTGTTCATGATGCGGCGGTCGCAGAAGCAGCAGCGCGGATCAGTGGAATCGAGCGCGTGCTCCTCGCTGCCTGCGACCCGGCCGAAGCACTGCTGCCCGAAACGGTCGCCTTGCAGCTGCAGGTTGTCGCGCACCAGTATTCCCTGATCGGCGCCAGTCACCGCACGCTCGGGCGATGTGCGCTGCCGCGCGCGGCAGCGCTCGCGGGCTGCGCTTTCCTCGCCGATATCACTGGCGTCGTCGATCAAAACCGCTTCCTGCGACCGCTCTATGCAGGCAGTGTGATCGCCACGGTCACCAGCTCGAGCATCGAGACGTTCGCCACGTTTCGCGCCTCGTCGTTCGCCCCCGTCGCCAGCAGCGGTGGCGCCGCCTCAATCGTCGCGCTCGAGCCAGTTGCGGGCTTTGCGAAGACGAGGCTGATTGAACGGCAAACCACCGAACAGACGGGACGTGACCTTGCCAACGCTCGCGTCGTGGTCTCCGGCGGCCGGGGCCTTGCGTCGAAGGAGAATATGAACCGGCTCAACCGGCTCGCCGGACAGATGGGCGCCGCGCTAGGCGCTTCGCGCGCTGCGGTGGACGCGGGCTATGCGTCGAACGCTGCACAGGTCGGGCAGACCGGCAAGACAGTCGCGCCGGACGTCTATTTCGCGTTTGGCATCTCCGGCGCGATCCAGCATCTGGCCGGGATGAAGGACTCGAAAATCATCGTCGCAGCAAACAAGGATCCGGACGCGCCCATCTTCTCGGTTGCGGATTTCGGCATCGTTTGCGACCTGTTCGACGTCATGCAGGACCTTGAAATCCATACCAGCGCGGGACCGGCGGCGCCATGACGACAACACTTTCTGGCGCCTCATCGAACGCTGAGCGTTGCTGCGCTTCGCCCCGTCGAGCCATGGCCTTGCAACCGCAAGCGTCTGTCCGATTCATCGACTGTGCGGCGCTGCCGCCCGAGCCGTGGGCGAATGGCAACGGTACGACGCGCACAATCGCTCGCGGCCCGTCGAACCGTACCGACGTGGGATGGCGCGTCAGCCTCGTGACGCTCAACGGCGCGGCAAAGTTCTCGCAGTTTTCCGGCTTCAATCGCACGCTACTGCTGCTCGACGAAGGGTCAGTCGATTTGCATTCGCAAGATGGTCAACTGGTTGCCCGCACGGGGCAGCCCGTGCATTTCTCCGGCGACCTGCATGTCTGGGTCAGCATGATGACGAACGCCGTGAACGTGCTGAACGTCATCACGCAACGCGACAACTATCGCGCGGCAGTCAGTATCGCGTCGAACTCGCTGCGGATCACGCCAGCGCAGACCCATCTGTTGATCTGCCTTGCCGGGCAATGGACCGTTTCCAGTTCGGTGTTGCGCGACGTTTTGCTCACACCGATGAAGGGCATCTGGACGGAAGGACGACAGGAAGACCTGGACCTTCGCCCGTTCGGCCCGGGAGCACAACTCGTTTCAATCGCGATCGAAACGGTTGAACGCCTTGCGGCAAGCAACTGACGAAGCCTCCCATGCAAAGCGACACGCTCATTGAGCAATACGGCCCGCGCGAGTCGATGGAATACGACGTCGTGATCGTCGGCGGCGGCCCGGCTGGCCTGTCCGCGGCGATCCGTCTGAAGCAGCGCGCGCAGGAGAAAGGCGTCGAGTTCGGCGTCTGCGTACTGGAAAAAGGCTCGGAGATCGGCGCGCACATCCTCTCCGGCGCGGTGATGGACCCGCGCGCACTCAACGAACTGATCCCGGACTGGAAGGAAAAAGGCGCGCCGCTCGATGTGCCGGTGACCGAAGACCGCTTCCTGTTCCTGTCGGCGACCGGCGCGAAGAGCGTGCCGCACTGGCTGCTGCCGGATAACTTCAGGAATGAAGGTAACTACGTCATCAGCCTCGCGAACGTCACGCGCTGGCTGGGCCAGCAGGCCGAGGCGCTCGGCGTCGAGATCTTTCCGGGTTTTCCCGCCGCCGAAGTGCTGTACAACGATGACGGCTCGGTCAAAGGCGTGGCGACCGGCAATCTGGGCATCGGCAAGGACGGCGAGCCGACCGAAAACTTCCAGCTCGGCATGGAGCTGCGCGCCAGATACACGCTGTTCTGCGAAGGCGCGCGCGGCCATCTGGGCCGCCAGCTGCATGACAGATTCAAACTGCGCGACGGTGTCGATCCGCAGGTCTACGGCATCGGCATCAAGGAGTTGTGGGAAATCGATCCGGCGAAGCACAGGCCGGGGCTGGTGATCCACACCGCCGGCTGGCCGCTGGAAAGCGACACCTACGGCGGCTCGTTCCTCTATCACATCGACAACAACCAGGTGATGGTGGGCTTTGTCGTCGGGCTCGGGTATTCCAATCCGTACCTGTCGCCGTTCGAGGAATTCCAGCGCTACAAGACGCATCCGTCGATCCGCACGTTCCTCGAAGGCGGCAAGCGGGTGTCGTACGGGGCGCGGGCCATTACCGCCGGTGGCCTGATGTCGCTGCCCAAGCTCGTGTTCCCGGGCGGGGCGCTCGTGGGTGACGATGCGGGGTTCCTGAACGCCTCGCGCATCAAGGGCAGTCACGCCGCGATCAAAACCGGCATGCTGGTCGCCGATGCGGCCTTCGACGCGGTCCAGGCCGGCCGTCAGGCGGACGAACTGGCCGCCTATCCGCAAGCGTTCAAACAGTCGTGGCTGCACACCGAGCTGTACCGCGCGCGCAACTTCAAGCAGTGGATGAGCAAGGGCCTGTATCTAGGCACCGTGATGGTCGGACTGGAGCAGAAGCTGCTGGGCGGCAACGTGCCGTGGACGCTGCATCACCAGCACTGGGATCACGAGATGCTCAGGCCCGCTTCGCAGTGCAAGCCGATCGACTATCCGAAGCCGGACGGCAAGCTGACGTTCGACCGGCTGTCGTCGGTGTTCATCTCGAACACGAATCATGAAGAGAACCAGCCGGCGCACCTGACGCTGAAAGACGCCTCAGTGCCGGTGAACGTGAACCTGCAGACGTACGCAGGACCGGAAAGCCGCTACTGCCCGGCAGCCGTGTACGAGTTCGTGAAGAACGAGGACAGCAGCGAACGCCTCGTGATCAACGCGCAGAACTGCGTGCACTGCAAGACCTGTGACATCAAGGACCCGACGCAGAATATCGTGTGGGTCACGCCGGAAGGCGGCGGCGGACCGAACTATTCGAATATGTAGCTTCACGGTTTTCACCGCAACCGAATCACGCGGAAGATGCATCATCCACACACGTCTCTCGCCGGGCTCGACGAGCCTGTTCGAGATCACAACCATCAAGCAAGGCTAAACGCGCGATGTGGCGGCTGTTACGACCGAAGCCGCCACATCGTTCACGCATTTGAAACAAGCGACTGTACAGTGCCCGTTTCGACATCGCCGACATAGATGCCGAACGCGTCCTCGGTGCGTTCCTTCACATAACGGCGCAGCATGGACTGAACGGCCGGATCGCGAATCTCGTCCCACGGTATGGCGTTGAGCGGCACATAGCAAACATCTGTGCCCACGGGGCCATCGTCCACTACGCGCCCGCGATAATAAATGTTCGTTACGCCTTTCGCTTCAAACACCGCGAACAGAAAATCCAGATTCGCGTTCAGGTGACAGCCACCGAGCACACCGCGCAGACTCCCCGCGTCGGAAAGCGGTTCGAGCCGCGTGCCGGTCGGCAATTGCAACCCTGCCGCCGTTCTGATCAAAACGAGTCCCTCCGGATGCTCGAGAATCGCGCCAACCTGCGCACGCTGCCCGGTTGCAGCCAGGGCGTCCTGCGACAGGCTGAAGTCCACATACGCGCCACGGCAATAACCGAGCGGTGTGGCACTGGAGTGCGCGAAGTCCACGACCCGGCCAAGCAGGATGATGTGGTCTCCTGCATCCACCACCTGATGGGTCTCGCAGTCGAAGCTCGCAGCGGCGCCATCCATCACCGGGCTGCCGGTGCGACGGACATGCCACGCAACCTGCGCGAACTTGTCGGCGGCCTTCGACGCGAACACGCCCGACACGGGCCGCTGATCTTCCGCAAGCACGCTGACCGCGAAGCGCTGGGTCTGGGAAAACACCGGATGGCTCGACGCCGTCTTCGCAATGCAAACGAGGATCAGCGCCGGGTCGAGCGACACTGAGGTAAACGAGTTGGCGGTAAAGCCACGCGGTGAACCGTCAGGTTGAATCGTCGTCACGACGGTCACGCCCGTGACGAACGCGCCCAGCGCGCGGCGAAATTCAACGACATCGAAAGCGGATTCGGACATGTTGCTGCTCCTCAGGACTGGCGGCTCACGTCATGGATAAAATGCAGAAGCCGCTGGTTCACGATCGCGGGCGCCGTGATGTTCATCATGTGCCGTTCATTGGGAATGATCTCAGCGCGCGCCCCCGGGGCTGCTGCCGCCATCGAAAGCGACATGGCGGGGCTGGAATTCGGATCGCACTCACCCGTCATGAAAAGCGCCGGTACGGCAAGTTGCGGTAGGCGGCCCACATGGGCCTGATCCGAACTCGCAAAAAGCCGGTAGGTCCGCGCATAGCCCTCGGGATTCACCGTTTCCAGCAATGAACGCACGAGCTCCGCAACGTCGGCGAGATGGCCCGGCACCGGGTCGTCGAACCAGCGCGCGATCGTCGCATCGATACCGGGCTGCTCGAGGCTGCCTCCGAGCGACGCAGCACGCTGCATCACGGCCGCCCGCTGCGTCGGCGTTCGGTCGTACACCGCGTTGAGCGCCGTCACACTCGACACGCGCGCGGGATAACGCAACGCGAATTCGAGAGCGATCAGCGAGCCCATCGAATGGCCGACCACATGTGCGATCTCGATCTCGAAGTGGTTCAGCAGGGACAGCAACTGCGCGGCGTATTCGTCCAGTTGCGGAGAGATTGCCGGCAAGCGACTCGCGCCGTGCCCGAGCATGTCGTAGGTGATGACCCGAAAGTGCGCCTGCAACGCCTCCACTTGCGGCGCCCAGACGCGGCGATTCATTCCCACGCCGTGGATGAGGACGAGCGCTTCGCCGTTGCCCGCAATGCTGTATGCCGTGCCGTCGAACTCACCGTTCATCGACATACGGCCCATGACGGCTTCATGCTTCATGGGTCCCCAGCTCCTTCAGATCCTGATAGCGGTCGCCGATACGGTGATGCGGCCGGCCCCCGATCGACGCACCCAGCGCGATGACAAGCTCGTCAGGCGCAGGCGCATCCACGATCGAGAACTGGATGGTGAGGTAGTGCGAGCGCATGCCTTCGTCGCCCTTGTGCATCAACGGAATCGTGACGGGGGTGTTCGGGCCACCGCGCAGGTTCGTAAAGCTCAGATAGCTCTTCGCGCCAACCGCTTCGCGGAACTTGTTGCCGAAGCGAAGCGTGTGGATCAGCGCTGACGCGTGTTCGACTTCGCCCGCCGTGCCGACAATCGCCGCTTTACCGTAACCCTCCACGGCTTCGCCCGACCCGGCAATATTGAGGATTGCGCTCGTCAGCACTTCACCCAGTTGCGGCGCCAGCCCGTGAATCTCCGGCCGCAGGTCCTCGACGAAACCGCGCCCGGCCCACGGATTGCGCAGCACCGCAGCCGCAGCAAACAGTTTCAGGGGTCGCGGCGCGACCTTGCCGCCCTCGATGAACGTGTCTTCCACATAGGTAACCAGCTTGCGAATCTCGAGCTTCATAAGACTTCCCCTCCAGACAATGCGCCGCAGCCTCATGCGACGGCGCCTTCTATGTATTATGGTATTCCATATTAGCGTATGCAAGATTTTTCAGCCGACGGAGGGGTTTACGAGAACGAGCTGAAACGCAGGCACGAAAAAAAACCGCCGGAATCGGCGGTTTTTTTCGGGGTGAAGACTGAAGGTCAGGCGCTTTCTTCGGAGACCTTTTCAGCGAGCGCAGCCATCGCAATGACTGACGTGCGCCTCACGTGTTCGAGTGAAGCCGCGGCAGCGGCTTCGCCGTCTTTCTTTGCGATGGCCGAGAGCAGCTTGTTCATCTCGCGATTCGAATCTGTGCCGCGCCCCGGCGACGAGATCGTGACAGCGCGCAGCAGGTTGATGCGGCCATTCAGCGACTTGACCACCTGATGCATCATCGGCTTTCGTGCA
This sequence comes from Paraburkholderia sp. BL10I2N1, assembly GCF_004361815.1. Classification (NCBI taxonomy): domain Bacteria; kingdom Pseudomonadati; phylum Pseudomonadota; class Betaproteobacteria; order Burkholderiales; family Burkholderiaceae; genus Paraburkholderia; species Paraburkholderia sp. BL10I2N1. Next base: position 64,769 of record NZ_SNWA01000004.1, on the reverse strand, counting down.
CCGGCAAACATCGCCTCGTAGAAGCGCTCGGTGTACGCCAGTACGCGCTTGAAGTCCGATTGATCGAAGGCATCTTCGATCTCCTTGCGAATTTCGCGCAGCTGCTTGACGAGGGCTGGCGTGGCATGTTCGGCACACGCGCGCGCAGCCTCCGACTCGAGCAACGCGCGAATCTCATAGATTTCCTGAACCTGCTCCGGGTCGAGCCGCGCGACCACCGGCCCGGAATGCGTCACCGTTTCGACGAGACCCTCAGTCTCGAGATGGCGCAGCACTTCGCGCACCACCGTGCGGCTCACGCCGAGTTGATCGCACAGCGTGCGTTCGATCAAACGGTCGCCAGGACGATAAAAACCCTGCGAAATCGCGTCGCGCAACTTCTCCAGTGTCAGCTCGCGCAGGGTCGGCGCACTGCGGTCGACACGCATTTGATCCATCATGGTCAGCTCTCCGGGCAATACTCGAACCGGTTGGTATTTGGAATCCCATAGTATCGCACAGGAAATACCTCAAACCACCCGCACCTACACTCACCCCGGAAAAACCCGCGCGCTGACCCTGTCCCAGTCGAGCCATGCCTGGGCCCCCACACTGAGATTCGCTTCGCGCTGCCCCGCCGAGGTGCGCACGGCGATCTCCTGTTGCCAGGGTGTCGCGACGGAATAGTGCATGGTGTCGCCCAGATACGTGACGTCGCGGATCACGACCGGCAAACCGATGTCCGCCGCCTGAGCAGGCTGTGCCCGGATGCGGATCTGTTCCGGACGCAGCATGAGCGCAGCATCATCGCCCGCGCTGAGAACAGGGTCGAAACTTCCCAGCGGGACGGGCCTGCCGTTTGGAAAAACCGCATGTGAATCGCCCTTGCCGCCTGCCAGCGTAACCGGAAGAAAGTTCGAGTTGCCAATGAAGCTCGCCACGAAGCGCGATGCCGGCGCGCCGTACAACTCCTCGCCCGTGCCGACCTGTTCGATGCGCCCTTTGTTGAATACCGCGATGCGATCGGACAGACGCAGCGCCTCCTCCTGATCATGCGTCACGTACAGGATCGTCACGCCGGTCTCCTGGTGGATCCTGCGCAGTTCGGTTTGCAGCTCTTCTCGCAGCTTCTTGTCGAGCGCGGAAAGCGGCTCATCCATCAGCAAAACCGGCGGATCGTAGGCGAGCGCGCGGGCAATCGCCACGCGCTGCTGCATCCCGCCCGACAATTGGCCGGGCATCCGGTCGCGGCAGTCGGCAAGATGCACGAGCTTCAGCATCTGCTCGACTTTCGCGCGCACTTTCGCGTCTGGCAAGCGCCTCACGCGCAGTGGAAACGCGACGTTCTCACCGACGGTGAGATGCGGAAACAGCGTGTAGCGCTGAAAAACCATGCCGATGTTGCGACGGTTCGGCGCGACGGAAAGCAGCGACTTGCCGTCCAGCAGCACGCGTCCTTCAGTGGGCGACTGGAATCCAGCGACGATGTACAGCGTCGTGCTCTTGCCCGAGCCAGATGGCCCGAGAAACGTCATGAACTCGCCCTTCCTGATATCGAGCGAGACGTGGTCGATGGCCACGACCTGATCGTAGGTCTTGCGAAGACGTTGGATCTGCAAAAACGGTGAGCTCACGATTTATCCCTCTTGAGAACAAGTCCCAGCAACATCAGCACGACAGTCAGTCCGACCAGCAGCGACGAGGCGGCCGCGATGACTGGCGTCAGGTCTTGCCGCAACGTACTCCAGATTCGCACAGGCAGCGTCTGCAGCAACGGGCTCGACATGAAGATCGAGACCACCACCTCGTCCCACGAAGCCAGAAACGAGAAGATCGCAGCGGCGAACAGCCCCAGACGGATGGCCGGCAACGTGACTCGCCATTTCACTTCGAACGGGCCAGCGCCGCAGATCAGCGCGGCATCTTCCAGCGACGTATCGAACCCCTCCAGCGAATTGCTGATTGCGATGATCGAGAATGGCAACGCGATGATGAGATGCCCGATTACGAAGCCGACCAGGGTCCCGGTCAACCCAATACGCAGGAAAAACCCGTACAAGGCCACGGCGAGCACGACGACAGGCAGCACCATCGGCGTAAGAAAAAACGCTTTGAGCAGCGCGCGGCCGCGAAAATTGCCGCGCGTCAACGCGAGCGATGCAAAGAGGCCAAGCGTGACCGAGAGCACCATCACGACGAGTCCGAGTTCGAGGCTCGTCATCAGCGAATCGAGCCAGCCCGGGTCGGAAAACAGCTCGCTATACCACTGCAGCGTCCAGCCTGGCGGCGGAAACATGAGCCACTGGGAATTGCCGAACGAGAGCGCGACGATGAATAGCACCGGCAGCAGCAGGAACAGCGACACCGCCGTGCCTACGCCAAGCAACATCCAGCGCAAGGGTCCGAGACGATCGAAATCGAGCAGCATGTCAGTGGGCTCCTGTAGTATCCGCGGCACGGCCCGAAAAACGCAGCTGCACGGCGTACAGCGACAGCGTGACGAGCAGCAGGACGAACGCGGCGGCGCCGGCAAGCCCCCAGTTCAACAACTGCTGCACGAGTTGCGCGATCAGTTCAGCCAGCATCATGTATTCAGGGCCGCCGAGCAGCGCGGGCGTGACGAAATACCCGAGCGCCATCACGAACACCATCAGCGCGCCACTGGCGATACCCGGCATGGCGAGTGGTACCAGCACCCGCCAGAATGCCTGCCAGCGGCTTGCACCGCAGATGGCGGCCGCCCGCAGCGTAGTGGGATCGATGGCACGCAACGTCGCATGCAGCGGCATCACGAGGAACGGCAGCATGATGTAGGTCATCCCGATCGTCACGCCGGTCAGGTTATTGACCAGCGTGAGCGGTTCGTGAATCACACCGAGCCACATCAGCAGGCGGTTGATCGGCCCGGTCTGCTGCAGGAGCACCATCCAGGCGAAGGTGCGCGCAAGCAGATTGGTCCACATCGACAGCAGCAGGATGGCGAACACCAGCCTGCCGATCCAGCGTGGTGCAATAGCGAGCACCCATGCAGTCGGAAAGCCGATGACAAGCGTCACCGCCGTCACGACCGACGCCACGAAGAAGGTATTGCCGAACACGCGCAGATAGGTCGTCGAGCCGAAGAGCTGCGCATAGTTCTGCAACCCGGGCGTGGGCTCCAGTACGCTGCGCAAAAGGAGCGAGATCACCGGCAACAGGAAGAACACCACCAGCAGCAGCACCGCTGGCAAAAAGAGCCGGGCCTTCCTGAAACCGGCGCTCGCCTTCGATGCCACCACCGGAGGCTCCGCGACGGTACTCAAAGCATTCGACATGACCACTCCTTCGCTGTGTCTAACCCCGCATGCGCCTTATTTCGACTGCCACGCATACCAGCGCTTCGCGATCTCGTCGCGATGATCGGCCCAGTACTTCATGTCGAGATTGATCTGCGTCGCCTTGTACTGGTCCGGCTGGGTCTTCGCGACATCGGCAGGCAGCAGCGCAGCCGACCTCAGATTGACCGGCGCGTAGCCCGTCTGGGCGGCAAAGTTGGCCTGCGCCTGAGCACCGGTCGCGGTGGCGAGAAACTTCATCGCCTCGGCCTTGTGTTTGGAACCCTTCGGCACAACCAGCATGTCGGCGGCGGTCAGATTCTGGCTCCACGATATGCCGACGTCGACGCCGGTTTGCTGCAACGCATGGAGCCGGCCATTCCAGAACACACCGATCGGAGCTTCGCCCGAAGCCAGCAGCTGTTGCGACTGCGCGCCGCCGCTCCACCAGACGATCTGGCTCTTGATCGTGTCGAGCTTTTTGAAGGCGCGATCGAGGTCGAGCGGATAGAGCTTGTCGGGGGCGACGCCGTCGGCGAGCAGCGCGACTTCCAGCACACCCGGCGCAGACCACTTGTAGAACGTGCGTTTGCCGGGAAAGCGCTTCGTGTCGAAGAGATCGGCGTAACTGGCAGGGCCGCCGTTCTTGAACGAAGCCTTGTTGTAGCCCAGCACGAACGAATAATAGAAACTGCCCACTGCGCCCGGCGACATGAAGCGCGGATCAAGCTGACTCTTGTTCACGACCGAATAATCGATCGGCTCGACCAGCCCGTCGCGCAGTGCGGCGTAAGCGAAATCACCTTCGACGTCGACCACGTCCCATTGCACGTTGCCGCTATCGACCATGGCCTTGAGCTTGCCGTAATCGGTCGGGCCGTCCATCAGCACCTGGATGCCCGAACTCTGCGTGAACGGTTGAGCCCACTCTTTCTGCTGGGCCGACTGGGTTGTACCGCCCCAGCTGGCAAACACGATCGGCGCGTTCTGCGCGAACACCGGCGCGGTAACCAGAACGGCTACGGTGATGGTCACTGCGCGCGCGAGGGCGCGCAAGGGTAGCGCTTGCTTCATGACAACAGCTCCTTGAAAGGAAACGGCTTACTCCGGAAGGGGGCCTGCCGGCGGCTTGCTTACTTGAGTGGTGAGAACGCGGCGGGCTTCATGATCTTGCTTTCCATGGTTTCCAGCAGCGCCTGGATCTTCGGCGCGAATGCCTGCCACGCGGGATCTTCAGCGAGACGCTGACGGCGCGCCTCGCGTTCATCCAGACCGGGGTAGGCCCAGATATGGACGATCTGATTTAACGGTCCGATCTCCGAGAAGAAGTAGCCGACGAGTTCGCCGAGATGACGCTTCTGCAACTCGATGCCTTCTTCCTCGACCAGTTTCAGGTACGCCGGGACCGCGCCGGTCTTGATCTTATAAGTACGGACTTCGTAATACATCGCGGCCTCTTCAACGCATGACGAACGGATCGGCGATTGGCTCGTCGGAGGTACGGATCCAGACGGATTTGGTGCGCGTGTAGTCGAGCACCGCATCGAGCCCGCCTTCGCGTCCCAGACCGCTCAGCCCATATCCGCCGAAGGGGACGATCGGCGAGACAGCGCGGTAGGTGTTGACCCAGACGATGCCGGCGCGAAGCATGCGCGTCATCCGGTGGGCTCGGGTCAGATCGCGTGTGAACACACCTGAGGCAAGACCGTATTGCGTGTCGTTGGCTAGCTTCAGCGCTTCGGCTTCCGTGTCGAAGGACATCACGCTCAGCACCGGCCCGAATAGCTCTTGCGCGACGCTTGGCACGTTGGCCGTGGGGCACTCCACGATCGTCGGCTCAAAGAAAAAGCCTTCACCACGCCCTTCCGGACGGCCGCCACCGGTCAAGAGCGTCGCGCCAGCATCGAGACTCGCGGCGAGCACGGCTTCGATGTGATCGCGCTGCCTGAGCGTCGCGAGCGGTCCCATTTCCGTAGCCAGATCCTGCGGGTCGCCGATCCTGATAGCCTTTGCCTTCTCGATGAGCCTGGCAAGCAGGCGCTCGCGAATACCACGCTGTACGAGCAGACGGGAGCCGGCAACGCAACTCTGGCCCGTCGCGGCAAAGATGCCTGCTATCACGGCATTGCTGACGCTCTCTACGCTGGCATCGTCGAAGACGAGCACGGGCGATTTGCCGCCCAGTTCGAGCGAGGTAGCCGCGAGGTTCTCGGCCGAATTGCGCACGATATGACGCGCCGTTTCCGGGCCACCCGTGAACGCAATCTTCGCGACAAGCGGATGGCTCGTGAGCGCGCGGCCGCAGACCCCGCCGAAACCGGTCAGGATGTTCACCACGCCCGCCGGAAAGCCTGCCTCGTGGACCAACCGGGCAAAGGCAAGCAGCGGCGCGGGCCCTTCCTCCGATGCCTTGATGACGATGGTGCAGCCCGCTGCGAGCGCCGGTCCGATCTTCACCGCCGACAGGAACAGTTGCGAGTTCCACGGTACGATGCCCGCCACCACGCCCACCGGCTCACGTCGCAATGTGACGTCCATGTCGGGCTTGTCGACCGCGAGGCAGGCACCCTGAATCTTGTCCGCCACGCCCGCGTAATAGCGGTAGTACTCGGCCACGTAGCCTATCTGGCTGCGCGTCTCGCGGATGATCTTGCCCGTGTCTGCCGTTTCGAGTTCAGCCAGTTCCTGCGCGTTTGCCGCGACGAGATCTGCGAGCCGATACAGCAGCTTGCCGCGCTGGCTTGCAGTCAGCCCGGCCCATTCAGGCGAGAATAACGCACGGTCCGCCGCCTTGACGGCGCGGTCCACATCCGTCGCACTGGCGGCGGGCATGGTTGCCCACGCAGCGCCCGTGGCCGGATTGATACTCTCGAAGCGATCGGCGGCATCGCTGAACTCACCGTCGATGTAATGCTGAAACGACTTCAACATGGGTCTGCTCCTGTTTGCCTGGCGTCAGCTGAATGGACATTCACCATTAGCCACGCGCAGCGAACGCAGGCATCACGTCCGAGATAAACAACTTGAGCGAGCGGCGCTTGCGCTCAAAGCTCATGTTGCTGTCGAGCCAGAAACTGTATTGATCGAAGCCGAGTTCCTCATACTGTTTAAGCCGGCTGATCACGGCCGACGGCCGGCCAATGACGAGATTCTTGCGGATCTGCTCGGGGGCGTACTGCGGAAATGAATCGATATCGGCTTGCGTAAGCGGTTCAATAAAGCCCTGCGTCACAGGCCTCTCGTTCTTGAACCATTTGCTGAAATAGCAGTAGAAGCGCGAAAGGTCGTTGACAGCGGCATCGACTTCGGCGGTATCAGCGCCCACGAAGGTATGCATCAGCATCATGATCTGCGGACGCGGCACGTCAGGGTTTGCTTTGCAGGCCGCGTTGAAACGCTCCATCAGGCTCACCACTTCGCCGTCGCCGGCTGCGAGCGAGGTCACCTGCACATTGCAGCCATGCCGGACCGCGAACTCGTGCGAGTTCGGATCGCGCGCAGCAAGCCAGAGCGGCGGCCCAGGTTGCTGGATGGGACGAGGTACGGGTGTAGTCGAGGGCCACGACCAGAATTCGCCCTGATGCGCGTAGTCGCCCTTGAACAACTGCGACAACGCCGGAACAAGCTCGCGCATCCGTGCTCCCGCGCCAAACGCATCGAGGCCTGGCAACAGGCGCTCGTATTCGAACGAGTACGCGCCGCGCGCGATACCCAGGTCAAGCCGCCCATTGCTCGCAACATCGACCATGCCGGCTTCACCCGCGAGGCGGATGGGGTGCCAGAACGGTGCGATCACCGTTCCCGTGCCGAGTCGAATCCTGTCGGTTCGGGCCGCGAGATACGAAAGGTTGACGAAGGGATTCGGCGCGATCGTGAACTCCATCGCGTGGTGCTCGCCAATCCAGGCAGTCTCGAAGCCACCCTTTTCGGCAATCTGGACAAGCTGCGTGAGTTCATCAAAGAGTTGACGGTGCGGCGTCGCGGACTCGTACCGCTCCATGTGCAGAAACAACGAGAATTTCATGATCGACCTGTATGCAGAAAGCGGGAAGTCAGTCTTGCCGCGAGTTGGCCCACTGGAGATTGCCCCTCGCACCGTGTCGACCGCATCGTTGTGCGGTTGGTATTACGGTATTCCAACCAAGGGCCGAGATCAAGCGTTTCAATATTATGGAATACCATAATATTCCCGTGCGATCGGGGACTGGCAATCCGGCAGGACTTCGCAAAGCGAAGCCGGGCTGGCTGAGCTATCTGCAAGGGGTTTGCTGGGGGCGCCTTCGATGTGCGGCTGATTTGTCTGCGGAAAACCTGGTTGGCGCACAGCCATCAAGTAAGGTGCCGAAGGCACTCTTCAGTTGGACTCGTCGGCGGCAACGTGTGTCTCGAGACTGGCACTAGCGCGCTGGCGAAGAACTCGATCTCGCACGATCGAGTTGTGGGTTGTCAACCAGCATCGAGCGAGAGGACGAGACCGCACGCGCTGGCGGTCGCGATAGTTTCCAGGGCGTTCCGCAATGCAGCTCGAAGACCAACCGATTCGACGAAAAGGTGCCGAGCTCAGTCGAGCTGGGCGAAATGGATGTCGCCACCTCGAATCTCTCACGGGCAATGGCTCAGCAGGCCGACAACACGTTTAAGGAAACAGACTCGGCGTTGCCGGGCATCGTCGAGCGCGTGCAGCACGACGGAACCGGCCCGGCCGCTCTTAAGCGACTGCACGATCTTCTGGTGATGCGCGAACAGGAACTCGCCCGGCTTACCGGTCTATTTTGTATATGAGGAAAACGGAACCTGGATCGTCAACTCCACGTCAACGCCACTCAATCGATTCAACAACTCTGATCATTCGACCTTGGAACGCATGACGTCGCAACATCTTGGATACGACGTGGATTTGCTTGTGATCGAGAATCTCGCGCAGTTGTTCGCGTACTGGCTGATCAGCACCTCGAGATCGGTCAGTTGCGCGAGATTCGGCTTGTCAGCATCTTTGAACAGCGACCAGCGCATGCCCTTCCGTGCGGGATCGCTCTTCTGCTGCTCGCGGCGCACGCCATCGAGGGCTTTCGAGGCATGCGCCACGACATGAAACTTGTGTGGCATGGGCTAGAGGCCCGCGTGAGACGCAGCGGTATGGCAACGCAATAGGCATCCGGCTGTGGGTATCACCGCGGGCTAGACCGCTAGTCGCAGATTTTCTTGGCCCTGTTCAATGTCTTCTGCCCAGTTCCAATTTGCGCGGGGTTTATCGGAGATCGCCGGTCGAAGCGAAGAGTCGTTGACCGGTACTCGTTCCTGCAATTCAGGCAATTTCCCGGACCGAATTCACGCGTCCGAACACAAATTGTCCCAGGTACCAAACCAGTTCCGAATTCGCGAGGATTTCCTCCTCTGTCACAGTCGGGGCCTCGAACTTCATCCGTCGCAGCATGAGCTTGCCTTCTCTCGACGCAACCCACAGGCGGACCAGCTCTTTGCGGGTTTTGGCGTCGGACGCGTTGAAGTGTTCACGGCCCCTACGCGACTCCTCGTTCATGCGCGCACGTGCTTCTTCATCACGCGAGGCCATGCTGCGCGCGACTGAAGTCTGGGTCTCGGATTTTGCAACCTTCGCTTCCGTCTCTTCGGTAATCAGCTTCGACTGAACCTCAACCATCTTCCGCTCGGCTTCAGACATCTTCCAGTTATCGCGCAGGGCGCGCATCAGGTAGCCAGCGGGACTCTTTTTCACCTGTCCACGATTGAGCTTAAATCGCGTGTATTCGACAGCCTGCAGAATGTGTGCATCGGTCCAGACCTCGCGGTTCTCGGAGATGTCGCTGAATTGCTTGGTCGAGAGGTTGAATTCGTCCTTGAGAATCTTGTACAGGTGGCTAGCGTCGGCCAGGCTGGCCAGGGCAGCGTCGGCAGTATCTTTGCGTTTGAGCAGGAACCTGATCCGGTCAATTTTTTTCGACGTGGTGGACTCGGTCCTGGTCTCATACGACAACTCGATGTCCGACACCTCATTGATTTCGCGCACGGCGGGTTCGAGCCAGTCGCGCTTGAAGTATTTGAAGATGGCCGCGTTCGCGCCCATCCTGCCGGGCCAGTTTCGCATGTCTTCAAGCCGTATCCATTCGGTTCGGCCGTCCGGGACATTCGGTAGTACCTGGTCATATATCGCGCGCGCCAGGCTGCGCGTGAATGCCGTCGAGATGCGCAGGCTCAGCCAGTGGGACTTCTTTGGGTCGCGGATGTGCGGCACCAGGCGAGGATGCACGTCGAATCGAATGCGTCCTCTGTGAAAGCCCACCATCCCCATCAGCTGGACGGAGACCCATAGGTCGTCTTCATTGGGGTTCCGGTCGAGCGGTGTATCGGTGACCTGGATTTTCGCGTCCTGGGCTTCCTCCGCGATAGTGCGCAAGTGCTTGAGGTTGCGACTGTCATAGCGCATCAGCCACTTGAAGTAGTTCAACTCGACGTCGTACTGGTCCCGTGCTTCCTGTTCTTGTGCGACGATAAAATACGCGGCGTCAAGAAAACGCCGCGCGGGCAGCCCCATGTTGACGATTTGGGTGAAGAAGTTGTTGCGCTGGTAACCGATTTCACGATTGGCCTCGGTGATGGGGATGCCAAGGTCGAACATGTCCTCGAACAGTGCGAGTGCCATCTGCCGAGATGTCACCCTCGATTTGCCGTCTTCCGAGTTGTCCTCCGCCATGTTTTCGTCCGTTCTTCATTTTCGCTCTGGGGAATGTAGGCATGCGTGAGTGAGCTGTCAACACACACAACCTCACCTTCAGCAGACGGCAGAGGCTACCAGCGGCCTACCCTCTCCTTTCCGGCACAACCAACCTCACCATTGCACAATGAACCTCACCACAACGAATCCGCTTTCCCCGTCGAACCCTTATCGGTAGAGGCTGACAGCTGCGGTCGGCACAACCAACCTCACTTCGATATGATCCAGCTTTTTGTGCACATCAGACCTCACCTTTGTGTGGGACGGACCTCACCTTCCCCACACAAGGAAACTCACCCTCGTGCACAGCAAACCTCACCTTTAGCACAACAGACCTCACCTTTCTCGGGTTAAGTTGTTGAACATCAACGATGTTGTACTCGCCTGTTGGTAGGTCGGTATGTTTCGGTCTTTTAAAAAAAACAAACCAACCGTGGCCAGGCAGTATGTATCTGGTCTGCGGCTATGGTGAGGTTCATTGTGCGAATTGGGTGCAGCGCTCACATGGTGAGGTTCATTGTGTTGGAATCATGGAAGGGGAATTGTGCAGAGCAGCAGCTTCAGCACACGCTGACGCCCCTTTTCACATGAATGCGTTTTTGAGGTAAGGAACGTCCGGGTGAAGGTGAGATTCATTGTGCTGATTTGCTTATGGGTATTCGTCCGTGTGCCTTCCAAGGCCCCGCGAAACCCGTAGATTGCGAGTGAAGGTGAGGTTCATTGTGCAGCTTCAGCGAGGTCGGACGTCGCAGACGTATTTACAGCACAACTGACCTCACCATGTGCTTTCCTTTTGTACGCTTCCCCGTTTACACCGCGACATCGGACTCAAAAGCAGCACAAGCGACCTCACCTTGATGGTTCTGCCGGCTAGACACATTACCTTGACTTGCGACATTTCGGGCGGGTGACGGATCGTTCCCACAAAAACTACCTATAATAAACAGCAATTTATAGAGCTATTTTCAAGTGTTTCCTGTATTCTGAGCTTTGTCGAAATTTCAGGAAAAACCTCAGAATGGTGAAAACAAGCCAACTTCCTGCTGTAGACCGAACTGTTCCACTTGAGCAAATTAGCCAGTTTGCTGAAAAGGTCTCAATTTTCACAGATGAGCTTCGTGACACCATTCTTGCACCCCGGCCACGGAAGGCGCCGCCTGTGTTCAAGACAGGGGAGATTGCGGAGATGTGCAACATTTCTCACTCGCAGGTGCAATACCTCGCCACTAAGAGCGATGGTGCGTTGCCGTCGGGAATCGCCGCAGGGACCGGCCGCACTCGCACCTTCACGCTGGAAGATGCGCGCATCTGGGTTCAGAAAGTATCTGACATTTATCAAACCCCTCTCGTCACCGGTACACGCGAGCCGGAGGGGAAAATCGTCATAACAGCCCAACTGAAGGGCGGGTCGGCGAAAACCACCACCACCATGTGCCTTGCCCAAGGGCTTACGTTGCGCGGCCGCAAAGTACTGGTGGTCGACCTTGACCCGCAGGCATCGCTTTCGGAATTGTGCGGCTTGTACGCAGAAAAAGATGTGACCCCGGAGGACACCGTGCTCCCGTACATATATGACCAGGAGGTCGAGGGCGGCCTGGAGGAAAGGGTTCAGTCGACGTACTGGGACGGCCTTGACGTGATTCCGGCACACACTGAATTGATTGGTGCCGAGTTCCATCTGCCTGCCATGCAGAAGATGAGGCCAGGGTTTCGGTTCTGGACGGTGCTACGTCAAGGTCTCGAGCCGCTACGCAAGCGCTACGACTACATCTTGATGGATACGTCGCCGTCCCTGTCTTACCTCAACCTGAATGCTCTGCTGGCGGCAGATGCGATGGTCATGCCGATGGTTCCTGAGAATCTGGACTTCATAAGCTCACTGTCGTTCTGGAGACTGTTTTCGGATGTGTCCAAGAGTTTCATCAAGTACGAGCAGGACAAGAAATACGACTTTATCTCGCTGATGCTTTCGAAGGTCGATTATGGCCGCACCTCGTCCGCGCCTATCGTTCGCGCATGGGCACAAAGCGCCTATGAGAATTGGCTGCATTCGATTGAAGTGCCGGCGAGTTCCGTAATGAGCACAGGAGCACTGGCATTCTCAACTGTTTTCGACGTCAGCAGTACACACACCGCTGCCAAGTCGTTGCAACGCGTAAAGCAGCCGCTTGTCGACTACTGCCGATGGTTGGATGAAATCTATGCAGAAAAATGGAGGAACGCGCAATGAGCAACATGCGTGAACAGTTGCTGGCTAAGACGGCCGGAATCCGGGCGACTTCTTCGATCAAGGAAGATGAGGTTAAACGCAGCAACCGAACGCAGACGGCACCTGGTCTCGCGGGCGCGTTGGCGGTAGCGCAACTCCGGGTGCAGGAACTGGAGTCAACTGGCGCGGCGTCGCAATTGTCGGTGTCCGACATGGTGCCCAACCCCTGGCAGCCTCGGAGAATATTCAACGAGGCGAAGCTGTCGGAGCTGGCCGAGTCTATTCGTGAAGTCGGACTGATGCAGCCGATCGTCGTCCGCCGCTCCGAGGATATCTATCAGATTGTGGCGGGCGAACGTCGGTGGCGCGCGCACAAGATGGTCGGACTCGACACCATCAAGGCTGTGGTTGTGGAGTGCTCCGACGAGGACATGGCTGTGCTGGCCCTGGTCGAAAATATCAGTCGCGACGACTTGTCCGACTATGAAGTCGCCTTGTCTATCCGGCAGACAGAAAAGGAATTTCCGGACCGCAAACGGATGGCTGAGGCGCTCGGCATGTCCAGAACCGGGCTGTACCAGTTTCTCTCGTTCGAAAAACTGCCTGACTTCGTCCAGAAAGACCTCGATCTGCACCCGCGCCTGCTTGGCGGGAACGCAGCAGATTCTATCGTTGCTGCTATCCGAAAACATGGCGAGGCAGGTCTTGATGCAGCCAGGGAAATCTGGCCGCTCGTCGTTGCGGGCAACATGGACCAAGGGAAGGTAGCCTCTGCTATTAAGGCGCTGGCGACACGTCGCGTTACGACGAACTCAGCAAGCGAGCGCAGCATCGACAAGTTTTTCGCGGGCAAAGAGCATGCGGGCTCCATCACGAAGGATGTCAACAGCTTTACCTTGAAAATCAAGGCGGGTGTGCTGACTGAAGCACAGGAGACGCAGATTCGGGAGCTAATGAGCCAGATGTTCCGCCCGCAGCCAAACTGAAGCTGCAGCGCTCTGCAACAACAGCCCGCCGCGAGCGGGCTTTCTTTTGCGGTTGCCACGCTGAGATCGCTGGCCGAATCTGCGAGGTCGTGTCCATACTATGGACGCGGTGAAAATTCGCTCGCATGCCTTGCGATGACAAACAATGGAGTCGCCGCCGGACTCTCGTGCCCATACGATGTACACGGGGACTGAGTTCATAACAGCTGCATCGCATCACTTTAATCGGTTGCGCAAGCTCGGCGTGTACATAGTATGGACACCGTCTTTGAGGGTTTGGCCCGCCGGATTCAGCGTGGCATCGCCGCGTCTCATTGAGCAGCTGGAGCCAGCTGTACCCTTCAACTTCAAATCGCGGCCTCACGTAAAGCATGTACAAAGTGTGGGCCGGCCGCCAACATTAGACCGAAGGAGCTGCTCGCCTCCTGTGTCCATAGTATGTACACAGGAGGCGAGCAGTCCCGATAAGCCGGTCGCCGGAGCGCCACGTAATCACCAACATGCAAACAGCGCGGCAGAGTCCGGAGTACGTCAACGGTCTGAAACACTGGCGTCGAGTACTTGTGGAGACCTGCGGTCCCCGACTTTATGCTGGCGAGAACGACTTGTCGCCAGCAAGAAATAAACGCTCCTCGCCCTAACTCCGTCGCGGAAATCGCGGATCTCTCAGCAAAGCCACCTCTCCGATCTGGATCTGCCCCGTATGGCCGCCGTTCATCCGCTTCCCAGATGTGCGTGCCGACAGACCAGACAAGGCGTGCCTTGGTTCGCGAGCAACAACGCGCATTCGATCAAATGACCGACTATGAATATCCAGCTCACACCCGTCTGACTCAATCGGGCCGGAGGCCCGCCCCGCGGCAACTCCCCAAATAGCGACGAACCAGATAGCAGTAGTCACCTCCGTTGACTGATATCAAGGCTGTGTCGGCCTCCTACTCCCTGATGTGTTCTCGCGCGCTGTGGCTTGCTACAGGTGATGGCGCAAGGGCTCCTCGGTTACATTTTTGGTCATGGCATTTCACTTGCAATTTTGACCCTCGTCTCATTGCCATGACCCGGACAGCGCGCCCGTTCATACTTCCCAGGACTCGGTATGCGTCGCGATAGAGCTTGTCCGCTTCCTCGATGATGCGAGCACGTTCGTCGACCGTCTTGATGGTGGTGGTCTGCAGCGATGCGTCGCTTCAAACGCGTTCCAGAACGTTGCCCGGGAGCGTCGTCGCAATCGCGCTGCTTCGCGTGCGGTGCATCATCGTGCAACAGGTAGCGCCCCCACTCTTTGAGCGGCAGGTACTCATCTGCGGCGATGCCTGGCAGCGACGGTGTCACGAGCTGTACAGCTTGTCGAGAGAAAAGCCGTTGCGGTCCGCTTGGGGACACTACCTCCAACGAATAGATGCCAATCCTTGGCGATTCTCGCGAATGGGATCAAGAGCGGAGACTGTAGGGCAGTTTCGCCCTTTGGGTCGTCAAAATCGTGACTGCAGTTGGCACAGTCCGTGCGCGACGCGTCGATGACATGTCGCGGAAGGAATCATGTGTGACGCTTGCACAGAATAGCGACACTTCCAGAGGCGCTCCGCGTCGCTGTCCCCCCCGGGCATCAGCCGGAGTCTTGCCCCGCGTGAGGCAGGCTGCCTCCTCGCGCCGCATCTCGGTGAAGCATACGGGGAGAGGATTGGGTACCAGCGCGAGCCGATACTATGCGGCCGCCGCTTGTCGTTTCCGCACCCTCCGGATGCGGGCCACGCGTCGGCACACCCGGGCGCCGCCCGGTGCCGGAAATTCTGCGGGGTAAAGGTCGAGCAGATCTACTTCGCCATAGAATCCGTCAGGATCGACCTGGGCGAGGAACGTCTGCAGGTCGGGCGATTCAGCTTCAGGGCGCGTGGGTTCTTCCTGACCACCCCGACGCAGGCTGCTCGGACGCATGCGCAGCAGGTGCGCCGCACCGGTGCCTTGGGTGCTCCGCCAAATATTTGGCGTCAGGAAGCAAAAATCCAAACGTTCGGCGGCTTGAATAGAGGCTGGAGCGAAGCACCCCGGCGCAGGTGATCTATCTCTATTATTACAAATTGCTTTCCAATTTCGTTGGAAATCACGATGAATGGAAAAGCCCTAAAGTAGCGTGCCGCCGGCGTTGCTGACGTTCGATACTGAGAATCAGGTCGGCGGCGTTAAGTGGCCAATGTGCCGCGGCAGAAATTCGAAATCTAGTGCGAGAAGATCTGAAGTAGGGGAGGGTCTAATCTCCCAGACGTGTCGTGCAGCGGTGAAACTCCCAGATCTGCAAGGGAAACTCTGAAAGAGCGGCCTGTTTCCGTACGCGGCTGACGCGTGACCGCTTTTTGCTGACTCGCTGGCATACAAAGGATTTTTGAGTGTTGTACCGTTAGTTGCGTAGTCAGGCGCACGACAAATTCGATTCGCAGTCCCTGGACTTTGGATATCGAGACACAGTTGCTGTCCTGAGTTATCGGCCAGGGATCGGTGTGCCTACAAGAATCCGACCGCCATCGCTCAGCATGCAGCCATTTCTGGTGCGACGGGTGGAAAGACGCGTGACCCAAGCGGCGCTGAAGCAAACTAAAGCGTTGTCGAGCAATCAGTTAGATTAGATTCCGTGAAACAACTTTAAGAAAACCCCCTATTCCTATAAACCTTTACGATGCAATCGGTTACGCCATTTATACGCGAAATGTTTCACGGGCATTCAACGGAGACTCGCATTTTTTTGCGAAAATCCTACACCTCTGCAAATCTCGATCCTCCGGCAGCCGCGTGTGACGTTTGGTACGTATTTTGTGATGACCGTTACGAACTGCTCAAGGCGGTTGACGGTGCTGTATGTAGCATCCGGCCTTAGATCACTCACCTCGCTGCTGTTCAAAATTCGTCCAAAACCATCGTCCAGCCTTTGTCGTCCGGGCCAGGACGAGACGCGTCAATGGCAGGATCGCTGCCTCGCTCCGGACTACTGCGAGACCTCCTGTCGCCTGGGATGCAGCGGATCGTGAAGCTCGCTTTCGGACCAGCCGCCCCCGAGGTCGCCGATCAGCGATGCCGCGTCAAGCAGCCGCTGTTGCTGCACATTCAATGCCGTCTGCTGAACGGACAATTGAGCCGTCTGCGCCGTCGAGACGGTCGTGTAGTCCACAGTGCCGGCCTGGTATTCATTGAGTGCGATCTCCGTGCCGCGCGTCGCGTCGCGTACGGCGCGCTCCAGCACATCGGCCTGCTGCGCCAGGACGCGCAAGCCGGCGAGGTCGTTCTCCACCCCCTCGAAGGCCGTCAATACGGTGCCGCGATAGTTGGCCACGGCTCCGTCGTACTTTGCCTGGGCTGCGGCAATCTGTGCATTGCGCGCGCCACCATCGAATATTGTCTCGCTGGCCGAGGCGCCCAGAGACCAGACGCGATTGGCGATATGCAGCAGGCCCGACAATGGCGATTGCGTGAAGCCGTCCAGCGCCGACAGCGAAATCGTCGGGTAATACGCCGCCACAGCGACGCCGATGGCGGCGTTCTGCGCGGCCATCTGGCGTTCGGCCGTGGCAATGTCTGGCCGGCGCTGCAGCAGCGTCGACGGTACCCCGACCGGAATCGACGGCAGCGTCGGCAGCGTCGGATCGTGTGGCAGGTCCAGGTCTTCGGGATTCTTGCCGACCAGTACGGCGATCGCGTGGGCATTCTGGGCGCGGGCGACGCCAAGCGCGATCAGGCTCGACTGCGCTGTATCCAACTGGGTCTGCGCGGTCACAAGATCGGACGGCGGCACGGTGCCGGCCCTGTCCTGCTCGGAAACGACGCGCAGCGCCTGCCGGAACGCCTCAACGGTGTGGGTCAGAAGGTCAATGTTCGCGTCCGTCACCCGCAGATCGATGACCGCGTTCGCCAGCGCGATCTGCTCGGACAACGTCGCATTGGCAAGCGTCGCTTCACTGGCCTGAGCGGTGGCGGAACTCGATTCAATGTTGCGACGCACCTCTCCCCACAGGTCGGGCGCCCAACTCGCATTGGCCTCGAGCGAACCGGCGTTGTTGACAGTATGGAAGGTGCCCGCACTGCTGCTGACCGAACTACTCGTCGCCAGGCGCTCGCGGGTCACCGAACCCGTGACGCCGATTGTCGGAAACAGCGCACTGCGCGCGAGCCGCACCTCGGCCAGCGCCTCCTGATAGTTCGCGTAGTCCTGGCGCACGGTCTGGTTCGACACCGACACCAGCGGTTCGAGGTCATTGAGCAGCGGGTCGTTGAACGCAGTCCACCAGTCGCCCTTCGGGCCCTCGGCGGCGGGCTCCGCCTCGGTCCAGCCGGGCAGTTCTTTCCACGTGGCGGGCATAGGCACGGCTGGGCGGTGATAGTCGGGGCCAACCATGCATCCGGCCGTGAGTGAGGTAAGCAACGCCAGCGAAGCGGTGGCCAGCGTGGTGCGGGAAATCGTCATCATCATGCGTTTGCATCCGGTGCTTCGGGGCGGCGATTCCACGGCAGGCGAGCGGACCACTTGACGAGTCGCGCGCGGAGCCGGTCGAGATACAGATAGATCACCGGCGTCGTGTAAAGCGTAAAAACCTGGCTCAGGATCAGCCCGCCCACTACGGTCACGCCAAGCGGCTGCCGCAGCGACGCGCCCTGGCCGATGCCGATCGCGAGCGGCACCGCGCCCAGCACAGCGCCGAAGGTGGTCATCATGATCGGGCGCAGCCGCACCATGGCGGCCTCGTGGATTGCCTCGCGGGCGTTCCTGCCTTCATGGCGTTGCAACTGGATCGCGACATCGACCATCATGATGCCGTTTTTCTTGACGATCCCGATCAGCAGAATAATGCCGATCAACGCGATCACCGAGAACGGCGTGCCGAAAATCAGCAGCGCGAGCGTCGCGCCAATGCCTGCCGAGGGCAGCGTCGACAGGATCGTGAGCGGGTGGATCGTGTTCTCGTACAGCACGCCGAGCACGATATAGACGACCACCAGCGCGGCGAGGATCAGGAGCGGCACGGTCCCCATCGACTGCGCATAGGCCTGCGCCGCACCCGCAAACGCGCCGTGCACGGAAGCCGGCATGCCGATGTCGCGCCCGGCCTGCTCGATGAGCTTGCCGGCCTGGCTGAGCGAACCGCCGGCCGGCAGGTTGAATGAGATCGTGCCAGCGACGAGGCCGCTCTGGTGGTTCACCTGGGTCGCGGTGTGGCTGTTCGAGAACGTCATCATGGCGGGCAGCGGCACCATCGTTTCGGCCGCCGTGCTGTCCGCGCTGCCGCTGGAGTTGCCGCCCTTGCTGTTCGTGATGCTGTTGGTCTGCTGGTTCGCTTCGGCGTCGGCATTCAGCGAGTTCGTATGTGCGCTGGTA
The DNA here is from genome assembly GCF_004361815.1 of Paraburkholderia sp. BL10I2N1. Lineage (NCBI taxonomy): Bacteria > Pseudomonadati > Pseudomonadota > Betaproteobacteria > Burkholderiales > Burkholderiaceae > Paraburkholderia > Paraburkholderia sp. BL10I2N1. The sequence goes on along the minus strand of NZ_SNWA01000004.1, from coordinate 46,192 downwards.
CCCGACGCGCTGCTCACGGCGGCTCGCTGCGTGACCGGCGAGACGGTGCCGCCGGGCATGCGCGTCTGCTGCGTGCCGCTCGGGTTGCCGGCTGCCGTGCTCAGGAATACCTGGTTAAGTGACTGCGGAAATTGCCAGTAAGGGGGCGCGACTTCCATCACAACAAAGTACTGGTTCAGCGCGTTATAGATCGTCGACACAGTGCGCTGGCCGAATGCGTCGTACAGCACGTTATCGATCTGGTTGGGCTGGAAGCTGTAGCGCATCGCAGTCGCGCGGCTGATGTTCACGTAGGACTGCAAGCCGTTTTGCTGCAGATCCGAGTTCACGTCTTCCAGTTGGCCGCGATATTTGCCGAGTTCGGTTACGAGCTTCGGCACCCACTTGAAGAGCGTGCTCGCATCGTCGCTCGTCAGCGTGTACTGGTATTCGGAGGCGGCCTGGCGACCGCCGATCTGCAGATCCTGCTGCGCCTGCATGAAGAGGCGCGCGCCAGAGACGGCGTTGAGTTTGGGACGCAGGCGGTTGACCACCTCGGTGGCCGACAGGTGGCGTTCCGCAAGCGGCTTGAGTTCGATAAACACGCTGGCCGCGTTGAGCGCGCGGCCGCCGGTGAAACCGGCGACCGACGCCACCGCCGGGTCTTTCTGCACGATCGACTGCAGTTGCGCGAGCTTCTTCTCCATCGCTGTGAACGAGATGCTCTGGTCGGCGATGATCTGCCCGATCAGGATGCCGGTGTCCTGCTCCGGAAAGAACGTCGCGGATAACAACCGGAACAGGAACACGTTGAGCACGAGCAGGCCGATCAGCAAGAGGACGATCGCGAGCGCATGGTCGAGCACGGCGGTCAGCGAACGCGAGTACGCATTCCTGAACCGTTCGAACTGTGCTTCGATCCATCTCGCCCTGCGTCCCTTCGCATGCTGGGCGTGCCCGCGCTTCAACACGTATGCGCACATGGTCGGCGTGACTGTGAGCGAGATCAGCAACGACAGCAGGATCGCGATCGACAGGGTGACGGCGAACTCATGAAACAGCAGCCCGACGATCCCGGGCATCAGCAGGATCGGCAGGAACACCGCGATCAGCGACAGGCTCATCGAGATCACCGTGAAGCTGACTTCGGCGCTGCCGCGCAGCGCGGCTTCTTTCGGGTCGAGGCCGGCCTCGAGATGGCGCATGATGTTCTCCAGCACCACCACGGCATCGTCGACGACGAAACCGGTGCCGATCGTCAACGCCATCAGCGAGAGGTTGTCGATGCTGTAGCCGAGCAGATACATCGGTCCGAACGTGCCGACGATCGACAGCGGCAGCGCGACCGCCGGGATCAGTGTCGCGCGCGGCGACAGCAGGAACACGAACACCACACCCACCACCAGCAGCACCGCGATGAACAGCGTGCGCTCGGTATCGGCAACCGACGAACGCACCGACTCGGAACGATCGATCGCGACGTTCACGTGGATCGCGCTCGGCAGCGCCGCTTCGATGATCGGCAGACGCGCCTGGATCTGGCCGACGGTTTTCACCACGTTGCTGCCCGGCGTCGGATAGACAATCACGAGCACCGCAGACTTGCCGTTATAGAGCCCGGCGTTGCGGATGTTCTCGTTCGAGTCGCGCACCTGCGCGACGTCGCGCAACAGCACCGGCGCTCCGTCGCGATACGCGATGACGACGTCGCGATATGGCGCGGCCCTGCTGATCTGGTCGTTCGAGAGGATCTCGTAGCGCTGGTCGCCCTGGTCGATGTGGCCTTTCGCGCTGTCGGCGTTCGCCGCGCCGATTGCCGCGCGCACGTCTTCGAGGCCGATGCCGTAACTGTTCAGCTTGCCCGGCTCCAGTTCGACGCGCACCGACGGCAACGCACCGCCGCCGAGCGTGATCTGCCCGACACCGTTGACCTGCGACAACTGCTGCTGGATCACCGAATTGGCGGAGTCGTAGAGCTGGGCTTTGGTGAGCGTGTCGGAGGTCAGCGCGAGCACCATGATCGGTGCGCCGGCCGGATTGTACTGGCGATACGTGGGGTTGCTGCGCAGCGTGGTCGGCAGATCGGTGCGCGCGGCCTGGATCGCCGCTTCGACGTCGCGCGCCGCGCCATTGATGTCGCGGTTAAGCCCGAACACGACAACGATCAATGACGTACCCACATAGCTGATCGACGTGAGCTGGTTTACGTCGGCGATGGTCCCGAGGCGCCGTTCCAGCGGCGCGGCGACGGTCGCTGCCATGGTTTCGGGGCTCGCGCCCGCCATGTTGGCCTGCAGCGCGATCACCGGAAAGGCAATGTTCGGCAGCGGGGCAACCGCCAGACGGAAATACGCGAGCATCCCGGAAAGCGCAATCGCGACCGCGAGCAGCGTGGTCGCGACCGGGCGCCGGATGAACACCGCGGAGATGTTCACGGCGCGCTCCCCGGCGGCGCGGCGGCGTCTCCACGCCGCGCCCGGCGCCGCGCGTTCACGCGTTGCGCGAGCCGGTCGAAGAACAGATAGATGACCGGCGTCGTGAACAGCGTCAGCATCTGGCTAAGCGTGAGGCCGCCGATGATCGCGAGGCCCAGCGGGCGGCGCAGTTCCGAGCCGGTGCCCGTGCCGAGCAGCATCGGCAACGCCCCGAGCATGGCGGCAAGCGTCGTCATCAGGATCGGCCGGAAGCGCAGCAGCGACGCTTCGAAGATCGCTTCGCGCGGTGGCTTGCCGTGCACGCGTTCTGCTTCGAGCGCGAAATCGACCATCATGATGGCGTTCTTCTTGACGATGCCGATCAGGAGCACGATGCCGATGATGCCGATCACGTCGAGATCGCTGCCGGCGATCATCAGGGCCAGCAGCGCGCCGATGCCGGCCGAGGGCAGCGTCGAGAGGATCGTCACCGGGTGAATGTAGCTCTCATACAGCACGCCGAGCACGATGTACACGGCGACGAGCGCGGCGACGAGCAGATACACCTCGCTCGACAGTGAGTCTTCGAATGCCTGCGCTGCGCCCTGGAACGTAGACGTGATCGACGGCGGCAGGTTCACCGCGCGCTCGGCGTCGCGGATCTGCCGCACGGCTGAACTGAGCGACGCGTCCGGCGCGAGGTTGAACGAGATCGTCACTGACGGGAACTGCGCGAGATGGCTGATCATCAGCGGCGAGTGCGTGATGTGGATCGTCGCGATGCCCGACAGCGGCACCTGGCCGCTGCTGCTCGTCTGGCTCGGCAGATACAGGTTGCCGAGCGACTGCACGGTGGGCACCGCTTCAGGTTTGGCGACGAGGATCACGCGGTACTGATCGGACTGCTGGAAGATGGTCGACACGATGCGCTGGCCAAGCGCGTCGTACAGCGCGTTGTCGATCGTGGCCGCCGTGATCCCGTAGCGTGCCGCCAGCTGCCGGTTGACTTCGACGTAGACGCTCAGGCCATCAGTGTTCAGGTCGCTCGTGACGTCGGTGATCGCGGGAATCTGCTTCATCCGGGCGATGAGCGCCGGCACGTATTGGTCGAACGCATGCTGGTTCGGCCCGCGCAGCACGAAGTTGTATTGATTGCGCGAGATTGACGTGTCGAGCGTCAGGTCCTGCTCCGGTTGCAGATACAGACGGATGCCGGGCACGTTTGCGACTTCCTGCTGGATGCGGCGGCCGATTTCCTCGGCGTTCAGCGAGCGGTCGTCGCGCGGGCGGAGATTGATCAGGAAGCGGCCGTTGTTGAGCGTCGGATTGGTCCCGTCGATGCCGACGTACGATGTGATCGAAACGACGTCGGGGTCTCTCAGGATCGCGTCGGCAAGCGCAGCTTGACGCCGGACCATCGCCGGGTACGACACCGAGGTGTCAGCGACGCTGATGCCCTGGATGACGCCGACGTCCTGCACCGGGAACAGGCCCTTTGGGATCACGATATACAGGATCGCCGTGAGGGCCACCGTGCCGAGCGTGACCAGCAGCGTCAGTGTCTGGTGATCGAGCACCCAGCGCAGGCCGCGCTCGTAGGCGGCGAGCGTCTTGTTGAAGATCCCTTCGCTGAAGCGCTCGAAGCGGCTCGGATGGCGTTGCGCCTGCGCGCGCAGAATGCGCGCGCAGAGCATCGGCACGACCGTCAGCGAGACGACCGCCGAGATCACGATCGTCACCGCGAGCGTGATCGCGAACTCGCTGAAGAGCCGGCCGATCACGCCGCCCATGAACAGCAGCGGAATCAGCACCGCGATCAGCGATATGGTCAGTGACAGGATCGTGAAGCCAATCTGCCCGGCGCCTTCGAGCGCCGCTTCGAGCGGCGTCCTGCCTTCCTCCAGGTAGCGGACGATGTTCTCGATCATCACGATCGAATCGTCGACGACGAAACCCGTTGCGATGATCAACGCCATCAGCGAGAGGTTGTCGATCGAATAGTTGAGCTGGTACATCACGGCGAGCGTGCCGATCAGGGATACCGGCACCGAGATGCTCGGGATGACGGTGGCCGGCACGTTGCGCAGGAACATGAAGATGACCAGCACGACCAGCACGACCGCGAGCACCAGTTCGAACGCGGCGTCCGATACCGACGAGCGGATCACGCCGGTGCTGTTCGATACCACCGTGATCTGCATGCCTGCCGGCAGTGTCGATTCGAGCGTCGGCAGCTGCTTCGTGATCTGGTTCACGGTCGCGATCACGTTCGCGCCCGGTTGACGCTGCACGTTCAGCACGATCGCGGGCGTGTGGTTGTACCACGCACCGCGCTCGACGTCCTGCGCCGCCTGGCTCACGTGAGCGACATCGCGCATATACACCGGCGCTCCGTTTTGATACGCAATGACGGTGTCCAGATAGTCTTTGGGGTCGACGATCTGGTCGTTTGCATTGATCGTGTAGTCGAGTTCCGGGCCGTCGAAATTGCCCTTCGGCTGACTGACGTTGACGTTCGCGAGCAGCGTGCGCAGATCGTCGATGTTCAGGCCGTAGGCGGCGAGCTTCTGCGGATCGGCTTCGACGCGCACGGCTGGCACGTTGCCGCCGGCTGTGGTCACGAGACCGACGCCGGGCACTTCCGAGATCTTCGTCGCGAGGCGGTTGTTGGCCGCGTCCTGCAACTGGACGAGCGACATCGACTTCGACGTGACCGCGAGCGTGAGGATCGGCTGGTCAGCCGGATTGATCTTGGCGTAGGTCGGCGGCGCAGGCAGGCCGCTCGGCAGAAAGCTGTTGGCCGCGTTGATCGCCTGCTGGACGTTTTGCTCGGCGATGTCGAGATTCAGCGAGAGATCGAACTGCAGCGTGATGACCGACGCACCTTCCGAACTGTACGAGACCATCTGCTGCAGACCCGGAATCCCGCCGAGCTGCACTTCGAGCGGCGCGGTGACCGTCGTCGCCATGACGTCCGGACTCGCGCCAGGGTAGAAGGTCTGCACCTGGATGGTCGGGTAGTCGACGGCGGGCAACGATGAAACCGGCAGGAAGCGCACCGCGACCAGCCCCACGAGCACGAGCGCGATCATCAGCAACGAGGTCGCCACTGGCCTCAGGATGAACAGGCGGGAGATGTTCATCGAGGGGTGGTCCGCACGCTATGACGCCTGTGACGCCGCGTCTGACGCGTGCGCGTGAGGGGAGTGGCTCGTGCCTGAGGCGGGCGGCTGGGCAGGTGCTTCGGAAGCGGTTGGGCGCGACGCCGCGGCTGCGCCGCTGGCGGCAGCCGGCCGGGCCGCGGACGCCGTGATCTTCACGCCATCGCTCAGCCTGTCCATGCCGTCGGTGACGACCACGTTGCCCGCGGACAGTCCCGTCGTGATCACCGTGTGCTGGCCGTCGCCCGGTCCCAGCGTGACCTTGCGGACTGAAACGGTGTTGTCCGCGTTGACGAGATACACGTAGTCGCCCGGCGCGCCGCTTTGCACGGCGGGCGTCGGCACCAGCACCGCGTTTTGCAGCGTGTCGACCAGCAGCTTCACGTTGACGAATTCGTTCGGGAAGAGCGCCTCGTCTTCATTGGGAAAGGTCGCACGCAACGTGACCGTGCCGGTGGCGGTCGCCATCTGGTTATTGATCGCGTACAGCGTGCCGGTGGCGATTTTGCGGGCGTTGTCGCTGCGGTACACCGTCACCGGTAGCTGCGCACCTGAATTGACGCGCTGCAGCACATTGCCAAGGTCGTTTTGCGGCACCGTGAACTGGACTGTGGTCGGCTTCATCGTCGTGATCACGACGATGCCTGGCTGGCTCGATGCCGTCACGTAGTTGCCCGGATCGACGAGGCGCAGCCCGACCCGCCCCGACACCGGCGCTGTGATGTGGCAGTAGGCGAGGTCGAGGGCGAATTGTGCGATGTTGGCCTCGTCGACCTTGACTGCGGCTTCGTCCTGCTTGACGAGGAACTGCTGGTCGACGTAGGTCTGCTCGGCGATCGATTTGCGCTCGTTCAGCTGCGTGAAGCGCGCGAGGTCGGAGCGGGCCTGCGCAAGTGCGGCTTTATCCTTCGCCAACTGTGCTTCGGCCTGCTGTTTGCTGATTTCGTACTGGCGTGGATCTATCTGCGCGAGGAATTGCCCCTTCTGGACCTCCTGGCCTTCCTGATAGCCGACCGCGGTCAGGTAGCCGCTCAGTTGCGGCAGCACGGTCACAGTGGCGACGGGGGTGACGGTGCCCAGCTCGCTCAATACTACCGGCATCGGGCCTATCGTTGCGGCGGCAACCGTCACCACTTGCGGCGCCGCACCGGGCTTCGGCGCCGTTGAGCGGAGCAGGTGCACGATCACGATTACGACCAGCGCCAGCGCCACAACCGCGAGCACGATGAGGCCCCGCCGCGGGCTCTTGACATGGTTTGGCGACACTTCGCTCATGGCTGCCTCCCGTTGCGCCTGCCGCTCTCGACGTGCACCATCCGCAGACGGCGCGGGCAGGGCGCGTCGAGCCGGGCGCGCTCACTGGCCCTTCTTTGACGGGCAGCGGCGCCACGAGTCGATGACGCCGGTTGCAGCTCGCGAGCAGGGGGCGACCGTCTGGCGTGCAGACGGCCCGGCCGGTTGCTGTCGAAGAGCCGCATAGAAACTCCCAGGATTGGCCGTCGCAGACGGTAAGAATCGGGATATTCAGCAAGCGAAGTCTATCCGACTGCAGGGCGATCTTTGCAGCATTGCATCGTCGGGAAATTCCGATTTGTTACGAAGGTGTGTGCGTTGCGCCGCATACGGCACTCGATCAGTATCTCGTGCAGCGGCGACTTCCGGTCTCGCCGACGCGCTGGGATCCGAAAACGCGGCTCGTCGCGAACCTCGAGCAAGACAGCCCCACGGGCATTACCGGAACCCGCCTGTGGAACGTGATGCGGCGCTTCTTTAATCGGGCCGCCGATGTCATCGGCGCCGATCATCCGACAGCCGCGGAAAAGCTGCGACGCGCCAGCCCGTCGCGACCACCTCGATTTACCCGCAAAGCGACGAGGTCAAACGCGCCCGACAGAATCAGGCTTTCGCCGCGCGATAGCTTGAATGCCTGTAAATAAAACGTCCTCGACGCCTTAGGCGGGCCCGACTTTTTCGTGCTCGACACTGTCCTCGCCCAATTCGCGTCGCCTGCTCAAGACGCGATTGCCGGCTGCTGACGAATCTCTGCCGCCCGGCATTTGTTGGTCACGGTAAGGTATCACGCGAGTTCGGGGTGGCGGAGCGCCGTCGCGTGCGGCTGTTGCGCACACATCTGCCAGCGCGGTGAAGGAGGATGCCCTTAGCGTCCTTGATGGCGACCGTGGCTCGTCACGAGTGTCGGCATCTGTACCCGGGTCTAACACCAACGTGGTGTCTGGCGCACGCTCGTGCACCCGACGTAGCAGATTTCGCAGGTAGTTGGGACACTCCGTAGCGTCGAGCGATACCACGCAGATAATGGATATTCTTGTCATATCTGCCTGACTTACACGTCCTCTGGAAAAATCTTCATATGCCGCCAGACCGGCGTCCAGTCCGCGCTTTCCCAGCAGTTGCAGCGCGATGGCGGCAGCAACGTCGTCGAAATCTCCGCGACCGCTTATGCAGAGCACCAACGGGACGTCCCTGTGGGTTGATGCATGGAAGCGCATTGAGGGCACATCGCCTTCTTCCGGGATTTTCCTCACCAGATCGGCAGTACCTGAACTGGCGGGCTTCGACGCTCCGTCCTCGACGTCCGCGATGTTTTCGAGACCCTCGACAACATCAAAAAAGGCATCATGCATGCGCGCCAGCTGTTCGATGCTGACGACGCCGCGCAGCACGTCGTTGCGCGCCAGCCGCAATCCTTCTCGCGCCACTTCGTCGTAGTAGGCCTTGAGCGAAAGCTCTTTCAAAATTGCTTCGGCCTGCACGAGCGCCTCATTCGGATCGCCAGCCAGCATGCGTTGGTAGAAAGTTTGCGCTGGCGATAGCGCGGGCCGGTCGCTGAACAGTACGTCGAGAAACGCAAGTCCCTCCACGTACCGGCCGAGGATCACGAGGCATAGCGTGAGCGGGGTGGACAGCACGAGCCCGAGTGGGCCCCACACCCAGGTCCAGAAAATCGCTGCGACAATGACTGCGAGCGGGGAAAGCCCTGTGTTATGGCCATAAAGCAATGGCTCTGCGACCTGGCCGGCAACCACATCGATTACGCCAAAGAGAACGATCGTCCAGACCACCATCGTCCATCCTGGGCTGACCGCGGCAGCCAGAACGACAGCCGTCAGCGCTGCGATCCACGTCCCGATGTAGGGGACGAAACGCAGGAGCGCGGTAAGCACGCCGAACAGCAGTGCGCCGGGCATGCCGATTATTGCGAGCCCGATTGTCACGACGATCCCCGCGCCGACATTAATGCACAACTGTCCGGCAAAGTATCGGCTCAGGCGGCTGGCGGCCTCATCAATTGCAGTCGTCGCGCGATGAAGGTCGCGGGAGCCAAACAGATGGATCAGGCGGTCACGCACATTTTCGCGCTGCAAAAGGATGGCGATGGTCACCACCAGTACGATAAGGGTTGTCTCGAGCGGACTCACGATCGGCGAGACAAAGCGCTGCGCCAGTTCGATCGATGATGGCAACGGCTCATGCACCTCGACCGGCATCGGCGCACGTGCCGTCGCCGCAGGCTGGCTCCCGGTTCGCGCTGCTGCGGTCTCGTGACCCGGCGACGCACGCTGCAGCATGTCGGATGCTTTCGCGAGAAAGGCGTCGGCGTGAGCGATCGTGTTCTGCTGGACCGTCTCGATTTTGCGTTCGATGGCAGCCTGATACTGCGGCAGCGCATCGGCCAGTTGTCCGACCTGCGCAGCCATCAGGGCGCCAATCGCCAAAATGGCCATCACCGCTGCCAACACCGCGACAATGGTTGAGGGAAGCTGGCCGAACTTCAGCCTTCTCAACAATGTGACGAAAGGCGCAACCAGAAAGCTCAGCAGCACCGATAGCGTGAACGGGATCAGGACTGCCCGCCCGAAGTACAGCGCGCAAATCACCACCGCCGCCGTAACGAGGGAGGTAAGCCCCCGGCTGGCAGGGATGGTGGATGGCGACGCCCTCGGCGTCGCTGGTCGATTGGTCGGCAAGATTACCTCTCGGGCCTCCGGCGCATAGCGACAGCGCGCGGGCACGTACGGCATCGGGGCCACGGCGGCCGACGGCTCGCGCCGTCAGATCTAGTGGAAAATCAAATATAGGATGACCAGAACAACGACCGGTACACCCAGCAACCAACCTAGTAAATACGGCATATCCATTGCCCTTCGCGACCTCCCGAAGCCCGACAGGGCATCCGTGGATGCAGTGCGTACCCCCTAGGACGGAAAATACATGCCGTCCGCCTTTCGCGCGCCAGCGGCGCTCTACAGGGCGCGCGTCGGGCGTTCAGGCTGCCGTCTCACGCGGCGTATCATGACCTTGATGAAAACACGTGGCGAAACTGGCTCGACCCCGTGACTGGCTCTCAACGCCCCGATATACCGGACGCACGCAACCGAGAGCGCGGCGGGAAAGTAGCAGGCATCTGATCCGGCTGCGCCCCAAGCACCACTGCGATGGTGGCCGGCCCGGTTGTCATCCGAGGGCTAAGTACGATCGCCCGTGCCAGTCGCCAGCTTCTGCTGCAATTGCGTTTTCCGCTTTGCCAGTCGCTCCCCCAAGGCTGTCAGGTCGATTCCAGACTGGCGGAGCGCTGGGAAAAGCTCTGATTCCTCTTCCTCGACATGGTGTTTCACGTTTTCGGCCATCACCTTGAACGTCGCTTCGAAGCCGTCCGCTCCCGGCTTGAGTGTCGCAAACTTCTCGATAAGCGTCTTCACCTGGAAATGCTCGACATACGCCTCATCGACCTCTTTTTTCTCGTCTTCAGGCAGTACGCCGCGCGCTGCAGGATACAGAATCTCTTCCTCCACCATTGCATGGATCGTCAGCGCCTCGCATGCACGTTGCACTAATGTGCCCCTGCCATCGAGATCGTCGTCACGGGTCTCGTCAAACGCAGCAAATAGCTTCTCGACAGCACGATGATCGCCTTCGAGTAATGCGATCGCATCTCTTGCGGGCTCGGTGTTGGCTTTCGGCGCGCCAGGGGCGCTGTCTTTACGATCGGTGCGTTGGGTTGTCATGATCACTCCTTGTGGGGAACGGGGAACGGGCGATCCCTTTCAGCAAGCATCGCGCCCGGATCCGCTGCGGATTCGCGAGACCCTGACCACTGGCACGGTTTCCGCGTTACCCGGTATTCGACACCAGGTCTCGCGTCGATTCGGAGGACAGTCATGCCGCAGAAAAAATCAACCGTGTCGCGCTATCCGGACCCGGGCGCGCGGCAGCCGCGCCTCGCCGAAATACGAAATAGCAAGATGGCGACGTCGGCACATGCGTATGTTCGCGGTAACGCCCGACACTTTTACACATGGCTCGCCAGGCTGCATGCCGGCTCACTGCCGGAGGGGCCGGGTGTATGGATCTGTGGAGACTGTCATATCGGCAACCTGGGCCCGGTCGCGGACGCAGACGGAGACGTCGCCATCCAGATCCGGGACCTCGATCAGACCGTCATTGGCAACCCCGCACACGATCTGATTCGCCTCGGGCTGTCACTGGCCACCGCCGCGCGCAGTTCCGATCTGCCAGGCGTCATTACGGCCCGGATGATGGCAGCGCTTATCGACGGGTACGAACAGGCTTTCGACCCGCATCAGAGTGACCAGATGCGCAAGGCGCAACGCCCGGCAGTTGTCCGCGTGGCGATGAAAGAAGCGGTGCATCGTTCCTGGCGAAAACTGGCGAGACAAAGTATTGCAGGCACTGATCCGTCGATTCCGCTGGGCAAGCGTTTCTGGCCGCTGTCGACGAAGGAGCGGAAAGAGATCCACGCCCTTTTCGAAACCGGAACAGGATCGGCACTCGCAACCGTGCTTCGTCCGGCGCAAGCGGGTGCGAAGGTCAAGGTGCTGGATGCCGCATACTGGGTCAAGGGATGCAGTTCGCTCGGCCGTCTGCGCTACGCGGTCCTGGTTGATATTGGCCACGCCTGCGCGGATGGCGGTGCACCATGCCTCGTCGACATCAAGGAAGCCATCGCAGTCAGCGCGCCCAGATACCCGCGCGTTCGCATGCCGCGCGACAACGCGCAACGGGTGGTCGAAGGCGCACGGCACCTGTCACCGTTCCTTGGAGACCGGATGAACGCAGCGCGACTCGATGGTCGCGCTGTAGTGCTTCGCGAACTGTTGCCACAGGATCTGAAGCTGGATGCGGAAAAGCTTGGCGAGGCCGATGCAGTAAAGGCCGCGCATTTCCTGGCGCTTGTTGTTGGCAGGGCTCATGCGAGCCAGATGGATGGCGCAACCCGGAAGTCGTGGCTAGCGGAACTCCGGCGAAGCCGGGAGAGGTCGCGTGATACACCGTCGTGGTTGTGGCTCAGCGTAGTCGAGCTGATCAGCATTCACGAGGCGGCCTATCTGGAACATTGCAGGGGCTTTGCGGCGGAAAAACCCATCGAGTGAGCACCACGTGTCCCGCCGTATGGCTCCATTAGCGTGTTTTCCCGGAACGGCGGCTGTTCGATCGGGCCGCCGCCGACGGCTCCGAGTTTTCCCCATGATGCGCTGGTGGCGTAAGGGCAGACTGACGATGGCCGCGAGCCCCCATCGTCAGTTCATTCCGTTCACGACCGGAAAGGCAACGCGGCAGGCTCACGATCCCGCAGTGAGCAGGAGCATGGCCGCTGCGGCGACTGTGGTCAGGCATCTCCATGCGCTCGGCCAGCCTCGTTGAACCCGCTTTCTTACCGGTGCATTGCAATATTTCCCGCGAAGTGCGATTGAGCCTGGTTATCGGCTCGATCATATATTCCGGTACCCGAACGAGCCGGGCCGGGTCGGGTCGGTGATTGGCCGGGTGACTATCTGGCGAACGCACTGTGTAGCAGCAGCGGAAAATTTCCAGCCCTGGCGGTACCGGAACCTGTCGACCGTTTTCATCAGACCGATGTTGCCCTCCTGGATCAGAGCCAGGAATTGCATGCCGCGATTCGCGTACTTTTTCACAATCGAGATTGCCAGCCGCAAGCCAGTCGCACCTTGCGGATGCGCCGACTGCTGATCGGGGCAGGCGAGGCCGATGCGCCGATTCCGCGCCTTGACACAGCGACCGACAACGCGCCGTTATAGAGGAGCCTTGCGCTCTCTATCTACGGCGCACTGGACTGCGGCTTCGCTTGCCTTGCCATGTGTCGCTGCTCGCTCTACCGCGACGCGGAGCTTTCTACCAGACGCTCAACGCTGCGTACCAGGTACAGCAGTTGCGTGCCCGTCACGTGTGGACTTTCCGAGGAGGACATGATGACCACTCTTGACCCGAAAATGAACCCGGCGGGCACGGGCGCTACTATCGTTGGCGAAGGTATCGGCGACGGCCCTGGGCCCTACGTCATGGCCGCTGCGACACTCGACGGCGACAAGGTTATTTCCGCCGATGGAGAACATGTCGGGAAAATATCCGACATCATGCTCGATGTTCGCGGCGGCCGGATTGCGTATGCGGTGCTGTCCGAGGGCGGCTTCCTCGGCATGGGCACGGCGTTGCACGCGATACCGTGGAGTGCGCTGACGCTCGACACCGACGAAAAGTGCTTCCGCGTCGACATTACAGCGGAGCGCATCAAGAACGAGCCCGGCTTTGACAAGGACCATTGGCCGTCGATGGCTGATACGCAGTGGGCAACCACTGTCCATCAATATTACAACCGCGAACCGTACTGGACAGTTTCACGCGACCGGTATGGCAGCGGCCTGACCGACGTTTAACCGAGGCAACTTCCGCGGGGGAGCAGCGAGCGTCGCTGCTCCGGGACCGCTTCGAAGTATCAGCCCGGAACGGCGTGCCAGCAGCGCACAATCCTCGACGATCAGTTTTCCCCAAGCACACGGCGCAAATGCGATGGCGGGAAGCAACTCAGATCGCATCGCATCGACGTGCTCGAACCCTCGGACCCGAGAGAAATATTCTCCAGCGCCCCCTAAAGCCTGGTGGTCAGGAGGCAGCGTATTTGAACTCCGGAAAGGACTTCAACGAATCCTTGCTTGCGCCTGGGAGACGTATCTGGTTATCAACTGTCTACAGGCTGCTGAACGGAATCGCAATGAGATGCTTGCCCAGCCCGAGAAATCCGCCCACGAGAGGATCGCATACGCGGCGCCATCCTTCGAATTGATGATCAGATCGTCGATCGTGCCGATTGCGTCCTTGTCTTCGTTGTAGACCGTCGCACCGATAATCTTCGATGCGCGATATCGGGCATCAAGGGCGGCATACCCCACTACGGAGAACCTGGACCTCCGAGGTAGAAACACGAACGAGGAAGAGAAAATGGACATGCTTGTCACATTGTTCGGCGAGGGCAAAGAACTGAATTCCATGCAAATGGCAGCGCGCGCCACTGTAGTCTTCTTTGGCGCCCTTATTCTTATCCGCATATCGGGTCGACGTTCCTTCGGTCATCGCTCGCCATTCGACTATGTGGTGGCCATTTTGCTGGGCGCGACTCTGAGCCGTGTGATAGTCGGCGCCTCACCTGCGATTCCTACTTTTGTGGCGTCGTTAGTCATCGTGCTCATACATCGCGCGCTCGCGTGGGCATGCGTCCGGTCGCGGCCGCTGGAATCCCTGGTAGCTGGTGTCGAGAGAGAGGTCTATCGGGATGGCCATTTCGACGACGACCAGATGTATGCAGCACTCATCACACGAGCGGACGTATTCGAAACGGCACGGCAAGTTCTTAGTTCACTAGACCTCGAGAACGTCCAGGCCGCTATTCTCGAGCGCAATGGGGAAGTCAGTCTGATTCGCAAATCGCAGCCTGAGCATCGCCAGTGACCCCTTTACGAGCTCACAACGCAAAATGCTCCGCCGTGACGGACGGCATCTTACCCGGCCAGTGCCCGCATGAGGCGGGCTGTCTAATTCAGAACGATACGGTGTTGGCGGCCTCTCTTTCACCATCCCTGAGCATGCCGCTGACCACGCGCTCTCATCGAGCTTGTCGCTCGCTACGCGAAAGGCTGGCCGACCTTTTCAACACGACCAAGGTCTTCCTCTGAAGCGTCGTCGATGCCGATGGGCTGATTATTCGCCGCGCGGTGCGAAGCGAGTAACACATTCAGTGTCAGATGCCATCGCCTGTGGCATGACAATGGGTGGCGCGGCCGGGAGTACAGTCGTCACTGGGACGGCGACTAACGAGGGTAGCGCCTGCGCTGACCAGCACCGCGAACAATGGTTTTAACCCATAAAGCTGGTGAAGCAAAAGCCCGGGTGCCTCGCACGTTAAGGCCAATCGGTCCGATCTAGCTCCGCCCTGGCAAGGAGCTAGACCGCTGAAGATTGGACGGCTGACAGCTGCCGAAGCGCAAGGTCAGTAGGCCTTTTTCAATCCGCTGCCGTCCGAGGCAGGGGCATCCATTCCTCCCTTCTTCTGCTTCATCTGCTTGTTCGACATGTCGCCCGACTTTCCCATGGTGTTTGCACCCGACGCGCCAGACGTTGACTCTGTAGTGCTGTTTGCATTTGGGGTTCCCATTCCAGTCCCACCCTGACCTGCACCAGCCGCCCCACCGCCGCCAGCGCCCGCACCCTGCGCGTACGCGGCGCCAGACAAACTTATAACCAATACTGAAAGCACGATTTCCTTCGTGGTAGCTCGCATGACGGTCTCCTTCGTTCACAAAGCGACTGGGCGCAACCTGAGCGGGTGCAAATCCGCCCTCCACGATTCGCAATTCCTGTGCCGCAGCCGGTCCAAGGGTATGCGCGGCTTCAGTGAATCTGGTTGAACGGGCATGGTCGTTGCGTGCGAGAGGCTCAGAACAGACTGGACTGGACGTATTACGCCTTCAGTTCCGAAGTGAGCGCGATTTGACAGTGTCGCGGGCGTAGCACGTATCCGGTGGTGACGGATGGAGGGAGACATGCCACAAGTCGTCGTTGGACTTTTCACCTCATATCGCGACGGCCATGAGGCGCTTCGCGCGCTGCAAGCACTGGGGCTAACACGGGACCAGGGACACTTATACCAGGCAGGCAAGCGCCACATGGATTCGACTTTTATTGAGGATGGCTCTGGCACCGATTGGGGCGGCCCGGAGTGCGCGGAGTATGCCGCCCATGGCGAGCATTTGGGCGTCGCAGGCACGGCAAACCGATGCCGCAGTTCGGAGAAAGGATATTCGCAGCCTGCTGCCGAACCGAGCGCCGAGACGCCGATGCGCACGCTTCTGGTTGTCGAAGACATACGCGAGCTGCGACCTGCCGCCACTTGCGAGGTGTTGTACGAACACGGCGCGATCGCAGTGAAGGACCCTACCGGTCACTGGCGCTTCTCACCTTACCGAGGAGTCTGCCGCAGCCAGGAGTAGAGAAGGAGTTCGCGCGGAACGCCGGAAGGAACTGGTGGATGGGCCAGACGCATATTCGGGTCACGGGCGACTGGAAGTATGTATTGGTACCCGACGGCCGGCGGCGACCGCAACACATCGATTCGCTGTTTCGCGCCAGCCGGGACAGGTTGCAGCCCACCGTTACTTCGAGAAGGCGATTTCCCAGAGGGGTGCGGCTGAGGCGGTGGTCATTGATAAAGGCACCAATCCGGCCAGGCTGCATCCGATCAACGTCGGGCGCAAAACGCCCATCAGGATTCGCCCGGTCATGGATCTGAACAATATCGTCGACCCCGACCACCGGGGCCGGAACTTTCCATCACGCCACCCTAACGCGACAAAGCCTGGTATCGCGGTGCTGATGATCTACTCTGCGCTGGTGGGGAGTCTATAGTAAACAAAGCCGCCACGCGTCTATTGCCCAGAATCCGGTGGTTCGAGCGGACGAGACTGGCGGTGCCGCGGCTCGGATCCGGCGTCAGGACTGACCGTGGAACAATTGTGAAGGAGGAGTTTCATCATGCTACAAGCTAGTGAAATCCAGAAGCGTTTCACCCATCTGGAGCGAACCATCGAGAAAGCTTCACAGGCCTGTCACGCGGATACCTCGCTGCCGAAGGAACTGATGGAGTGCGTCGATCAACTCGATAAAAAAGCCGAAGGCGCAAAAAAAATAATGGAGTCAAAAGACGAAAATCGCATGCGTCAATGGGTAGACGACCTTGAACAAGTCGGCGACCGTGCAGAGCAAGCGTGTCAACGCGCGACCAATGTTAATGCGAAAGTGAAAAGTGCCGTCACTTCAGTACACGCCGAGCTTTCCGATTTGAAGAAACAGTTACATTGATTTATCCAGAAAGAGCAGCGGCCCTGCCGTGGGCACGCGCGAAGGTCGCCCGATCTCGTCATGCACGGATTCGCCGGCCTTCGCGAAAAACGCGCTGCGTCGCGCGAAAACACAACGCCTTTCGATTACTCGTGGTAACTCACGGGTCAGTGCGGGCAGTTCGTTTCAGACACGCGAGGATGCTGCCGCGTTGGGAGCGCGGCGGAAGAAATACCGCAGGTCGCCCAGACTGGGATGACAGCGTCAGCGCGCTCCACGGAATCGCATGGAGATTCACACCCATGCCAAGCAAGCCACCTTCGGAAAGCACAACGTACGCAATGCGACCGCTGCGCACGTCGAGCATGATGTCAGATATCCGGGAAATAGCTTTGCTCGCCGATAAGTTCGTAAATCCCGAAATGCTTCAGACTATCCTTTACGGGCCCTTTCAGCTCCGCGAAACACAGCGCCACGTTCAGCTCGAGCAGTTCGCCACGCAGCCGCGCGAACATGTCGGCGGCAGTGAGATCGATGTCGGTGACCGGTTCGCCGCGATCACGATCCATCCGGTTTTCGTCGGTGCCTCGCGCACCGCCTGCAGCACACGTTCGCGAAAAATCTCCGCGTTCGCGAAGAAGAAGGGCGCATCCCAGCGCAAATCGACTGCGCGAATTCGCTCGGTCTCAGCCGGTAAAGGCGCCACACGCCGCGGACTTCGAGCAACCGCAGACAGGCGGCAATGACGACTCGCTGCGAGTGCGGCCTGCGGCGTATTTTGCAGCGCCTGTGGCGCGAGCAGCAGCAACCCGGCGACAGTCAGCGCGGCGGCTACGCCCGTGGCCTGTGTCTTCACACCCGCGGCTTCCGCGACCGGTGTGCGCGAGCCGCTTGCCGCGACAGAGAAGCCCTGAAACAGGCCGGCAGCCGCATTCGCAATCCCGAGTGCGACGAACTCGCGATTGCGGTCAACCGGGGCGCCGCTGCGCAGCCCATAGATCTGCGACAGCATGCTGATGTCGGTGAACGAGACGAGCGCGATGGCGGCCGCGCTCATCGACAGCGCAAGCCATTCGTTTGCAGCAAGCACCGGAAAGGCCGGCACGAAACATCACACGCGCGGCCCGTCGCTGCGGCCAGGCAACTGCAATATCTACACGTCTGCATGGGAATCTTTTCAAACGCGTTCCGCTTCGTGGATCTCTGCCGCGGGCGCAAACGTATCGTGAGGAGCGCACGTTGTTCGAGCAGCCGTTGCGCTCCCTCGGAGTTGTCAAATACACACTCAGTGGAGCGTCGAAAACCAAAAGGTGAACGGCCGGTTGCCCTTCTTTTCCGTTGGGCACGGCGTCGTAGCGCCACCGGGGTATAGGTAGGCGCTAATCGGACGGGCATGCCGGAGTGTAGGGTGCCGGCGGGATTGGGAACGTGGTAAGTCAGAGTGACTTTCCGTGAGGCAGAGGCTGGCCTGCCATATGGAATGAGACGCGGGTCAGCATTGCTGCCAGCGCCGCACGGGCGCGGACTGTGCTGCGCCCCGATGACTTCCTGGTCATTAGTCAGCATACGCAACGATAGCGGTGTTATGCCGGACTGGGGGCCGGTCTCGACGCCGTCCATGTCGCGCATCATCACGTCATACCGGTTCTCGCGTATGAGCGCAATCGGCACCTTGCCATCAAGACACACATACCTGTCTCAACGGCAGGGACGTGCCAGAAGACGCAACGAACAATCGCAGGATTATCCGATACGCCCACTTCAATCATCATCGCATGCAGCGCGCCTATTCGCGACCCCCGAGCAGGTCCGCCATATCGTCGGCGTGCTCCTCTTCAACCGCGAGAATTGCCTCGAACAGACGGCGCGTCGTCGTGTCGTTGTCCCCGAGGTAGCGAATGAACTCGCGATACGTATCGATCGCGATGCGCTCGGCGATCAAGTTTTCGCGAATCATGTCAACGAGATTCGCGCCTTCCTTGTACTCGGAATGAGCGCGCGACGTCAGGCGGTCCGGTGCGAAGTCTGGCGCACCGCCGAGTTGCACAATGCGCTGCGCGATCATGTCGGCGTGCCCCTGCTCTTCGACTGCGTGCTGGGCGAATTCGTCGGCAACGGCATCCGAATTGATTCCTTTTGCCATAAAATAGTGGCGCTTATAGCGCAGCGTGCAAATGATCTCAGTCGCGAGGGCATCATTGAGCAGCTTCACGACGGTCTCCCGGTCGGCGCCATAGGTTTCGGTGACAGGACCGTCTGACATGTGCTTGCGCGCGTGTTCGCGGATTTTCTGCACATCCATCACGAACGGATCCGGGGATTTCGACGCTGCGCCCTGCGTAACGGATGACTTCGACATTTTGCAACTCCTTTCTGAAATTGAAGTGGACGCGCCGCGACACCGTTGCGCGGCATCGTGCCATCTCGCTTAAGAGGGACGTGGCGGCTACGGTCGGAAGGCCGTGGCCCGCTGACCCTGCCGATCCGCGCGCTGACCAGTTGGATCGCAACCATCAGCGGATAGGTCAGCAGCGTGGTCCAGAGGACGTTATAGCCAAACGCGGCGCCTGCCTGCGAGTACGTCGCAATACCGCTCGGATCATCGTCCGCCGCGCCGGTGACCAGACCGGGCCCTAACTTTTCCAGCCACGGATTGGCTGACCCCACTGGCGTAGTTGGTGGCTCAATGTCGGTTGTCATGGGTGTTCCAGACGCGGCCCAAAGGGATACTCAAGGCCAGGACGATGCAGCATGCCTGGCCGCGTCGGAAGCAGCATGACGCAATGATGGAGGAGCAAATCTTGCGCCTCCTATCGCCCTATCTGGATGCCCAGCCTTTGAACGACGTAGAACGTGCCGAGGGAAACGCCATCATTGGACGAAGTTTCGATGGAATCGGGTGGGCAAATGACGCGAAACGCAAAGGCAAAGGACCTGATCTCGCCGTCCCGCTTGACCAGGCCAATTGCGTAGCGGGACGCCAGTCAGGCCCGTCTGCCGAACGGCGGATGTCGGCGACGACGACCGGTTCAACTCGACCCGACCCGATACCGTCACTGGCGTTCACCGAAAGCGGCCACCCGCAAACTTGGTCAGGAATTCCGAACTGCGGGTGGCACGAACATGACGGGCCACTGCAAAAGCCTTTGCCGCGCGAAGACGAATGATAGGTAGGTACCTTAGCGCTTGCTAACGGCCGTCTGGAACATTGGCGCATTGCGCATTGAGAGCGCTACTGGCCACGTGGCAGACGCACTGAGAACACGGTTTCGCTCGCGTCGGACCGCGCTTCAGTCTCGCCATTGTGAGCGATGGCGATTTCGCTCGCGATATACAGACCGAGTCCGAGACTACGTCCCGCATCGTATGTGTCGTCGAGACCTTCGCCGCGCCTGAGGGGATCAAAAATACGCTCCAGCACCGATTGTTCAATAACTGGCCCACTGTTCCTGACCTCAAAGCGAACCTCGGCGTCTTCTCCTGTCACCGAAACACGGACCGGCGCGTCGGGTGCTCCGTACTTGATCGCATTCAGGACGAGATTGCCAAGCAGTTGCTGAAGACGTTGGCCATCCCAAACGCCCTGAGTATTGCCCAGTACATCCAGATCGACCCTGCGGTCCGGGTGAGCCGCCCGCAACTGGTCCACCTCATCGGCAAACACAGCCTCCAGGTCGACGTTGCTCGGGACGATGTTGATGCCCAAACCCAGCCTGGTCCTGTTGTAATCGCTCAGATCATCGACCAACGCCTGCATACGGGCGCCGCTTCTGATCAGACGCGCTGCGGCTTCCGTGACCTTCTCCCCTGCAT
This sequence comes from Paraburkholderia sp. BL10I2N1, assembly GCF_004361815.1. Taxonomy (NCBI): domain Bacteria; kingdom Pseudomonadati; phylum Pseudomonadota; class Betaproteobacteria; order Burkholderiales; family Burkholderiaceae; genus Paraburkholderia; species Paraburkholderia sp. BL10I2N1. Next base: position 25,656 of record NZ_SNWA01000004.1, on the reverse strand, counting down.
TGAGGGCTGCCAGATATGAAGCCGTCATCTGGATGGTCTGGAGTGGGCTGCGCATATCGTGCCCGAGCATTCCGAGTAACAGGTTGCGAGCCTGGTCGACATGCGCGCTGAAAGACCCGACTGATTCGGCAACTGCCTGATCGATGGCCTCGTTGAAGCGGATCATGTCATCCATATTAGGGACAGTCGGTTGACATTCATCAATCCACAGGCGAAGAACACTAGCGCGTAGCGCGCGGTACTCGGCGGCCAACTGCTTGATGTTGAAGCCGCCTCGTGCCCGGAGAAATGCATGCGTTTGTGCAGCGGTCTCGTGAGCATCGATCAGTCTGGGGGCTCGCCCCATTGACTTCTCGGCCTGGGCTTCCCTGGTCTGGGATGTCGACAAATCCTTTGCTATGGCCTCCAGAATCTGCTGCGCGTGATCGCGCAATGCCAGCGATTTCACGCCCGCCGCAGCCGGCAACAAAGTGGCAGCAAACGCTTCCCACTGCGCCAGGATAGCCTCCGTGTCACGTAAGATAAAGTCGGCCAGTCGCATGTCTGTCCCAGAAGGAGGAGGGCGGAAATTGCCCGTGGGGTATATGGTGCACCCATATTACTTCTAAATCTTCCAAGGGTTTCTACAGGGCACCGACATTGCTTCCGGTGATCATTAAAGCGCTATCTGGAACGGCGAGATGTCCACATCGGAAACGGCGCGCCTGCTTATCGCGGACGACGACCCTAATGTCCTGGCAGCATACGTGCTGTTCTTCGAAGCTCACGGCTACGACATTCGAACCGTCGGAGATGGAGTGGCCGCGTTGGTCGAATACTGCGCCTGGCACCCTGAAGCGGTTGTCCTCGATATCGATATGCCCCGTCTTGACGGTCGGGCGGTGGCGAGGGAAATCCGGCGCATCAAAGCTCAACCTGCGCCGCTGCTGGTGGCGGTGACGGCTCTTGCCTCGCAAGTAGAGCAGGTCGAATCAATCAGATCGGGGTTCGATCATCACTTTGTAAAACCTGCCCCACTGCCGGTAATTCTCACTGTGATAGCGTCCCGCGTAGGTCCTGGCAACGCGAATGCGCCCCGACATTGAGATCGTCTTGACTGACTGCGCTCGGGGTCCACCAGTGAGCGGACGGTTATGGCTGGTCTTTGCCTGTCGCCGATCGGCAGCGCGCGTAAAGGGTTGTTCGATGCCTGCCATCGTCCGCAGGACTGTGAGTGCGCCACCGGGCGAGCTGGCAGGCGCAGAACGAGCCTCGATGGAGGAAACCGCGCAGTGGTGCGTTCCACCAGACCGCGCACGCCGCCGATGTATCGCGTCTCGCTCGTCGACGGATCGCGGGTGGAGGAAAAGCCAACCTTGTCGCTCGCGATCGTCGCCAGATAGGCTTTCATTGCAAGGCGTCCCGCCGTGCCGTAACCGTAGGCGTTCATCCCGCCAGCACGGTAGGCCACTTTGAAAGCGGCGGTCTGTGGCTGACCGTCAACGGCGAGACGAAGCAGAAGAGCGATGTGTCGCATCTGATCTGGTCAGTGGCCGAAACCGTTTCAGACCTGTCGAAGTTCTTCCGCCTCGAACCGGGTGATGTGATCTTCACGGGCACGCCTGAAGGCGTTGGCTCAGTGAAGACGGGCGACACGATGAAAGCCGGCGTCGAGCGTTTGGGCGAAGTGACGGTACACGTGGCCTGACACACGTAATCTGCATTGGACGGAGGTCTACTCGTGCAACTCCATAGCTTCTTCAACAGCTCGGCGTCGTACCGCGTGCGTATTGCGCTCGCGCTCAAAGGTCTCGCGTACGACACGCTGCCCGTCAATATCCGCGTCGGCGAGCATCGCGCAGCGGATTACGTGGCGAACGTGAATCCATCGGCGTTGGTACCCGCGTTGATCGACGGCGATTTCAAGCTCGGCCAGTCACTCGCGATCATCGACTATCTCGACCAGACGCATCCCGAGCCGCGCATGATTCCGCTCGGACCGGAACTGCGGGCGCGGGTGCTCGAACTTTTGATGCTGATTGCCTGCGACATCCATCCCGTCAACAACCTGCGCGTGCTGCGCTATCTGGAGACGGAACTGGAGGTTGCGCCGCAGCAAAAAACCGCGTGGTATCGGCACTGGATCGCTCAAGGGATGGCGGGCGTCGAGCGCATGCTCGAACGCAGCAACGAAGGCCCGTGGTGCTTCGGCGCGCAACCGACGCTCGCCGACCTGTCTCTCGTGCCGCAGGTCGCCAACGCCCTGCGCATGGACTGTGATTTGAGCGCCTATCCTCGCAGCCTCGCCGTGTATGAACACGCGTTGAAACACCCCGCATTCGGTGTCGCACAGCCGCCGCATCAGCCCGATTACATCGCTTGATCGCATGAGAGCGGAGTAAGCGCTAAAGCGCTAACCGGTCGACATACATGTTGCATGGGACCAGAGTAAGCGCTAAAGCGCTAACTCTGGTCGACATACATGTTGCATGGGACCAGAGTAAGCGCTAAAGCGCTAACTCTGGTCGACATAGGAGACAACTATGAGTGGGACAGACAAAGGGCGGCGCGTGCTCGTGATCGGCGGCGGCATTGGTGGCCTCGCCGCTGCGCTGGCGCTCGCACGGCAGGGCATTCGAGTGCAACTGCTCGAGCAGGCTCCGGAAATCAAGGAGATAGGCGCGGGCATCCAGCTGGCCGCGAACGCGTTCAACGCGCTCGATGCGTTGGGTGTCGGCGAGGCGGCGCGCGGCCGGGCCGTGTTCACCGACTACCTCAGCCTGAGGGATGCGCTCGATGCGAAGGAAATGGTGCGCATCGACGTCGGCGCGCCATATCGCACGCGCTTCGGCAATCCGTATGCAGTGATTCACCGGGCGGACATCCATCTGTCGATTCTCGAAGCCGTCAGGGATCATCCGTTGATCCAGTTCCGCACAAACACGCAGGTCTGCGCGCTCGATCAGGATGCCGACGGTGTGACCGTCACCTACCAGCATGGCGCGCGGTACAGCGCAGACGCGGTGATTGGTTGTGACGGCGTGAAGTCGGCGATTCGCAAGGCGCTGATCGGTGACGAGCAGCGCGTGACAGGGCATGTTGTGTATCGCGCGGTCGTCGATGTCGAGAACATGCCCAAGGACCTGCAAATCAATGCGCCTGTCGTGTGGGCGGGTCCGCATTGTCACCTTGTGCATTACCCATTGCGCGGCGGCCGGCAGTACAACCTCGTCGTCACGTTTCATAGCCGCGAAAAGGAAGAATGGGGCGTTCGCGAAGAAAGCAAGGAGGAAGTGCTGTCGTACTTTGAGGGCATCCATCCGTTGCCGCAACAGATGCTCGACCGGCCGACTTCATGGAAGCGCTGGGCCACGGCGGACCGCGATCCCGTGGAACGCTGGAGCGATGGGCGCGCCACCGTGCTCGGCGACGCTGCACACCCGATGACCCAGTACCTCGCGCAGGGTGCCTGTCAGGCGCTCGAAGATGCGGTCACGCTCGGCGCGGCCGTTGCCGCGACCGATGGCGATTTCGAGGCCGCGTTCAAGCTGTACGAGTCGGCGCGTATTCCGCGCACGGCCCGCGTGCTGTATTCGGCACGCGAAATGGGCCGCATCTATCACGCGAAGGGTGTCGAGCGTCTGGTGCGTAATTCGCTTTGGGTCGGCCGCACGCAGGAGCAGTTCTACGACGCGTTGGCGTGGTTGCATGGCTGGCGCGCCGAAGACTGTCTGAATTGCGCCGTCTAACGCTAACGCTATAGGCACCAACGCATTGGGCCGCCTGCTCAAAAGAGCTTGAATGCTTTGAGCAATCGCGCGAGTTCCATGCTGCAGTGACAAGTTGCTGGTCTTGACCGGGCGGCGGCCGCGATTCGGCCGCTGCAACCTGGAAGGTCGCACGCTTGGCGTGCATCATCGCATCCACTCATTAAACGTCCTGGCCCGCAACGACGGGCCACCGCGCTGCTGTATCGTGAATTGGCGCATACGCTGTTGTGACGGTTTCAGTCCGGCCATGAAGAGACGCCCGACATAGCTCCGCGCGACCGTAGTTCGGGCAGCAAGAGCCGCCGGAACAGCGATCAACCGGACCTGACAGGCAAAATGCACGGTCCCTGCCGGCTTACGAAGCAGCCCTTTTTAGTGCAACAACCTCGCGTCGCGGTGGCGCCCCGAACATGCGCGAGTATTCCCGACTGAATTGCGAAGGGCTTTCATAACCGACCTGAAACGCGGCGGTTTCGACGTTAGCAGTATCAGTTGTCATCAAGCGGCGCGCCTCCAGCAAGCGAAGCTGCTTCTGGTACTGCAGCGGCGTCATCGACGTCAGCGCCTTGAACTCTCGATGGAACGCCGAAGGGCTCATCTGGGCAGTGCGCGCCAGATCCTCGATGCGCACCGGTTCTGCAAAGCGTTCACGCAACGCATGGATTGCACTGATCACGCGTTGTGAACGACTGCTGGACAGCGCCAGCCCCGCGATCTCGCCGCCTCGTGGCCCGGTCAAGAGCCAGTAGCTGATCTCACGCATGAGCAGCGGATAGATCATTGGGATTGCGTTGGGCGTATCGAGCAGGCGAACCATACGCAGCGCACAGTCGCCCAGCGGTCCATCGAAATTCGTAACGAAGACCCCCGAACGGGCGTCACCGCTGGATTTCGGAAGCGTATCCAACGCTTCCATCACTTCACGCATGGTTGCCAGATCGAATTCGATGATGACGCCAAGAAACGGCTTCTCGGGACTCGCTTCGACGACCCGGCCGAACGCTGGCGTCTCCACACTGACGACCAGCGCCTGTCCCGCCCTGTAGTCGAACCGCCTGTCGCCGAACGTCGTCCATTTTGCGCCTTGGACGACGATACAAAGCGCCGGCTTGTGAATCAGGTGATTGGGCCGGGTCTCCTGGTTCGAACGGAGAATCGTAAGTCCTTCAACCGCCGTTACAAACGGGCTTTCCCCCGTTTGCGCATCCGTGTAGCGGGTCACTGCGTCTATCAGCGCATCGGACATATCCAGGTCTCTCGGTGTCGGTGTTCCCGGACGTTATAGTCGGCCGAGCAGGATTAGGCAAGAAACTGGTGAGTTCCGGCATTCAACCGATCTGACGGCAGGGCTATCGTTACCCCCACGCCAAACTACAGGAGCGCGCAATGCCCACCGAAATCACCTCTACTTCAAGTCCACGGATTGCGATCGTTACCGGCGGCAGCCGCGGTATTGGCCGAAATACGGTGCTCAGTCTCGCCAGACGTGGCGTCGATTCGATTTTTACCTACCACTCGAATCGCGCAGAAGCCGGGCACGTGGTTGCCGCGGTCCAGGAAACAGGGCGTCGCGCCATTGCGCTGCGACTCGACACCGGCGACGTTAGTTCGTTCGACCCGTTCGTGCAGGATGTTCAGCAAGCACTGGCCAGCCTGCGAGCCAAGCGTTTTGACTACCTCGTCAACAATGCGGGAACCTCGCTGCACAATGCATTCGATCAGACGACCGAGGACGAACTGGACCATGTCTACCGCATCCATTTCAAAGGCGTGTTCTTCCTTACGCAAAAACTTCTGCCATTCATCAACGACAACGGGCGGATCGTGAACATCTCTTCGGGGTTGGCCCGCGTAACGCTCCCCGGCTCTTCCGCGTATGCGTCAATGAAGGGGGCTGTCGAAGTGCTGACCCGCTATATGGCGAAAGAACTCGGTGCACGCTGGATTGCCGTCAACACCGTCGCCCCGGGCGCAGTCGCGACCGACTTCAGTGGTGGCATGGTGCGCGACAATCCCGAAGTGAACAAACGCGTGGCGGACATGACCGCGCTCGGCCGCGTCGGCGAACCCGAGGACATTGGCCCGATGATCGCGGCGCTGCTTTCGGATGACAACCGCTGGATAAACGGGCAGCGCATCGAGGTCTCAGGCGGCATGGTCCTCTAACGCCCAGGCAGGGACGTTCTGGGTCAAACGTCCCTCCAGCTAAGGCGCGGTGGCCATACGAGCCATCGCTTTTCCGACATGTTCGGCCAACGCTTTTTTGCGTCGTCGCCGGCCGCTGAGGACAGGGGCGTTCCGCTAGTTGATCGTATCGGCGGCGACCTTACACACAGAAGCGTCCTGATCGCCTGTCCCGCCACTACAGCCGATAGCGCCCACAAGCTTTCCTCCTTGTACGAGCGGGAACCCTCCCGGCGATGCCACTAGCCCCGCATCCAGGGTGCTCACGTATGCATGTCCGGTCTCAAACTGGTTGTAGAAGGCCCGGGTCTCACGACGGAATCTTGCCGACGTGCGGGCTTTGTTCTGCGATATTGCGATCGACGCGTACTGCGCACCGTCCATGCGTTCGAACGCGAGGAGTTCGCCATGCGTGTCGACGACAGCAATGTTCATTTTCCAGTTGTGTTTCTTCGCTTCGGCTTCTGCAATTGCGAGCAAGCTTTTCGCGGTGTCCAGACCGATCGCATTGCCATAGGGAATGTCGAACGGGATCTTGTCGGGTGTCCCGCCCGCAGAGGGTTGTGAGGCTGGGGTTTGCGCCGTCGCAGCGGTTGCTACGACGAGGCAGGCTGCGCACGCGATCTGGATGAGGTTTTGCATCGCACCACTTCCCATTGGCTGGCCGAATTGTTGCCAACGTAACGCGAGAGGGAGCGGTACGCAAGGGGCATGAGCTCATCACGGGCGCAAGCGCATTTACCCTACAGCTCGAACAGGCAACGGGCCTTCGTGCACCGGCCAGGCCTGTTGCATCGCCGGCCATCCCGCCGCTCGAGGAGTATCTCGGTGTCGAGCTGTTTCGGCGCCTGACGCGCCGTATTGTCCTGACCGACGAGGGAGCCGAATTCCTGGCGGCCGTCAGCCGTTTGCTGGGCGAACTCACGAGGGAGGCCGAACGCATCCGCGCGCAAGACAGCGTGACGCGCCTGACGATCAGCACGAGCGTGTCGTTTGCGAGCAAGTGGCTGGCGCCACGTCTGTACCGGCTGAAGGCACGCTATCCGGAACTGGACGTTCATCTGGACGTTACGGATATTAACGTCGACCTGAGCGACGGACAGGCCGATGCGGCCGTCCGCTACGGCGGCGGCCGTTACCCTGGGGTCGTGGCCGAGCGGATAATGAAAGAAACTGTGACGCCGGTTTGCAGCCCGGCCTACCGGGCTGCGATGGGCGGTTCTCATCCATTGCGAGCATGGCGGGCTGCATGTTGCTGCATGAGGACCGCATGCGAGCCAACTGGAAGCAATGGTTCGCGCTGGCCGGGGTAGACATCCTCCGCAGCAGCCGTGGTCCGGCTTACGGTCACGGCAGCATGGCCGTTGAAGCGGCCATCCGGGGAGAAGGCGTGGCGCTCGGCTACGATCTGGTGTATCGCGCGGGTAACGAACGTCACCCGAAGGTGTGTGTGCTGCGGGAGTGGCTGGCCGACGAAATCCGGATGCTTTTTGCAGGCAACCAGTAACAGGTGTCCCTGCTCACTGCTCTGCATTGATGGAGCGCCGCAGCTTGATAGCCTTTCGTGTCCGTGCTTTCGACTTTAGGGAGATGGATAGCGCCGGGCGGGTTCCCCGGAATGCCTAGCGCCACTGCCCAGATATTTCGTCGGCAAGCGAGAGCTTCTCGCGGATAACCTTCGCCACGCCTGTCTGCGAATCATGCGAACCGTCGATTTGCGACAGCAGGAACTTTTGCGCCGAAAAATTAATGGACCGTATCAATCGACCGTCTATTCCCTTTATCCGCGTCGCGCATCGCTTCGTCTCGTCGACCAGGTCTCGCGCGCCACTAAAATCTGGCGTCACGTTGGCCTGCGCACGAAACTGTGCGCGCAGTTCGGAGGCGTACGCAGGAGACTGCCCGACCCGATCCATGTCGATTAACAGATCCGCACCGTCTACTATTCGCGAAGCGCAGAGAATCCACAACGCCACAAACGCCCGGTATGCATTGCTACTTTCGGCCGTACGCGCATACTGTTCGCAAAGTGCCGCATACTCTTCGACCGAAGCGCAAGCAAACGACGGCAAGCTCACTCCACACGTCTCGATGACCTGCTTTACAACGGGTTCGGCCTGGTTGAGACCCAAGACGCGAAATGGTGCAGCAACAAAGAACGGGTTGTTCCATTCCTGCCTTAACAGCCACCCAGATGCGAACTGCGATGCGGGGTTTCGCAAGACAACTGCGTGCACCGCTTGCGGAAACGCGCTCTTGAGCCACGGCAAACGACCCTGAGAGCGACAAAACTTGAAGACTGGCATTTTGCCTTGATCGATCGACCGGTCGCAGAGATTTTGCAAATAGGCTCGCAGTGCCGGAAATTCGTCGTCCGGCACGCATCCAAAACGATCGATACCGAAGCGCTTCCGGTACCCGACCACACCGCGCCCGCGCTCCTGCATGAACGACCGGTATTCTTCGTAGTAAGGCGTACCGAGTGGCGGGTGACCGGAGGCCGACGTAGGCCGTATGGCGGGAATATCGGCGAGGCTGAGGTCGCCGAGCAGGTTGCTCAATGGTTCATAAAAAGCCCTCACCGACTCCAGAGCCCGGAAGCGCGACCATACCCAGGTTCCCGCGCTCCTCCAGCCGGTGTGTAAAAAAATCCCATGCGCCCGCTCCCTTCCCTGCGTGACGGGGCTCCGCTCGCTGGCGGGATCCGTTGACATGCCCGCCGGGTCGGTTGCATGGCATGATGTAATTCCACGTATCGGCATCATCGGTCCTCTTTTCAAAATTTGCCGCTGCCATGTCATTAGTACCGTTAGTTATAAGCTAACGATCAGCAACGGGCTCCGCCGAGGACGCGAAGCCTCTCAGAGAAAGCAAGGCTAGTGTAGATCGCCTGGATCCGGATTGCGTTTCGAGCTGGAGGAGGATTGCAGTCCCATTCGGGTTGGAAGGCGCGTCCTGCGTTTGGCAGAATCCAGCCACGTACCAGGACGAATTCGTCATCGGCCATATTGTCAAAGCAACGTTGCTGGAGTTCACACCATTATGAAGCCCTTTTGCTTCGCAGCGGCCCTCGTCGTGCTCACCGCCGGCTGCTCCTCGACATTGTCGCCCGCGAACAATCAGACCGCCCGGCCAGGTCCGGCCGAAACGGATACCTACATTCTGCACGCTACCGACGGTACGACGCCCGGTGACTCCACCTCAAAGCCACCGAGGCTCAGCGTCGGTGTCAGCTATCCCGATACGCAATTGATTCTGCCGTGGTTCCTCAATGACATCATCAACTTTGTTAACTATCGCTAGCCTGACAGGGAGGTGTGCCAGAACTGTGCACCCCACGGCCGAGGCGCAATCCGCAACGTTCGCCACAGCGTCGTACGCTCGCAGAGTCGTTGCGCTGTGGCGATCACTTCCTGGTCAGCATCCGGAGGATTTTCTGCACGATGAGCTCATGCTGCTCCAGCGCCTCATCGACCGTCCGTGCTCCGTAGCTCTGGTTGTCTCGCGCTTCCATTCCGGCGACGCGTGTCACGAACAGCGAAGCCTCCCCGGTTTTCGGTTCGGACACACCGCGGAAGCGGGTCGTGACCGTCACACCGGATTCGTCCAGCAGTGTGCGGCGGAAGATCAGTTCGTTCTCAGTCATCCAGCGCGACCACTCGCCGCGGTCGAACACCTCGACAGGTCTGTTCTTCGCATCGAGGATATAGAAGCGTTCCCTGCTGGACGGGACAGAGCGTGATTTCATATTTCAATGCGGAGGTGTGAGCAGGAAGCCGATCGCCTCCCGCCACCAGGTTTCGTCGACGCGGCCAATCCAGTCGTTATGTTCAGCCGCCTTCACCACCATCAGTTGTCTCGGTTCGGCCAGCGAGTTGTAGAGCGCTTCGCCGAAGCGCGGGGGGACGATGCTGTCGCGTTCCGCAACCACGACGAGAACAGGGCGGCCGAACGACGCCAGGTGGGTCACGCTGTCGTATCGGTCGCGCAGCAGCCACTTTACGGGCAGCCACGGATAGTGCCAGGCGGCGACGTGCTCGAGCCGATCCCATGGCGTGATGAGCAGCAAGCCAGCTATCTTGTCGCGTTCACGCGAGCCGGCCGCGGCCGCCACGCCGGCCCCGAGCGATTCGCCGATGAGCAGCAGCGGCGCGCCATAGAGGCGATGCGCCAGCGCGATGGTCTGTTGGGCATCAGCGACCAGGCTCTTTTCGCCCAGCATGCCGTCGCGCGGCCCGTAGCCTGGATATTCGGCGAGGATCACGCGCAGCCCGAGCCGGGTGAGCGCTTCGGCATAGAACGAGCGGTGTCCGGCATGCCCCGCGTTGCCATGAAAGACGATGGCAGTGGCGCGCGCGGATCCGGCTGGCTCGGCCACGAGGCCCCGGAACGCCTCAGATGTCGGCCAGGCGCGAAGTCCGCCGGAAGCGACGTCCCCGATTGCCGCCTTCTCAGGAAAGTAGATAAAACGATCCTGCAAGATGGCGACTCCTGCGAAGACAATCAGGCACGCAACGGCGAGACGCAACATCAACCTGGTGAATTTCATCGCCTTGAGCCCGATCCACCGATCTTTTCCGTAGCTCAGCCAGTTTAGCTGCATTCGCCACCGCTTGTGTCCATGCGTGTCGTCGCGAGCTTCGCGCTGACGGCGCCCGGGACGGCTGCAAGGCAACAGGCAAGTGGCAATGACGCCCCGCGCTTGCACAGCGAACCGTGGATCATCCTTTGTGCTGCATACTTCACTGAATCACACCACCGAGAGCATCGACATGGCTGCTCACCTTGCACACTCCTGGTTGACCTGCAGCGAGCCTGTAGCTGCTGCACAGGCCGCCGGCCGCCCGCTCGTGGCGCTGGAATCGACTATCATCGCCCACGGCATGCCCTACCCAGAGAACGTTCGCACGGCGCGCGAAGTGGAGGCCTTGATCCGCGAGGTGGGAGCGGAGCCCGCGACCATCGCGCTGATCGGAGGGCGAATCCACATCGGTCTCTCCGACGACGAGCTGGAACTGCTCGGCCGCTCGGACCAGGTACACAAGGTCAGCCGCCGCGACCTGCCGGCCGTGCTGGCCGGCGGCAGGCTCGGCGCCACGACAGTGGCTGGCACGATGATATGTGCCGCGCTGGCCGGCATTGAGGTCTTCGTTACTGGAGGCATTGGCGGCGTGCACCGGGGCGCGCAGGAAACTTTTGACATCTCAGCCGACCTGCAGGAACTGGCGAAGACGTCGGTGGCGGTGGTCTGCGCCGGTGCGAAGTCCATCCTGGACATCGGGCTCACACTTGAATACCTGGAAACGCACGGTGTGCCGGTGCTCAGTTGCGAGCAAGACAATTTCGCTGCGTTCTACACGCGCGACAGCGGCTTTCGCGCGGACTTCAGGCTGGACGACGCGGCGGAGCAGGCACGCTTCATCCGCACCAAGTGGGACCTGGGCCTCAAGGGCGGTGTACTGGTGAGCACTCCGGTGCCGGAAGCGGCAGCGATGACGTTCGAAGAGACCGACGCGCTGATTCAGCAGGCGCTTGCCGAGGCCACTGCGCAAGCAATCACCGGTAAGGCCGTGACACCCTTCCTGCTGGCTCGCATCAAGGCGCTGACGGGTGGACGTAGCCTCGCGACAAACATCGCGCTCGTGAAACACAATGCCGAGGTCGGGGCACGGCTGGCGCTGGCGTTGGCACACGCAGAGAGCGGGACAGGCGCGGCATAGCCACCGGAACGACCGTTCTCTACCAGACTTCGCGTCAGCTTCCAGCGACCGTTTTTTGACAGCCGCCCACCCTCGAGCATCCTGCCTGCAGTTGATGTGTGGACTGAGCCTGACGGGAGCGTCCTGCCGCGCATGGCTGCCAACGCCAGTTACCGGGTCTGGTCGGGGTTCACCAGACGCCTGACGTGCATGCGGCCCGGCGGTTCGAAATGCGTCCCGAAACGGACCAGCCCTGCCTTCCGGAGGTGGCAGATCATGATGAAGCTCACCAGCAGACCCGGATCCGGCCTCTCGTCAATCTCGATTTCGACCGCACGCAGGCGCGGCTCGAATTTCAGCAGGGTGCTCTCCATCTGGTTGCGCAGATCGTGAACCGATGCGGGCAGATTTCTGTATATCTCGGTGAGGTCGGGCAGCCCATAGTCGGGGACGTGCTTGAGCGCGCCTGCGCGCGTGTTGAGGATGCGCCGGATGTTGGCCTGAACGCTCAGGATCTCCAGTGTCTTGTCGTCGTAGTTCCCAAGCGGCTCACCGTCAATCTGGCCGAGCAGCATGTCATAGAGGGATGGTCCTGCGGGCATGTCGATCCCCGTTCAGTCAACCGACAATCCGGCCGCTGGAGCTTGCGCAGCAGTGTCACCACGATCGATGAAGTCGATCGTCAGATTGCCGTCAGGCGAGCTGGACAAAGCGATCTTTGCGGGCGCAGCACCGTTTGCCATGCGTGTGAGCAGCTCGCGCGAGACTGTGGGCAGAACACGCTGGTTGAGGAACGCGTCCACATTGCGCGCGCCGAATTCGCGCGCAAGGCACAGCTCGGCCATCGCCCCGATGAGCGAGTCGTCGCAGACCAGCTCAACATCATGCTGCCGGCGCAGGCGTTCGGCGACCTTTCCAAGCTTCAGGCGCACGATGGCGGCGAGAGCGGCCACATCGAGCGGCCGGTAAACCAGCGTCTGGAAACGCGCGAGGAGCGCTGGCTGGAAGTGCGCCACAAGCTGCGGATGGATCGCTTCGAGGAGTGCTGTCTGCGCGATCGCCGGGTTGTCCGTCGTGGCGTCGTCGATCTGGGCGCTGCCGAGATTGGACGTCATCAGGATCACGCAGTTGCGGAAATCGATTTCGCGACCTTCGCCATCGCGCATGCTGCCGCGGTCAAACACCTGGTAGAAGATGTCCAGCACGTCGCGGTGAGCTTTCTCGATCTCGTCGAGCAGGATGACGCTGTATGGTCGTTGGCGCACCGCCTCGGTCAGGACGCCGCCCCGACCATAGCCAACGTAGCCTGGCGGAGAACCCTTGAGCTGTGAAACCGTGTGCGACTCTTGATACTCCGACATGTTGATCGTCGTGAGTGCAGCTTCGCCCCCAAAGAGCAGGTCCGCGAGCGCGAGCGCGGTCTCCGTTTTGCCGACCCCCGAAGGGCCCGCGAGCAGGAATACGCCGAGCGGTGCATGTTCGTTCTTCAGGCCCGCCTTCGCGGTGCGCAGGCTTTCCGCGAGGGCAGCCAGCGCCTCGTCCTGCGCCACGATCCGCTTCGCGAGCGTTTCCTCGATTGTGAGCAGGCTCCGGAGTTCGTCTTCGACCAGACTGCCGACCGGCACGCCGGTCCACTCGGCGACCACGCGTGCGATCGCCTGCGCGTCGACGTCGACGAAAACCAGCGGCGACTTGCCTTGTGCAGTGGCGAGCAGCTGTCTGGCTTTGTCAAGTTTCGGTCGATCAACGACGCTAGCTCCGCCGTCATCAGAAGGTCCGCAGTCGTGGATCCGATGCACCAGTTCGAGTTCGCAGACGTAACGTGCCTGCAGGCTCGTCAGTTCGTTGTGTGCCTCTTCGAACGCAGCGTTCAGGCTGTCACGCCGTGCCTTGACGGTATCAACGCCAGTCCGCTCGTCCGAGGCGAGCGTCGCGCGCTCAAGCTCGAGCGCTGAGACTGCGGCACGGGCGCGCTGCAGTTCCGCCGGCGGCGATTCGAGGCCCATGCGCACGCGCGCTGCTGCCGTGTCGATCAGGTCGACAGCCTTATCCGGCAACTGCCGTGCAGGGATGTAGCGGCGCGAGAGCTTGACTGCTGCCACCAGCGCTTCGTCACGGATGTGCACGGTGTGATACTTCGCATAGCGGTCCTTCAGGCCCCGCAGCATCAGGCACGCCGCTTCGTCGTCCGGTTCGTCGACCTTGATCAACTGGAAGCGGCGCTCGAGCGCCGCATCGCGCTCGAAATATTCCTTGTATTCCGACCAGGTGGTCGCGGCGATCGTGCGCAGTTCGCCGCGCGCGAGCGCGGGTTTGAGCAGGTTGGCCGCGTCGGCGCCGCCGGCGGCGTTGCCCGCGCCGATCAGCGTGTGCGCTTCGTCGATGAAGAGCAGGATCGGCTCGGGCGAGGCCTGCACCTCGTCAACCACGTTTTTCAGGCGCTGCTCGAACTCGCCCTTCACGCCCGCGCCTGCTTGCAGCAGCCCGAGATCAAGCGTGAGGATGCGCACGTCGCGGATTACGTTGGGCACGGTGCCTTCGGCCACACGTAGCGCGAGGCCCTCGACGAGCGCGGTTTTGCCCACGCCCGGCTCACCCACGAGGATAGGGTTGTTCTTGCGGCGGCGCGCGAGCACGTCGACCATCTGCTGCATCTCGCGATCGCGGCCAAAGACAGGGTCGATTTCGCCGCGACTTGCCTTCTCCGTCAGGTCGATTGCGAAACGGCCGAGGGCATCGCCTTCTACGTTGCGCTGGGACGTCCGTACTTTCTTCGAGTCTGGCGCGGCCGACGCTACACCAGTTTGCGTTGCTGCTGCCGCTTCTCCCTGCACCGCTGCTGGCTCTTCAGGCTGGTCCTCACATGAACGCTGCCCCAGGCGCGGCAGCAGACGCTGGATCTGTGCGCTGCTGACCGTCAGCAGCTGCCATGCCTTGGGCGTGCGAAGGACTTGCGGCGCATCAACAATCGCCTGCAGGACATGCCCGGAACGGATTGCCGAATCCCCTGCATCGGAAGACGAATGAAACCAGGCTTCCTGCAGGACGTGCGCGAGTTGCTGGGAGAGGCTGGGGCGGCCACGCAGGTTACGCGGGGTGTGCTCGATGGCCGCGAGCAGGGCATCCCATACCGCGTCCACGTCGAGATCATAGTGGTTCAGTATCGCTGGGATATCACCGTCTCCGGCCTCGATCAGCTTGAGCAGCCAGTGCTCGACCGAAATCTCGTCCGCGAGCCGTGTCTGGCACAGGCTCGCGGACGCTTCAAGCGCCTTCGCGCAGTGTGGATTGAGCCGGCGCAGAAGCTGGCTGGTGTCCCGGGGAGATGTGCTTCGGTCGTTGTGCAGGGTCATGTTCGGGCTGCTCGCGCAGGAGCGCAAGGAAAGAGAGGAGTGACCGCTGGAAGTGGCCACTCCTTGCAGCAAAAAAGCCAGTCCGCGAAAGCGGACTGGCATAGGAGGCCGCCGGGGATGACAACCTCCAGACCACGGGTAACAAGGATCAGGAACGCTCGTTCCAGGTATCCTTGTGGATGATGTTGCCGTCCTTGTACGACCAGGTGATCGTCTCGTAGCGCAGCTCGACTTCCTCGAGGTGATTGTGCTTCTCGTAGTCCGGGATCTTGATGTCGAGCATCTTCGGATTGACCGCGACGATCTTCACGTTGTCGAGCTTCGTGTTGAAGTATTCCTTCTCCTTGCCCGCGTCGTCGATCTTGTACCACTTGATCTCGACCGACTTCAGCGTCTGGCCGCTCGTCACCGCCTTGTACAGGTACGGCGTCGACGCATCGGTTTCCTTGGTCAACTTGATCGGCTTGTGCACGCGCGTTCCGGTCAGCTTGCCGCTATTCCCGTCGGTCGGGATGTTCACGCCATGCTCGAACTCAGTAAGTTCGACGCTGCCTTCACGGCCCTGAACCGTCACCGAGCCCTTGATGTCGGCGCCGCCGTCGTCCTTGAGCCACATGTATGCCGGAATTGCCATTTTTACTCCCTTCTTTGTACTGCGACGATTGCCCGGAGCCAGCCCCCGAGCCTTGAGTTCCCGAAGCGGATGCTCCGGGGGCGAAATTGATCGAGCGTCAACCATGAGGCGCATCTGGAACCAGCGTGATCTCCACACGGCGGTTTTTCGCGCGACCCGCTTCGGTGTCGTTCCCGGTAATGGGACGCGTGTCACCGTAACCTTGTATCGCGAACTGTGTGGCAGGAATGCCGGAGGCCTCGATCAGCCAGTCGCGTACAGCCTCTGCACGCGCCGTCGAGAGCTTCAGGTTGCGCTCCGGATTGCCCACATTGTCGGTGTAGCCGGCGACCAGAATCCGTTTGTCCGGGTGTGCCTTGATCATCTCGAGTGCGTCGACCATCACGCGCGTCGAGCCATCCTTGAGCTGTGCGCGGCCACTGTCGAACAGCGACATGCTGTTAAGCGTCACAACAGCCGGAGGCGGAGGGGGCGGAGGAGGCGGCACATACGAAGCGATCGCGTCGTTGAGCGCCGGGATCGCCCGCCCACCCCGGTACATGCCGAACGATAGACTGAGTGGAACACCGACCCGCCCGTAGCGGTCAAGTTCATCCCGGTCAGCCACCAGCGCCTGCAGGGCGTCACGCCGTGCGGCGTCATGCGCGGCCGGGATCATCGAATAGCGGTCGAGATCCGCACCAATGCGCGTGAGCAGCGTCTGGTTGTTCCTGCCGGAAAAGAAGAGCGCGAACGCGGCCGCGCAGGCAAACAACGCAAGCGCATGGGCGAGGGCGGCCAGACGCGGCGACATCCAGCGGCGCTGTGGCATGGCCGCGATCAGCGGTTGAGGCAGTGGCCACGGCGTGGGCGAAGCCGCGGCCGGGGCTCGCAGGACGCGGGTCTGCATTTCGACATCGCGCGCCCACGGATTGCCCGGTCCACCCCCCGGCCCGCAGTCGATCCAGCCGGCGCCAAACAGTGCCCATAGCGTGGCGGGCTGCTGCCGGTCCGTGAGGGCGTGGATCACAACCCGCTGCGTCCAGCCAGCGATCGACGCAAGGCCGGCAGCGCGTGCGACCGCCACGCGACCGTTCGCCACTAGCTGAGCCTCGCTTTCGGCCGCGCGGATCAAGGACTCGAAGCGCTGCGCACCGGTCATGCGCTGCGAGGAAGAAACGCCGTACCACTGTGGCGTCGCGATGTCAGCCGGTGCAGTCGTCAGTCGTTGATAGATTGCGACGTATCCCGGCAAGGGACCTGAGCCGAGCATGCGCGCGGCGTCCGCGACGGCCTGACGTACCACACGCAGTGACTGCGTCAGCAAGTCGGCGTCCGTGTACCGGGCCGGTACCGCCGACAGCAGGACCCCATCCGGGGCACGGCCATCGCGCCACTGCCTGACGGCAACCGCCAGGCGCGGCAGGTCCTGCGGCCGGTCTACCCGCACCCAGATCGCGCCGTCGCCAACATGCGCAAAGCGTTCCCCATCGTGCCGGTTGAAGAGCGCGGGCAGATCGTCGCCCGTGACGAGCACGAGTGGCATGCGTGTGCGTAGCCTGACCGGAATGTCCCCGGTTGCTTCGCCGAGCGCGGCCAGCACGTGGGCGCCCTGGCCCCGCGCACGCCAGAGCATCCGGGTGCGCAGGTAGATGAGCAGGAGGGCTGCGATCACAATCAGGCCCGTGAGCATCCAGGCCATCCCCCGCTCCGGCTGTGCCACGAGCCCGATGACCGTGAGGGCCAACGCACACGCCAGCACGACCATCAGCCGAACCGGGTAGCCCAGCCCTTCGTGGCCTGAATCCGGTGCGCGGGTTGTCGCTGCAGTCAGAATGGGCAGATCAGATTTCACTGACGGCTGACCTTCGCGGACGTGATGTGCGCGAGCTGTGCGTCGAGGGCCACGTTCCACCCTCCCCACACGGTCACTGCGGCCACACAGGCTAGACCTGCAATGGCCCACGGCGAAAGCCGGTAGAACCAGTCGGACAGGCGCCGCCCCGCGTGGTCCGCGATAAACGGCTGCTCGACAGCGGGACGAAGCTTTTGCAGCCGCGTATTGAGCGCGGCAACCAGCTCGGCGCGCTTCGCGTCACCATCGCGGGCATAACGGCCCATGAACCCCATGCCGAGGATTGCTGAATAGCACTCGAGCAGGTCGGCGTTGGGCGATGCCTCACGCAGACGCACTTCGAGGCAATCGATGACGCGCTCGCCCGCATCGTGCAGCTTGAAATGCTCGACCTGCAACGGCTTCAGCCCCCATCCTGAACCTCAGGATCACCCACATTTTTCGTGAGCCAACTTATTCGTCTTGCCTGAAGATGCGATACATCTCGGTGATCTCGTGCAGGACGAGAAATCCACGCCACATGACGGTGGGACCGGGTGGGTGGTCATGCTTGCGGTTCAGGTACCCACCGAGTTTTGCAATCCACAGCACGACCTCACCGAGTGAAGGTATTGCAGTCGGTGGTTTTGACGTGCGATGGGTGCGGCTATGAAGCGCGCGCCATTCGTCTGGTTGCAGAAGGACTTCGCACGACAGGTCCGGATCGGCACGACCCAGCAACGTCGCGTACATGATGCGCCAGCTGATCACCGCAAATAGCGCGGTCGACCGTACGAACCGCTCAAGGTTGCCGAACTGACGCTTTTCAATGCTGCAGCCACTCTTCAGTACGCGGTGCCACGACTCAATCGTCCATCGGCGGGCATACCAGCCGAGTCGTTCAAGGGTGTCCTCAAACGTGATCGTCGGCACGGAACTGAGCAGCATCCATTCGAGCGGCTCGATGTCCGCCGGCGGCGTGGTTTCAAGGGCGTGGATCGCATAGACTGTGACCTCGGCGAGCCGGGATGAAGGCCGTTGCGGAGGCCTCAGTCGCACTGGCGTACACCGCAGTGTCAGACGGGCGACGCGCCTGGGTTGATTACCCACTGGCGGGACCTGTAACTCCGTTTCGCCCAGCGGGGCGGTCGCGGCAACGGCCTCCCAGAGGGAGTGCTCGGGGTTGACGGTCTTGCGATCCGACTTGGCTCGGATCAGCCACTCAACGCCTCGCGGACGCTCGGCCGTGAACACTTCGTAGAGGTCGCTTTCCCGGTCACCGATTCCAATCACCAGGGTCTCGGGACAGCGTGCCTTGAGGGCGCCCAGATGCGCGATGCCTTCGAGCCACTTGACGCTCTCCTTGTCTGCAACCGGAAGGTGCTTTCTCTGCTGCTTCTTGCCTAATTGCGCGTCGGGTCGCACCCAGGTCTTCATACCCAGCACACCCAGCGGCAAACCTTCTGGCGTGACGGCCAGCAGGCTGTGCAGCATGAAGCCGCGCGAAGCGTTGCCCGTGCCGTAGCCCAGTCCTTCGGTCGCTTTGAGGTGGCTCAGGTTGAATTCGGTCGTGTCCTGCACCGCAAGCACGACCGGTATGCGGGTCATGCGCCGCAGGGTCTGTTCAATGTGCGGAGCAAGTACGCCATCCGTATCGACCTGTTCGTTGTCGAAAAAACGATAGGCTGCCTTGAGCTCGGCGGCATTGAGCGAGCGCGGGAATGGGCAATCAGGACTACTTGCCAACCGTCGCGCCAGCGCGACCAGTCGGCTCGTCAAACGGGCATCGCCCAGATTGGCCGCACCGAATTCGGTATCGGCCCAGTCAGCGTTATCGTCTATGGAAGGCAACGGCGTGTCGTTTTACAGGCAATACACGCAAGTTAACATCGCCTGACTCAGTTTACAAGCGCGATTCAGCGAAAAGATGTGGGCGATCCTGAGATCCTGAACGGGCTTCGTCACCCAGCTCCCGCAGCGCCGTTTCGTCAAGCAGTCCGCACTGCGCAACCATCGCTTCCAGCCGTACGTCCTCGGGGTAACCTCGGTGCGTGAGCGAGTCCGAAAAATTTCCGATGAGCTGCCGGCACCGGTCGCGAAACGCCGCGGCGTCCGTTACCGTTCCACCCGGCGCGAGTGACGTGACAAGCAGTGCCGTGTCTCGCAGCAGATCGCGTATTCCAGCACTGCTGACGCGGTCGGCGGCCGGCGCGCTACCCATCAGGGCTGGCCCACTATCGCCGGAATGGCGGGAAGTCAGGATTGTCATGAGCGCAGCACCGCATACAGTTCGAGGGTGGCGTCGGGCACGGATGCCGGGAGGTAGACCTGACAGGCCCGGGCAGCGAGCATCTTCGCGTGCACAGTACTCGTGGAGTCGAGTGCGAAGTACTGATTGTCCAGTCGCACCGGAATGGCGCCGGGCACCCGTTGCACGGCCTTGAGCGGAATACCCAGCAGTGCCGAATTGATGATGTGCTCGACATCATCGGGTGCACCGATCTTGCACAATCGCGGGAACTGTTCGACGAGTTCGAATACCGGCATCGGCGCATTGACCGAGAGGTACCAGTCCGCGGCCCCTGCGGTGATGCGCTCGTCAAGAAACTGGCCCGTCCAGGTTGTCGGGCCTTTGCGCGTGAGGCCGATCGACACTACACGCGACGGAATGATCGCATCCAGCAGTTCGCGGATCTTCGACTCGAGCTTCGCGAATACCTCGTCAGCCCGTGCATGGTCATATGCCGGGATATCAATGAGCCGGGCCCCGGTGGAGAACGTCATCAGTGCACTGGCGAGTTCGGCGAGCGTGATATATAGGTGCTCAGGCGGGCGGGCCGGATGCGAGGCATAAAGCCGCAGATGCGGCCACGCCGCGTGAATGCAGTGCAGCAGCCAGAAGAGCTGGGCATCGGCGACACCGTATTCCGCGACCTGCTCGATGCGCTCGCTGCGGCGCGAGCCCAGTGCGAGACTTTTTGCCTGCAGAATGTCTGCAAGGCGGTTGATCCGCTCGATATGGAGCGGGTGACTGGCGAGCGTCAGGCAGGGGGGCACGAACCGGTGATCGACCTGGAACTGGCCGTTGGTCGCGCGCGTGAGCCGTGCGATGGCGCATACCGTGTCATCGGCATGCGGCTCAAAATCGAAGAGCAGCCGGATCGCGTGACGCTCTGTCGCAATTTCAACCTCATTCGTGCCGTTCAGGTCCATGACCTTCGCAAATTCACGATACGAACGCCGCGGACGCGCGAGTGAGGTCTCATCAAGGCGGCAGTTGTTGCCGTTGGCATCCAGGAGTGCAAGCGCGGCGAACACGACAACGCTTTGGCGGTCGGCGGGAATGCCCTGGCCGAGGTCACGCACTCCCGGGAGCGCGTCAGCCACCGTCGTGTCGAAAGGCGTGCCGTCGGGGAAACGCCCCTTGAGGCGGGTAAGTTTCAGCCGTCCCGTCGCGAGTGCTTCCTCGTCGACTTCGACCCGGAGCGTTCCCCATGGGTCGGCAAAAGCCGCGGCAACGAGCTGCTGCAGGGCAAATTCCGTCCACCGGTCCTGTTGCTGGAAGTGCTGCTGCGAGAGGATGAGGCCGTCGTGCCAGAGTGGTTTGTCGATTCGCATGTGTTGGTCGTCTGCGCATTTTGTACTGCTTTCAATCGGCGGATTCTAAACGCGATATCGGATATCTGTATACCCCATGCATATATTTTTATGGAAATAAGATTTGTTAAATCCAATTAACGTTTTTACCATTAATATGCGCGCGGCATTACAGAGAAAGTGCGTTAGTAAACCTAACTGGGTCTTGGTGGAAGCCAAGAATATACCCAAAAATCAGCAGCGTTGGACGTCACGCGCACTTCGAGGCACGAGTAGATTCACGTTCATAAAAATTCAAACATTGTGAAAAATTGATGCCTTATCTTATTAATATCGATCCGATTTGTAATTCCGTCGCGAATTCTCTTTGACGCCTTGGCGATAATCCGTTCTAATACGCTGCGGTAAACCAAGCCGCATGAATGGAGACCGCACAATGGGGTGCAGTCAGCATGGTTATGTAGTTGCGGTTGCAACTGATGATCGAAGGAGCGTCACACCAGATACCCTATCGCTGCGGGCGAATTCAGCGGGGATCGCGAACGTCACTTCATAAGGAGTCTTAATGGACAGTTTTCAGCGAGAAATCCCGAAAAGTCGCGTATCAATTACGCTAGACCTTCATACGGGAGGGGCACAGAAGAAGGTCGAACTGCCGCTCAAGCTGCTCGTCGCGGGTGACTTCAGCGCGGGCCGTGAGCACGCGCCACTGGCCGAGCGCAAGAAAGTCAATATCGACAAGAACAACTTCGATGCCGTGCTGGCCGACTATGCACCGGACCTGAAGTTTGCGGCCGAAAATACGCTGGCCAGCGACGGCACCGAACTGCCGGTGAACCTGTCGTTTCGTTCGATGAAGGATTTCGAGCCGGAGCAGGTCGCGCGCCAGATTCCGGAACTTCAGGCGCTGCTCGCGATGCGTCACCTGCTGCGCGACCTGAAATCGAACCTGCTCGACAACGGTACCTTCCGTCGCGAGTTCGAGAAGATTCTGAAGGACAAGCGGCTGTCTGACAAGCTGCGCGGCGAACTGGGGCAGATCGCCACGGCCGCTACGCAACCGGAAGGGCATGCCTGAGCGCCGACGGCCCAAGACGGCCTTCACCGCCTTTCGCAACCAGGTTGCGCCACAAACGCAGACAGGACGAACAATGAACCAGAATCAATCCAGCCCGGGCGCAACAGAAACTGTTGTCCTCGAACACGACAGCGTCTATGCCTCGCTGTGCGACAAGATCAACCTGAAGCCCATCGCCCAGGCGCGCCCGCTCGAAGCGTTTCGCGACAGCGACATGCTCGCCGAGGCATCGGCCGACGAGCGCATTGCGCGCGGCATGAGCGCGTTCCTCGAGCTTGTGTCGAAATCGAGCCAGACGGTCGACCGCCTTGACAAGTCGCTGCTCGATTTCCATATCGGCCAGCTTGACCGGCAGATCGGTCGTCAGCTCGACGCCGTGATGCACACGCCGGAATTCCAGGCGCTCGAAGGCCGCTGGCGTGGCCTCAAGATGCTCGTCTCGCGCACCGACTTCCGTCGCAACGCGCGCATCGAAGTGCTTGACGTGTCGAAGGACGCGCTGCAGCGCGATTTCGAGGATACGCCGGAGCTGATCCAGAGCGGCCTGTATCGCCTCACGTACATCGAGGAATACGACACGCCGGGTGGCCAGCCGATCAGCGCCATGATCAGCGACTTCGAATTCGCGAACTCGCCGATGGATATCGCACTGCTGCGTAATATCTCGAAGGTGGCGGCAGCCGCACACATGCCGTTCATCGGCTCGGTGGGCGCGGCATTCTTCGGCAAGCAGTCGATGGAAGAAGTGGCGGCTATTCAGGATATCGGCAACTACTTCGACCGCGCCGAGTACATCAAGTGGAAGAGCTTCCGCGACACCGACGATGCGCGCTACGTTGGTCTCACGATGCCGCGTGTACTGGGCCGTCTGCCGTACGGCAAGGACACGACACCCGTGCGGGCCTTCAACTATGAAGAAGCGGTGAAGGGCCCGGACCACAACCGGTACGACCCAACCTATTTGACGCTTAAAGGCGGTAAGCTCGTTATCGATACAAGCAAAGGCATAGTGAAGCAAAACGACTCGGACCATACCGTGCATCCTGTTTCGGCTCGTGACCGGATGCGTCTGAAGCAGTTATCAGACGCACTGCGCCAGTGGCGTCCACAACCGTAGAGAAACGACGATGCTAACGCGGCGCATTGATCGGGCTAACTTGAACAGGAAGTGGGTGGACTTTCAGCCCTTGGACGCCGCGCACGATCCGACGCATACGATGTTCGCGACCACGCAAGGGTTCGTCGACTATTCGGTCGGTGCGGATGTGCCGAACCCGGGTTCGCTGGACAAGCTCAGCCCGCTCATGACGTCGATTTACCAGGTGTTGCATCTGGCAGGCGACCAGACACAAGCGGCCGATGACCTGTGCAACGCGGCGAAAGACCCGTGGAATGCGCTGCGTATGTCGAGGCTGATCATTCAGCACGAGAGCGAGTGGGCTAATTCCGACAAATGGAAGCAGTTGATTGCCCGCGATCGAGGCACGCACGGGCCTCGGGCCGAACACGCCGAGGAACAGAAACGGATCGAAAAAGCTGGTCTGGTGGGATGAGGTCAAGGCTGGCTTGACTGGCTTCCCCGCGTCGAATGTATTTCATATCCATCCGATCGGATTGGTGGGGAACTTTGCTTGCGAACAGCAATTGATAACGCTCGACATGCTTGTTGCTGTAGAACCAGCTAATTCAGTTGAACACTATACAAGCATGCTGCCGCATTTGAACAAATACGCTAAAGCGTATTCCGTAAACACGTCGAAAAGAATCGCACATTTCTTGTCGCACTGCGCTCACGAAACACATTTTCGGGTTACCGAAGAAGGATTGAACTATAACCCTCGGAATATGCGAAAACTTTCGGATGCAAAGGGGGTAAGAATAACTACAATGCTTCCTGTGACGACTGTGCGCACGGTAGATTGCGAGACAAACTGTGGAGCCATGAATCATATTACGCTAACAACGTAGAGCATCTAGCGAACTATGTCTACGCAGGCAGAATGGGAAACGGCGATGAGTCAAGCGGTGATGGATACAAGTATCGCGGACGAGGGTTTATTCAAATAACTGGTAAGAGTGGGTATCAGTCTTTCCAGGATGAGCATAATCGCCGAGTGCCAGATGACCAAAAGGACTTCATTGCGCATCCCGAACTTGTCGTGTCAAACGTGGAGTACGGCGTCGAGTCTGCATATGTCTTCTGGTCACGTAGTAATTTGAATCGAACATCAGACACCGGAACTGTTAGGGACGTCACTCAGATTGGTGAATGGCGGACAGAATGGCTATGCTGATCGCCTTAGTCGGTACAATAAGGTGGCTCCTATTTTGGGTCTTTCGACGGAATGAAATCGTGAAAATATTTACCCCGTATTTTTTTTGGCAATTATTTTTAATTTTACAACAGCGGCACACGCAGAAGGCATGTGTTGGAGCCGAAAGAAGAAGCTGTATTTAAATTGCGAAATTGAACAGGACTACTGCCTCTCTATGTGAAATGAAAGATACTGGCGTTTTGACGTATCGCAATGAACAATGAAGAAAATTGACATTGGAGGTTTCAGATTAGCGGCTCGAACAAAGGTAACATTTTTATTTTAGTAATGTCCCTTACGCTGGCGGTGGCGAACACATATTAGATTCTCGAGGCTGGATATACCTATTATCTCTATGACAAGACCGTGAAGACGGATGATGGTCCAGAATTTTCGGCTGGAATAATTGTGTATCGCGGCAACAAGAAAATTTCTCGGAAAATTTGCAGTAACGATGCCTCGATTCATCAGGCGGCCTACAGCGACATTACGAAAAGGGTATAAGGATATTGAATCCAAATAGGTAGGTGCGGACATAGGCCATACGAAGAAGCGCGCAAGTGCAAATTTTCAGGTGATTTCAAAAGGCGCGTCAACCTATGCGTGCGGCATATGAAAGCGCGCTGCTGGCTTTGCTAGCAAGTTGATCATCGCATTCATCAAATTAGCTTGAACATGGATATTAAAATGAAGAAATTAGCGTACGAAGGTGATAGTACGAGTCACGGCGGAAAGGTCCTTACCGGTTCAGACCGGATCAAGGTTAAAGGTCGCCGCGCAGCGCGCGTGGGCGACCTTGTGTCCTGTCCGATTCACGGCGACAACGAAATCGTGGAAGGGGGGCGGCATCAGGGATGCTGGCACGCCGCTTTCGCGTGATGGAGACAAGACCCAGTGCGGGAGTGTCCTCATCGCTGTGTCTGATGGGCGACGGTCCGATAGCCAGATGCCGATTGACTTTGCTCGCATACCGCCGCGGATTTCCGGTACCTGCGCCGCCGCAGCTCTCGAAACCCGTTTGGCTTGTGCTCCTCGGCGTCGTCCAGTGCCTGGGTGCCGCGCTGACGATTTTTCTGTGGCCGAAAGGCCGACCGACAAACACTGTTTGGTTCTGGTTCTGTGTCGTCGGCTTATCCGATGCTTGCATGGGCGTTTTTGCTGTGCTGCGCCTTGGATATTTATACGCACGACGGAGTGGAGCAATCGCGCAAATCGCGTCAGCGACCACGAAACC